>JAEZQX010000373.1 GCA_023441105.1 Pseudomonadota bacterium | reverse complement strand
CGTTCCGGGTAGCGCAGGCCGGTCATCAGCGTCATCGCGCAGCCCTGCGAGAAGCCCATCAGCACGATGCGCCGGGCGGCGATGCCGCGCTCGCGCTCGCGCGCGATCAGCGCCTGCACCAGCGCCTGCGACGAGCGCAGGCCGCGCTCGTCCTCGCGCCGCGCCAGATCGGTGCCGATGATGTCGTTCCAGGCGCGCATGCGCATGCCGCCGTTGATCGTGACCGGCATCACCGGCGCATGCGGGAACAGGAAGCGCACCTCGCCGATCGGATCGAGCCGCAGCTCCTGCGCGATCGGCACGAAGTCCGTGCCGTCGGCGCCGAGCCCGTGCAGCACGATCAGGCTCGCGGTGGGGTTCTTGCCGGACTGGAGCTCGATCACCTCCAGGGACATGTCGTCGCCATTCGAGCTCATCCCTGCTGGCCCTCGGCCGGCTTGCCGTAGTACTGGACGCCGATCCGGATGCGATCCCGGCCGTTCGCCCGGCGATGGCGGTTGGTGTCCCGCAGCGAGTAGACGCAGCCGCAGTACTCCTGCTGGTAGAACATCTCGCGCTTGGAGATCTCGATCATGCGGGCCGAGCCGCCACCCTTGCGCCAGTTGTAGTCCCAGTAGTGCATGCCGGGATAGCGCGAGGCGGCCCGGATGCCGCAGCCGTTGATCTGCGCCATGTCCTTCCAGCGCGAGATCCCCAGCGAGCTGGTCATCACCTTGAAGCCGTGCTCGTGCGCGTACAGCGCCGTGCGCTCGAAACGCATGTCGAAGCAGGCGGTGCAGCGGGCACCCCGTTCCGGCTCGTTCTCCAGCCCGCGGGCGCGCTCGAACCAGTTGTCGGTGTCGTAGTCCGCATCGATGAAGGGAATGCCGTGCTGTTGCGCAAAGCGGATGTTCTCCTCCTTGCGCAATTCATATTCCTTCTGCGGATGGATGTTGGGGTTGTAGAAGAAGATGGTGAAGTCGATGCCCGAATGCAGCATCGCTTCCATCGGCTCGCCGGAGCACGGGGCGCAGCAGGAATGCAGCAGCAGCCTGTCGTGGCCCCCAGGCAGGGTGAGCGTGTCGCGCAGCGGCCCGGCAGCGGACGCGGCGACAGCGGCCGGAGCGGCCGCGGCAGCAACGCCTGGATCGCCGGCAGGTGCGTCCGTGCCGTCGGCCGGCTGGCGGGTCAGGGCTTGGATCGTCCGGGACATCTGGTTGGCCTGCTGGGCAGTGCATCGACCAGCCGATTCTACCGTGCAGGCCTCCTGGCGACCCTCATCCCGCCTTTGGCACGCGGGCAAGCAGCCACTGTGCCGGCAGCTTCGAAGGGCCGACGGCGGGCTCGTGGCCGAGCTGTTCCAGCTGCACTCAGTCGGGCTTGATGCCGAACCGGCGGATACGCTCGCGCCACTTGCCTGCCTCGGCTTCGATGAAGGAAGCGAAGCTCGCCGGCGTTCCCGGAGTGGCTTCGATGCCCCATTGCCCCAGCGCTTCCCGCATCGCCGGCTCCGCGAGCGCGGCGGTGATCTCGATGTTCAATCGGTCGACGATCGGCCCCGGCAGCCCCGCCGGTCCCACGAAGCCCCACCACGAACTGGCATCCACGTCGGCGGCGCCCTGCTCGATGAAGGTCGGCACGGTGGGCAGCATGGCGAGCCGTCGCGGACCCGTCACGCCGAGGATCCGGATTTTTCCTGCCTGCAGGTAAGGCAGTGGGCTCGGCAGGGATTCGAACAGGGCATGAACTTCACCGGCCAGGAGGGCCGCGTACATCCCGCCCTTGTACGGCACGTGGAGCAGGTCGATCGCGGACGACTGCTTGAACATCTCGGTGGCTAGATGATGCACGCTGCCGATGCCCGGCGACGCGTAGTTGAGGCTGCCTGGAGAGGCTTGTGCCCACGCGATGAACTCCGCGAGAGTCCTGGCCGGCGCGTCGGCGCGGACGATCCAGGCATAGGGGCCGCGGGCAACCTCGACGATGGGCGCGAAGGCCTTGATCGGGTCGTAGGGCGCAGGCGACATGATTGCGGGCGCGACGGCCAGGTTGGCGGCGACGCCAAACAGCAGCGTATATCCATCCGGCGCCGCTCGCGCGACGCCGGCGGCGGCGATCGTGCCGGATGCTCCGGGGCGGTTCTCGACCAACACCGGCTGGCCCAGCCGGGCCTCCAGCTGGGTGGCGATCCGCCGCAGCACCAGGTCTGGCGGCCCTCCCGGCGGAAACCCGTGCAGGACCTTGACCGGCTTTGTCGGCCGCCATGCCGGCGGAATCTCCGCGCCGCCCGCCGCAGGCGCGGTGAGCATGGCGGCCAGAAGGAAAGTGAGTCTTGCAGCGGTTGCCATCATCGGGGTGCTCCTCCGGAAGCTTGCCCACCAGCGCGGTAGGGACCACTATAGGCGGCGCGGACGCTGTTGTTCAAAACATGCTTGAGGACCTGCATGAGCCGCCTGAAGCAGCCCCGGGAGCACGACGATTTCCTCAACTATCGGCTCAAGCGCCTGCTGAACCTGGGCGGCGCTCCGGCGATCCGGCTGTGCGAGGGCAGCTACGGCGTGTCGCGCCTGGAGTGGCGCCTGCTGGCGGCCCTTCACGAGGACGGTGCCATGGCGCCGTCGGCGCTGGTGCGGCGCACGGAGGTTGACCAGGCGCGGGTTTCACGCGCGATCGGCAACCTGGTGGCGAAGGGGTTGGCCTGCCGCCAGCCGCTGCCTCAGGGATCGCGCCAGTTGCTGGATCTCACCTCGGCCGGGCACGAGTTGTACGAGGCGTTGTTTCCGCGGCTCGCGGCCATCAACCAGCGCATCATGGCAGTGCTCGACGAAGGCGAGGCTCTGCTGCTGGAAGTGCTGCTGCAGAGGCTGACGACGCAGGCGCGCGAGATCCTGAAGCAAGGCGGTGGCGTCGACGTCCGGACCAATCGGCGCCTCGGGGGATCACGCCGGCACTTGCTGCAGCCACCGCCCTAGGCGATTCCCGCGGCCGCCGCCTCAGCCCAGCGACGTATCCAGCATCATCATCAGCACGAAGCCGACCATCAGGCCGCCGGTCGCGAATCGCTCGTGTCCCTTGCGATGCGATTCGGGGATGATCTCGTGGCTGACCACGAACAGCATGGCGCCGGCGGCGAAGGCCAGTCCCCACGGGAGCAGCGTGGCCGAGACGGTGACCACCGAAGCGCCCAGCACGGCGCCGACCGGCTCGATCATGCCGGAGGCCACGCCGAGCCCGATGGCGAGCATCCGGCTGAAGCCGACGCCGCGCAGGGCCAGTGCCACCACCAGCCCTTCGGGCACGTCCTGGATGGCGATGCCGGTGGTCAGCGCGGTGGCGGCGGCCGGGTCGGAGCCGCCGAAGGCAACGCCGATGGCAAGGCCTTCCGGCAGGTTGTGCAGGCAGATGGCGAACACGAAGAGCCAGGCGCGCTTGATCGACTTGGCCCGGCTGCCCTCGATGCCCTTGATGAAATGCTCGTGCGGCAGCGCGTAGTCGATGCCGAGCAGCAGCGCGGCGCCGATCAGGATGCCGCCGCCGATGATGGCGCCGCTCATCCAGGGTCCCGCGCCCTGGTCGATCGCCGCCTCGAGGCCGGGAATGATCAGCGAGAAGCTGCTGGCGGCCAGCATCACGCCCGCGCCGAAGCCGAGCAAGGTGTCCTGTACCCGCTCCGACAGCGGTCGCGACACCAGCATCGGGACCGTGCCGAGTGCGGTGGCGGCGGCGGCCATCAGTCCGCCCAGCAGTGCCTGGGCGACGCGCGGGTCGTGGAAGACAGCCGCCTCCCAGGCGTTCTGGGTGAGAACCAGCACGCCTGCGACCGCAATGAGCGCGCCGAACAGGCGCCGCGGACGCGGCATCTGCGTGCCGACTGCGCGCCAGTTCATGGATGAGCTTCCAAAGCGGGGACGGTGCGGACGGCTGCAGGCTTCATGAATCGGCAGGCGACTGGGGTGATTCAGTGGAGGACCGCACTCGGCGGCAGATGGGTGATCGACCGCTCGAAAGCACAAGACGGGCCCGCAATGCCATGCTCCTCGACAAAGCTTAGCACCGCGTCCTGGGCCCGTCTGCTGTTGCGCAGGGCGGCCGCGCGCAGCGTCCAGGGCTGGCCGCTGTCGTCGATGATGGCGTGCAGTCGGGCCTGCATCGCCTGGAGGTGTTCGGCAGCCTCGTCGCCGCGATCGAGCCGCAGGCACAGGTCGACGAGATTGAGGCGGCTGACCACGTAGGCGGCCACCGCAGCCACGGCATCGAGATAGCGGCACTGGCTGCTGGACTGGCATCCTTCCGCCGCAGCGCATTCGATCGCCACCCGGCCGATGCACCGGTCGGCCTCCTGCAATGCCGCCAGGTACTGCCCGGCAGCCTCATTCATTTGGCCGCGCTCGAAGCTGCGATTGCCTCTGCAGATCAGTTTCTTCCATGCATCCATTGGCTGCTCCCGTGGTGGCTACCCCTCATCCGTCCTCGTCGCGCGTACACGGCACCGAACGGCATGCAGTCACTCTAGCACGAAATGGGAATCATTCGCATTGGAGTCTTTAAAAGGGATGCTGTAATCCCCTGTCCTCGTCCATAAGAAGGCTGCGCGAAAGGGTATCCTTGCGGCTGAAGGACTGTTCATCCATCCAATAGTTGCCATGCCCCGCTTCATCCACACTGCCGACTGGCAGATCGGCCGCACGTACCCGCGCTTCGGTGCGGAAGACGCCGCGTTGATTGCAGAAGCGCGCCTGGAGACGGTGGAACGGATCGCCCGGCTGGCAGCCGAGCGGGCCGCCGACGCCGTGCTGGTGGCCGGCGACGTGTTCGACGCGCAGACGGTCTCCGACCGTACCGTCCGCCGGCTGTTCAATGCGCTCGCGCCCTATCCGGGGCATTGGCTGATGATGCCCGGCAACCACGACGCCGCGCTCGCTGCCGGTGTCTGGACCCGCGCCCGCCAGCTGGACTGCCTGCCAGTCAACGTCGATCTGCTGGATCGCCCGGCGGCAACCGTCTACGACGAGCTCGGCTGCATCGTGCTGGCCGCGCCGCTGACCCAGCGTCAGACCTACAGCGACCTCACGGCCTGGTTCGACGACGAGCCCTCCGACCCGGCGCTGATCCGCCTCGGACTGGCCCACGGCAGCGTCGCGGGCATCCTGCCGGAGACGGTGGATGCGACCAACCCGATCGCCGCCGACCGCGCTGCCACCGCCCGGCTCGACTACCTGGCGCTGGGGGACTGGCACGGCACCCGCCGCATCGACGCGCGCACCTGGTACAGCGGCACCCCCGAGCCCGACCGCTTCCGCGCCAACGAGCCCGGCAACGTCCTGCAGGTGGACATCGCGCGACCCGGCGTCGAGCCGCTGGTGGAGGTAGTGCCGATCGCGGCTTACCGTTGGCGCGAGTGGGAGCGGCGCTTGACGGTGGCCAGCGATCTCGACGAACTGGAAAGCAGCCTGGCGGCGATCGATGCCCGCGACGTGGTTGCGCTGCGGCTGGCGGGTGATGTCGACCTCGAGCAGCAACGGCGCATCCGCCGGCTCCTCGGCGTCGCGCAGGCGCGTGCCCGGACCCTCGAGACGGATCTCGCCGGCATCAGGCTCAAGCCGACCGATGCCGACATCGCCGCCCTGGCCGCCGACGGTTACGTCGGCGAGGTGCTGGCGGAATTGCGCGACCTCGCGCAGGCCGGCGACGACGGCGGCGCCGAGGCGCTCAACCTGCTCGCCGGCATCCTGCTCGAGCGGCAATCATGAGGTTGTCGCGGCTGCGGATCGAGTCGCTGCGCCAGTACCGGGAGCCGGTCGAGATCGACGGCCTGCGCCAGGGGATCAACCTGTTTGTCGGTCCGAATGGCGCAGGCAAGAGCACCATCGTCCGGGCCATCCGGGCGGCGTTCTTCGAGCGCTATGGCTCGAGCAGCGTGTCCGACCTGCTGCCATGGGGTGATGCCGGCGCGGCGCCCAGCGTGGAGATCGAGTTCGCGACCGGGGGCCGGCACTACCGCCTGCACAAGCGCTTCCTGTCGCGCAAGCGCTGCACCCTCGAGGTCGACGGCCGCACCCTGGAAAATGCCGAGGCCGAAGCGCGGCTGGCCGAGCTGCTGGGCTTCCAGTACGCCGCCAAGGGCGCCAGCAGGCCGGAGCATTGGGGTGTGCCGGGCCTGCTGTGGATCCAGCAGGGCAGCGGCCAGGAGCTTCATGGTCCGGTGGAGCACGCCACCGACCACCTCCGCAAGGCGCTCGACCAATCGCTCGGCGAGGTGACCAGCACCGGTGGCGACGACATCTTCGAGCGTGTCCGTGTTGAGCGCGACAGGCTGCTGACCCGCACCGGCCAGCCTGCCGGCGAGCTCAAGGACGCGACCACGGCGTTGGCGGCCGCCCGTGACCGGGTGGCGGCGCTCGAGACGCAGCTGTCGGCCTATCGCGAGCAGGTGGACCGGTTCGGCAGCATCGCGGCGCAGATCCAGACCGAGAGCCGGGAGCGGCCCTGGCAGCGCTTCGAGGCGCAGGCGCGGGAGGCGCAGGAGCGCCTGGCGCAGGTCGCCAAGCTGGCCGAGGCGCTGACGGCGGATCGCCAGCTGCTGGCGCAGATGGCGGTGCAGATCCGCCTGCTCGAACAGCAGCGCGCCGGCTTCGGCGAACAGACCGCCCGCCTCGGCCAGCGCCTCGCGGCACTCGAGCAGGCGAAGTCAAGTCTCGCGGACGCCGACGTCGCCCTCGCTCCCCATGCCCATCGCCTGGCAGGAGCGCAGGCGGCGCAGGAAGCGGCGCAGGCGCGGCTGCTCGCCGCCGAAGGCCAGGCACAGCGGCGCAGCCTGCTCGGGCGCATCGGCGAGCTCAAGGCACACCACGTCCGCCTCGAGACAGCCTATCGCCAGGCCCGCGAGATTGCCGAGCGGCTGAACCGGCATCGCCAGGAGATCGCGGCGCGCCGCATCGGCGACGACCAGTTGCAGTCGCTGCGCCGCCAGGAGCGCGACATCCAGGCCGCGCGCGTCCGCCTGGAGTCGGCCGCCACCGGCCTGAGCTGGCACCTCGAGCCCGGACGATCGATCGACTGTGAGGGCGAGAGCCTGTCGCAGGCAGGTCGCTCGCGGCTGGTCCGTCGCACGGTCCTGACGATCCCGCAGGTCGGCACCCTCACCATCGAGCCCGGCGGAGAGGATCTCGCCAACCTGGCGGCGGCGCGGGACGGCCTCGAGGCGGCCCACGCGTCGCTGCTGCAGTCGCTGGGGCTCGACAGCCTGGCCGCTGCCGAACAGCGCCTGCAGCAGCGCAAGGCCGCGGAGCACGACGCGCAGGTCGAGCAGGGTCTGCTGGCGGAGCTGGCGCCGCGGGGACTGGATGCGATGGGTGCGGAGATCGCTGCCGTGGCCGGCGAGCTTGCGGATGTCGACGCACGGCTCGCGCAGGCGCCGGCCGAGGATGCCGGCCTGCCCCTGGTGCCGGATGCCCGGAGGGCCCAGGCGGACGCCGCACAGCAGTTGCGCCAGGCGCAGGCCGCCGAGCAGGCGGCCCGGGCCGCCTGGGGTGCGGCACGCGGCGCGCTGGCGCATGCCGAGGGCGAACTGGCCTCCTTGCAGGCGGCGGAGCAGGACCAGGCCTACCGGCAGCGGGTCGAGCAGAATGCCGCCGAGCTCGAGGCGGCCCGGTTGCGCTATGCCGCGCTGGCGGCGCAGGTCGAGCGGGGGCAGGCCACCATCGAGGCCGAACGACCGGAAGTGATGCGCCAGGACGTGGAGCGCCTGGGGCATAGCGCCAGACGGGCCATCGAGGCACACGACCAGCGTCGCAGCGAGCTCATCGGACTGCAGGCGCAGCTCGATGCCGCGGGCGCCGGCGGCCTGGAGGAGCAGCTCGCCGAGGCGAGCGGTGCGCTGCAGCGCGCGCAGGCCCGCCACCAGGAACTGCAGCGGCGCGCCCAGGCGCTGGCGCTGCTGGCGGGCATGCTGCTCGCGAAGCGGCAGGCGCTGACCCGGCGGCTGCAGGCACCGCTGCTCGAGCGCCTCAACCACTACCTGCGGCTCCTGATGCCGGGCGCGAGCGTGACGCTCGACGAAGCGCTCAAGCCGATCGCACTTGCCACCGATCCTCGCAGCGCCGACGGCCGCGCCGCCACCGGCTGCGGCATGGCCAACGGTGTCGTGCCGGGCCCGTTCGACGAGCTCAGCTTCGGCACGCGCGAGCAGCTGAGCCTGATCAGTCGTCTCGCCTATGCGGACCTGCTCAAGGCCGCAAACCGGCCGACCCTCATCATCCTCGACGACTGCCTGGTCAACAGCGACGCGGCACGGATGTCGCAGATGAAGCGGATCCTCTATGATGCGGCCACCCGCCACCAGATCCTGCTGTTCAGTTGCCATCCCGAGCGCTGGGACGATCTCGGCGCCGCGGCGCGTGACGTGCGCTCGTTGCTGGCCTCGCAACCCCATGCCGCGCCCACGCGCGAACTTGCATTCGCATCGACGACGGAGGTCGACGCAAAGTGACCGTGAAGCCCAGCCGGATACCCGGCATCCGATTTCTCCACTCACCGGGACCGACGCACCTGCCGGACGAGGTGCTCGACGCGATGCACCGGCAGCCGATGGATCTCGGCGATCCGCGGGTGGACGACCTCATCGCCACCTGCGAGGTCGGGCTCAGGCGAGTGCTGCGCACCCGGCATTCGGACGTGTTCCTCTATGCCTGCAATGGTCACGGCGCCTGGGAGGCGGCCATCGTCAACCTCATCGCGCCGGGCAAGGCCGCGCTGGTGCCGGGCATCGGCCACTTCTCGGAATCCTGGGCGGTCCAGGCCGAGGGTCTCGGCGCCAAGGTCATCCGCACGCCGATCCGCGATGGCCATCCGATCGACATCGGCGCGGTGCGCGAGGTGCTGGCGGCCGACAAGCAGCACGAGATCGCCGCCGTCTTCTTCGTGCAGACCGACACCGCCGGCGCGATCACCAGCGACCTGCGGGCGGTGCGCGCCGCCCTGGACGCGGTGGGTCATCCCGCGCTGCTGGTCGCCGACGTGGTCGCCTCGCTTGCCGCCGCACCCTTCGCGATGGACGATTTCGGCGTCGACGTGGCCGTGGGCGCTTCGCAGAAGGGCCTGATGGTGCCGCCCGGCCTGGGGTTCGTCGCCGTCAACGAGCGCGCGAGCGCGGTGGCGGACGCCAATCCGGCGCCGCGCTTCTACTGGGACTGGCGCCGCCGCAAGAGCGAGCACGGCTATCGCAAGTTCTGCGGCACCGCGCCGCTGCACCTGCTGATGGGCCTGCGCGCAGCCATGGAGCTGCTCGATGCCGAAGGCCTCGACAACGTCGTCGCGCGCCATGCGCGGCTCGCGCGGGCGGTACATGCGGCGGTCGAATGCTGGGCGGAGGAGGGCGCTCTGCAGTTCTACTGCAAGGTGCCGCAGGCGCGGTCGGTATCGGTGACCGCGGTGGAGACGGCGACCGGCATCGACCCCGAGACGATTCGTCGCGTCGCGCGCGAGCGCTTCCAGGTCGCCATGGCGGGCGGCCTCGGCGCCCTCACCGGCCGCGTTTTTCGCATCGGCCACCTCGGCGACATGAACGAGCCGATGATCCTCGGCTGTCTCGCCGGCGTCGAAGCGGCGCTGGACGTGCTGCAGGTGCCCCACGGGCGCGGCGCGCTCGATCGGGCGGTGGCCGCGCTCGCCGACGGCGTGCAGGCTTAGGACCCGGACTGCCGGCCTCGCGCGGGGCCGCCTCGCGAGGGGTCGCTCAGCCAGCCGGCAAGCTGCGCAGGTAGAGGAACAGCGCCCGCACGTCCTGGTCGTTCATTTCCTTGAGCGACAGGAAGGGCATCACCTTGCTCACCTCGCTGCCGTCGGGACGCTTGCCGGTCCTGAACATGTCGCCGAATGCCTTGGCGTCGGCGTAGGCCCGCATCGGGCCGTCGCTGCCGGGACGCAGGTTGGCTGCCGGCGGCCAGTCCGGCGGCGAGCCGGGGATCCGGCCACCCTCCAGGCGCGGGCCATGGCAGCCGATGCAGGCATTGGCCACATAGGCCCCGTGCTCGACCGTCGCGCCTTCGGGTACCGGTTGGGCCGGCGGCAGGCGATGGTCGATCTTTCCCGCGGCATCGTGGATGGCGCCGACCGCATAAAGGGCCTTCAGCGGCATCGGCAACTGCACGATCGCGGGGCCGCCTGGCGCCGGCGGCATCTGCCGCAGGTAGCCGATCAGGCTGCCGAGGTCGTGGTCGGTCAGGCGGTTGTAGTCTTCGCTCGGCATGATCATCACCGGCCGGCCATCGGGCTTGATGCCGTGGCGGATGGTGCGGGTCCAGTCGAGGTCGGTATACGCGCCCACGACGCCACCCGGGCCGCTCGTGATGCCGGGGCCCTTGACCAGCAGGCCGCTGCCATCCTCGACGACCACCTTGCCGGCGCCGTCTTCGCCGTGGCAGTCCATGCAGCCGCGCGAGCGATACAGGTAACGGCCGCGGTCGATCGATTGCGGATCCGTGCGCGCCGCCGCCGCGGCCACCTGCACCTCGATCCGGCGGTTCATCTTCCGTTCCCCGAATTGCGCGGCGACCACCAGTGCAGCCCCTGCGACCACGACCAAGGCGGCCAGGCCGATCGCTCCGCGCCTGGCCCAGCGCTTCAAGCCTCCCATCGACAAATCTCCAGTTTGGTCTTGTTCTTGTCCCTGCTGCCGTCAGGAATACTGTCATATCCTGTCCCGGCAGCGCCACGTCTCGGTCTCGTCGCCACAGCGACGTGTTAAGCTCATTGACAAACATACGAACTAAGCCGCTGCTTCGGCGCGATGGTCGCTGAATGCGTCGAGCGAGGGGAACGCGCTGGTCGAGCTTGCGTGCTGGCGCTTCCCCACCGACGGAGCGTCGCATGAGTCATGCAGCGGCAAGCGATGCCTGGAGGAGACCTTGCGTCCGACCGATGTGCTGGCACCCGACTACTTTCACAAGGTGGTCGACTGCCAATGGGCGTGCCCTGCGCACACCCCCGTACCCGAATACATCAGACTGATCTCGGCCGGGCGCTATTCCGACGCCTACCTGGTCAACTGGAAATCCAACGTCTTCCCGGGCATCCTCGGGCGAACCTGTGACCGTCCGTGCGAGCCGGCGTGCCGGCGCGGCCGGGTCGAGGAGGCGAATACCGAGAAGCCGGAGCCGGTCGCCATCTGCCGCCTGAAGCGGCTGGCCGCGGATTTCAAGAGCGACATCGCGCCGCGGCTGCCCAAGCCGGCGGCGAAGCGCAACGGCCGTCGGATCGCCTGCGTGGGCGCAGGTCCCGCTTCGCTGACGGTCGCCAGGGATCTCGCGGTGCTGGGCTACGAGATCACGCTGTTCGATCGCGACCCCCACATGGCGGGGATGATCCGCAGCCAGATTCCGCGCTTCAGGCTGCCCGAATCCGTCATCGACGAGGAAGTCGGCTACATCATGGGGCTCGGCGGCGTGCACTTCCGCCAGCGCGCGGTCGACTCCATGCGCCAGTTGCTGGCCGAGGGCCACGACGCCATCTTCGTCGGCTCCGGCGCACCGCGGGGCCGGCCGCTCGACGTGCCTGGCGCCGCCGAAGCCGCCGCGCATGTGCATATCGGCATCGACTGGCTGGCGTCGGTCGCCTTCGGCCACACGACGTCGATCGGCCGGCGCGTCGTCGTGCTGGGCGGCGGCAATACCGCCATGGACTGCTGCCGCTCGGCCCGCCGCCTCGGCGGCGAGGACGTGAAGGTCGTGGTGCGCTCCGGCTTCGACGAGATGAAGGCCTCGCCCTGGGAGAAGGAGGATGCCCAGCACGAAGGCATCCCCATCCTCAACTACCTGGTGCCGAAATCGGTCGAACACGAGGACGGCCGCCTGACCGGCGTCTGGTTCCAGAAGGTGCAGGCGCAGTACGACGCCAAGGGCCGGCGCAACCTCGTGCCCACCGGCGAGCCGGACCAGCTCATCGAGTGCGACGAGGTGCTGGTCGCGATCGGCCAGGAGAACGCCTTCCCGTGGATCGAGCCGGACCTCGGGCTCGAGTTCGACCAGTGGGGGATGCCGGTACTCGACAAGACCACCTTGCAGTCGACCTTGCCGCAGGTGTTCTTCGGCGGCGATGCGGCATTCGGTCCCAAGAACATCATCTGGGCGGTGGCGCATGGACACGACGCCGCCATCTCCATCGACCGCTTCCTGCAGGGAGAGCCGCTCGCGCAGCGGCCGCCCCCAGGAGTGACTGTCTTCTCGCAGAAGATGGGCATCCACGAATGGAGCTACGACAACGAGATTTCCACCGAGCAGCGGCGCAAGGTGCCCTGGGCGGATGCGGAGATCGCGTTGAAGAGCATCCGGGTGGAGGTCGAGCTGGGGTTCGACCTGCGGGCAGGGCTGAAGGAAGCGCAGCGCTGCCTCAATTGCGACGTCCAGACCGTCTTCTCGGGCGACAAGTGCATCGAATGCGATGCCTGCGTGGACATCTGCCCGATGGACTGCATCACCTTCACGGTCAACGGCGAGGAGGACGACCTGCGCCAGCGGCTCACCGCGCCGGCCCTGAATCGCGACCAGGACCTCTATCTCTCGGCGCCGCTCAAGACCGGGCGCGTGATGGTGAAGGACGAGGACGTCTGCCTGCACTGCGGCCTGTGCGCCGAGCGCTGCCCCACCGGCGCCTGGGACATGCAGAAGTTCCTGATCGAGATGACGCATGCGGGCTGCGGCCGCGACAAGCCGTCGCGCAAGGCGGCGCCGCTGCCCACCGCCGCCTAGCCGGGGCAATGCCCACCGTCCAGCAACCGAAATCGCAGCCATGAAAGACAGGCACGGGGAGAGCAACCGCCAATGAATCCGCTTCAGGCGCCCATCCGCGCCGTCAATGATTTCGTCATCAAGTTCGCCAACGTCAACGGTTCCGGCTCCGCCTCCGCCAACGAGCTCTTCGCCAAGTCGATCCTGCGAATGGGCGTTCCGGTCAGCCCGCGCAACATCTTCCCGTCGAACATCCAGGGACTGCCCACGTGGTACGAAGTGCGCGTGAGCGAAAAGGGCTACCTCGCGCGCCGCGGCGGCGTCGACATGCTGGTGGCGATGAACCCGCAGACCTGGGACCGGGACCTGCAGGAGCTGTCGCCCGGGGGCTATCTCTTCTACGACAGCACCAGGCCGCTGCCGCCGGAGAAGTTCCGCAACGACATCGAGGTCGTGGGCATGCCGCTCACGGAGCTCACCAACGCCCACTACGGCGACCCGCGGCAGCGGCAGCTGATGAAGAATATCGTCTACCTGGGCGCGCTGTCGGCGCTGCTCGGCCTGGACCCCAACGTGATCGAGAAGCTGTTCGGGGAGATGTACAAGGGCAAGGAACGGCTGCTGGATTCCAATGTCAAGGCGCTGCATCTCGGCCGCTCGCACGCCCAGCAGGCACTGCCCGACATCGGCCTGGCGGTGGAGCGGCGCGACCGGGTTGGCGACCTGGTGTTCATCGAAGGCAATTCGGCCGCGGCGCTCGGCGCCGTCTATGGCGGCGCCACGGTCTGTGCCTGGTATCCCATCACGCCGTCGTCATCGGTCGCGGAGGCGTTCGAAGGCTGGTGCCGCAAGCTGCGCCACGACCCGCAGAGCGGCGACGCGAAGTACGCCATCGTGCAGGCCGAGGACGAGCTCGCCTCCATCGGCATGGTGATCGGCGCGGGCTGGAACGGCGCCCGCGCCTTCACCGCCACCTCCGGCCCCGGCATCTCGCTGATGACCGAGTTCCTCGGGCTCGCCTACTTCGCGGAGATCCCGGCCACCATCATCAACGTGCAGCGTGGCGGCCCCTCCACCGGCATGCCCACCCGCACCCAGCAGGCGGACGTGCTGGCCTGCGCCTACGCCGGCCACGGCGACACCAAGCACGTGCTGCTGTTCCCGGAGGACCCGGCGGAATGCTTCGAGTTCACCGCCCAGTCGCTCGACCTCGCGGACCGGCTGCAGACGCCGGTGTTCGTCATGACCGACCTCGACATCGGCATGAATCGGCGCCTGAGCGCGCCGCTGCGCTGGGACGACAGCCGGGCGTATGACCGGGGCAAGCTGATGACGCACGAGGCGCTCGAGGCGGGCGCGGACTTCGGCCGCTACCTCGACGTCGATGGCGACGGCATTCCCTACCGGACGCTGCCCGGCACCCATCCGACCCTCGGCGCCTACTTCACGCGCGGCACCACCCGCAACGCCTATGCCAAGTACAGCGAAGCGGGCCCCGACTACATCTACAACATGGAGCGCCTGCTGCGCAAGTTCGCCACCGCCAGGACGCTGGTGCCGCAGCCGGTGGTGCGCCAGGCGAGCGAGGCGGTGCTGGCCAAGGCCAACGGCCGGGTTCGCTTCGGCGCGCTGCAGTTCGGCTCGACCTCGCCGGCAATGAGCGAGGCGCATGATGCGCTCGAGGACGATGGCATCGCCATCGACGTCATGCGCCTGCGTGCCTTCCCGTTCCCCGAGTGCGTCCGCGAATTCATCGCGGCACACGAGGCGGTTTTCGTGGTCGAGCAGAACCGCGACGCGCAGATGCGCACCTTGCTGGTCAACGAGCTGGGCATCGATCCGGCGCGGCTGATCCCGGTGCTCCATTACGACGGCACGCCGATCACGGCGCGGTTCATCCACGATGCCATCAGCACGCGCATCGGCCAGTCAAAAGTGACGCCCATCAAGCGAGTAGCCTAGATGACCTACCTCAAGAAGCCGAAGCTGCGGCATCCTTCGCTGGAGCAGAACAGCGTCGGCTATACCCGGCGCGACTACGAGGGCGCGATCTCCACCCTGTGCGCCGGTTGCGGCCACGATTCGATCTCCGCCGCCATCGTGCAGGCCTGCTGGGAGCTGGAGATCCAGCCGCACCGGGTCGCCAAGCTGTCGGGCATCGGCTGCTCGTCCAAGACACCGGACTACTTCCTCGGCAACTCCCACGGCTTCAATACCGTCCATGGGCGCATGCCGTCGGTGTTGACCGGCGCGAACCTGGCCAATCGGGACCTGCTGTACCTGGGCGTATCGGGAGACGGCGATTCCGCCTCCATCGGGCTCGGGCAGTTCGCCCACGTCATGCGTCGCGGCGTCAACATGCTCTACCTGGTGGACAACAACGGCGTCTACGGCCTGACCAAGGGCCAGTTCTCCGCCACCGCCGATGCCGGCTCCAGATCCAAGAAGGGCGCGGCCAATCGTGACGCGCCCATCGACCTGGTTTCGATGGCCCTGCAGCTCGGGGCCACGTTCGTGGCCCGCAGCTTCTCCGGCGACAAGAAGCAGCTGGTCCCGTTGGTCAAGGCGGCCATCGAGCACCGCGGCGCGGCCTTCATCGACGTGATCAGCCCCTGCGTGGCGTTCAACAACCACGACGGCAGCACGCGGAGCTACGACTACGTCCGCGAGCACAACGAGGCGGTCAACCGCATCGACTTCATTCCGCGCCGCCGCGAGATCACGGTTGAAGGCGGCGAGGGCGAGGTGCTGGAGGTCATCCAGCACGACGGGTCGATCCTGCGGCTGCGCAAGCTGCACGCGCTCTACGATCCCACCGACCGGGTGGCGGCGATGACCTACATCCAGCAGCGCCAGGCCGCCGGCGAGGTGGTCACCGGCCTGCTCTACGTCGATACCCACCCGGAGGATCTGCACAGCCACCTCGGCACGGTGCGGACCCCGTTCAACCAGCTGCAGACCGCGGACCTCTGTCCCGGCTCGGCGGCGCTGCACGCCATCAACCAGTCGCTGCGCTGAGCAGCCGGGCCTTGTCGTAGCGGCCGGCGCCAGCCGGCCACCGCTTCGGTGGGTGGCGAGCGGCAGAGTTCCCAGGCCCGCCCTGGCGCCGCAGGATCGTTCTGCCTTTCCGAGAAATCAATCACTTGGCTGTCGAGGTTGGCAATCGAGCGGAGATCCGCCGGCCATCCCCGCGGCGATTTGCGCTGGTCTTGAACATCCATGTCGATCTGGGCCCTTGTCGATCGTCGTAGGGATGAGCGGACGACTTTGTCGAGTCTTCCGCTTTCCGACGAACGAGCTGATCAACCGGATGCCAAGGAGCAGACAATGCGTTTCATGCTGATCGTGAGAGCCGACCGCGACACCGAGGCCGGGGTATTGCCGGACCGGGAAATGCTGGCGGCGATGTGCGCCTACAACGAAGAGCTGGTCAAGGCCGGTGTGATGCTGGCCATGGAAGGCCTGCAGCCGAGTGCCCGCGGTGCTCGCGTCCGCTTCGACGGCCGCAAGCGGACCATCGTCGACGGCCCGTTCGCCGAGACGAAGGAGCTGATCGCCGGGTTCTGGCTGATCCAGGTCAAGTCGCTCGAGGAGGCCATCGAATGGGTCAAGCGCGCCCCGCTCCAGGATTCCGAGATCGAGATCCGGCAGGTGCACGAGGCGGAGGATTTCGGCGCGGAATTCACGCCCGAGCTGCGGGAGCAGGAAGAGCGGCAGCGCGCGACGATCGCTCGGCGCGGCCAGTGACCCGGGCAGTTTGCCACCAGTCCATTGACCCAGAGACAAGGAGAGACCCCATGCGCTTCATGATGCTGATGATTCCGAAAGGCTATGAATCCGCCGCGCCCGGCACCCTGCCGGAGGCGGAGGCGGTCGCCGCCATGATGAAGTACAACGACGACCTGAAGAAAGCCGGCGTGCTGGTTGCGCTGGACGGGCTGCACCCGCCGTCGATGGGGGCGCGCGTCTCGTTCGAAGGCGGCAAGCCGAAGGTCACCGACGGCCCGTTCGCCGAGGCCAAGGAAGTGCTCGGCGGCTACTGGATGATCCAGGTGAAATCGCGCGAGGAGGCGATCGCCTGGGCCATGCGCTGCCCCGCCTCCGCGAACGAGGTCATCGAGGTACGCCAGGTCCAGGAGGTCGAGGATTTTTCCCAGGACATCCAGGACATCGTCAACCGCTATCCGGACCTTCCCGGCAACGCCGGATGACCACTGGCGTCGATCGCACCGTCGAGGCGGTGTGGCGCATCGAATCGGGCCGCATCATCGCGGTGCTGGCCCGGATGGTGCGCGATGTCGGGCTGGCGGAAGAGCTTGCGCAGGATGCGTTGGTGACGGCGCTCGAGCAGTGGCCAATCAACGGGGTGCCGGACAACGCCGGCGCCTGGCTGATGGCGACCGCCAAGAATCGCGCCCTCGATTGGCTGCGGCGAGCGCGGCTGCTCGATCGCAAGCATGCCGAGCTCGGCCGCGAGCTGGAGGTGGCGCAGGAGGTGGCGCTTGCCGATGCCGATGCGGCTCGCGATGCGATGCTCGACGACGACGTCGGCGACGACCTCCTTCGGCTGGTGTTCATCGCCTGCCATCCGGTGCTGTCGCGCGAGGCGCGGGTGGCGCTCACCCTGCGCCTGCTCGGCGGTCTCGCCACCGACGAGATCGCCCGCGCCTTCCTGGTGCCGGAGGCAACCATCGCCCAGCGCATCGTGCGGGCCAAGCGCACGCTCAAGGAGGCGCGGGTGCCGTTCGAGGTGCCGGATCGCACCGACCTGGAAGGCCGGCTGTCGTCGGTGCTCGAGGTCATCTACCTGGTGTTCAATGAAGGCTATGCCGCCACTGCCGGCGATGACTGGATGCGGCAGACCTTGTGCGAGGAGGCGCTGCGCCTGGGACGGATCCTTGCCGGGCTGATGCCGACGCAAGCCGAGGTGCATGGCGTGGTCGCGCTGATGGAGATCCAGGCTTCGCGGGCAGCCGCGCGTTGCGGGCCGAACGGGGAGCCGGTGCTGTTGCTCGAGCAGAACCGGGCGCGCTGGGACCGGCTGCTCATCAACCGTGGACTGGCGGCGCTGGCGCGCGCCGAATCGCTTGGCGGCGCGCTCGGACCCTATGCGCTGCAAGCCGCCATTGCCGCCTGCCACGCGCGAGCCGCCACCGCCGAGCAAACCGACTGGCAGCGCATTGCCGCCCTCTACGACGCCCTGGCGCAGCTGGCGCCGTCGCCGGTGGTCGAGCTCAATCGCGCGGTCGCCGTGGCCTTCGCCTTCGGCCCGGAAGCGGCGCTGGAGATCGTCGACCGGCTGCAGTCCGGCGGCGCGCTTGCCGCCTACCATCTGCTTCCGGCGGTACGCGGCGACCTGCTGGTGCGCCTGGGCCGCCGGCGCGAGGCGCAGGCGGAGTTCCTGCGGGCCGCGGACCTGACCCGCAACCGGCGAGAACGCGACCTGCTGCTGGCGCGCGCCCGGGCCGACGACTGATC
>JAEZQX010000330.1 GCA_023441105.1 Pseudomonadota bacterium | reverse complement strand
GGTCGCAGCGGTGGCGGCTGCCGGCGCAGCCCGGCCGATCGCCTGGACCAGCTCCGGCGACGGGTCGAGCACGCAGCCGAGGCCGGGCAGCCGGATCGCCCGGCGCTCGGGCGACCAGAGCATCCGGCCGGTGACCTGCTGGCGTTCGGCATCGACGTCGACCGCGACCAGGTGCAGGAGCGCGCTGGCAGGCAGCCCGTCGGCCGCGAGGACCTCGGCGAACGGCCGGCCGGCGACCAGGACGCCGGAGCAGACGTTCTTCGCCACCAGCCCGGCGCCGGTGGCGGGAATGCCCAGCCAGGCGAATGCCGCCAGCAGCAGGGCGGTCGCCGCCAGCACGATCCTCGCGATCCAGCGCATGCCTGTCGTTCCCCGGTCCGGTTGTTCCGTCGATCCGGCGGGATGATAGTGGAGCGCCGGCGGCCACCGCGGCAGCCTCCCGGTCAACGGCACTAGAATGGCCCATCCGGGACCGTCATCGGTTGCGTCCCTCCGGGCCTGCCATCGTGGCGTGTCTTCCCGCGGCTTTCCAGGACGTTTCATGCAGCCCAGCGACTCGCAGCGCAAGGTCTTCACCGAACCCATCGACGCACTCGCCTACATCCGCCAGCTCTACGAGGAGTCCGTCGCCAGCCTGCGCACCGGCCTCAACGCCTTCGCCCTCGGGCAGATGAACCAGGGCCGCACCCGCGCCTTCTATCCCTACCTGCGGGTCAGGACCGAGCTCATGTCGCGCCCCGATTCGCGCCGCTCGTTCGGCTTCGTCGCGGGTCCGGGAACCTACGAGACCACGCTGACCCGGCCGGACCTCTTCGGACGCTACTACACCGAGCAACTGCGGCTGCTGGTGAAGAACCACGGCGTGACGCTGGAGGTCGGGCTCAGCCGGCAGCCGATCCCGATCCATTTCGCCCTGTCGGACGAGGTGGTGCTGGACGCCTCCTTCGACGAAAGCCTGGCGCGCGACCTCGGCGATCACTTCGACCTGCCGGACCTGGCGGCCATGGACGACACCATCGCCAACGGCTCGGTGGACGCGCTGCCCGGGGTGCCGCAACCGCTCGCGCTGTTCACCGCGCCGCGGGTCGACTACTCGCTGCACCGCCTGCGCCACTACACCGGCACGTCGCCGGGCCACTTCCAGAACTTCGTCCTGTTCACCAACTACCAGTTCTACATCGACGAATTCATCCGCATCGGCCGCGAGCGCGTCCAGGCCGACAGCCAGGGCGGGGCCGACGACTATGTGGCCTTCGTCGAACCCGGCAACGCCATCACCTGGAACCCCCGCCACCGCGACAAGTTCCCGTCGGGCGCGCCCACCAGCGAAGGCACGCCACCCGAGCGGCTGCCGCAGATGCCGGCCTACCACCTGCAGCGCGCCGACCGCAGCGGCATCACCATGGTCAACATCGGCATCGGTCCATCCAATGCCCGCACCATCACCGACCACATTGCGGTGCTGCGGCCGCATGCCTGGCTGATGCTGGGCCACTGCGCGGGCCTGCGCAACACCCAGCGCCTGGGCGACTATGTCCTGGCTCACGGCTATGTCCGCGAAGACCATGTGCTCGACGACGAGCTGCCGCTGTGGGTGCCGATCCCGGCGCTGGCCGAGGTGCAGCTGGCGCTTGAAGGGGCGGTGGCCGACGTCACGCGGATGGAGGGCTACGACCTCAAGCGGGTGATGCGCACCGGCACGGTCGCCTCGGTGGACAACCGCAACTGGGAGCTGCAGCCGCACAGCGCGCTCATCCAGCGGTTCAACCTGAGCCGCGCGGTGGCGCTGGACATGGAGAGCGCCACCATCGCCGCCAACGGCTTTCGCTTTCGCGTGCCGTACGGCACCCTGCTGTGCGTGTCGGACAAGCCGCTGCACGGCGAGCTCAAGCTCGCCGGCATGGCGTCGCGCTTCTATCGCGAGCGCGTCAACCAGCACCTGGAGATCGGCATCCGGGCGTTGGAGGCGTTGCGCGACCAGGGGGTCGAACGGCTGCATTCGCGCAAGCTGCGCAGCTTTGCCGAGGTCGCCTTCCAGTGAGTCCGGTGCCCGGCGGTGCATCACCCGAGCGGAGGTCCGTCCGTTGAGCGAAGGTGGTCCCGCGGCGTCGGTGCTGAAGCGGGTCAGCTTCTTCCTGATCGTCGGCGCGATTCTGTTCGTGCTGTTCGACCGCTTCGGCCCTTACCAGTCCGGCAGCGGCTACCGCCCCCGGCCGATCGAGACCCTCAGCGGCGTCGGGGTGGTGCTCGACCGTACGTTCGACGGGCACTACTACCTCACCGGCCGGATCAACGGCCGCGAGGTGGTGTTCATGGTCGATACCGGCGCCAGCACCGTCGCGATCGGCGATGCGCTCGCCCGGGAGCTCGACCTTGGCGCCTGCCGGCCGCGCCAGTATGGGACCGCGGCCGGGACGGTGCGCGGCTGCGAGGCGGTGGCCGGCGAGGTCGAGGTTGCCGGCTTGCGGCTGCCCGATGTGCGCGTGGCCGTGCTCCCCGGCGGCGACACCGTGCTGCTGGGGATGAACGTGCTGCGCCACTTCAGGATCGAGCAGCAGGGCCGGCAGATGCGGCTGACGCCGGTGGTGTCCTGATGACCTTGCGAGGATAGACGATGTCCCACCCCTGGTCGCTCGCCGGCCATGCGCCGCAGGAGGCGCTGCAGTCGCAGGGCTTCGCGCTGCTGGCGCCGGAGCAGTTCGAGGCCCTCACCGGCGTGCCCCGTGCAGCGCGCGACGACTGGCTCGGTCAATGGGACCGCCTGGCACCGGACGTGTACCTGCGCGACGGCGGCCGCTATCGCTCGCGACGGCACGGCTGTTTCATCCAGTCGCCTGCGGGCGACGATCTCGTCCTGGCGCCGCGGCGGCCGCATTGGCAGTCCACCGACTACAACGCGCTGCATGGCGGCATCGACCGCTGGTTCGAGCCGCTCGAGGCGGCACTGAGCGACGATCCGCGCTGGCGCCGGCTGCTGTGCGGCATCGGACGATTCTTCAACGGCGCTGCCGGGGCCGATCGCTGGTATGTCGAGGCGCATCAGTTTCGCATCGATGCGAGCGACGGGGTCGGCCGTCCGACGCCCGAAGGCGCGCACCGCGATGGCGTCGACTTCGTGGCCGTCATCCTGGTGGATCGCCAGGCGGTGAAGGGCGGCGAGACCCGGGTCTTCCAGGCCCAGGGGCCGCTCGGCATGCGTTTCGTGATCGAGCAGCCCTGGAGCGCCTTGCTGCTGGACGATGCGCGGGTGATCCACGAGACCACGCCGATCCAGCCGACCGGGCCGGGCGCGGTGCGCGATACGCTGGTGCTGACCTACCGGCGCGGCGGCTTCCAGTCCGCCGTCGACCAGGCTCCTAGTCCGGCTGCACCTGGCGCATCGCCTGCAGCAATGCCTGGGGACCCTGTGCGCCGCTGACCGCCAGCCGCCGGGAGTCGTCGCCGTCGGCGCGGCCGATGATGAACAGCGGCACGCCGGTGACGCCGTATTCGCGCAGCTCGGCGTCCGCCGCGGCGACCAGCCGGATGACGGCTTCCTCGTCGAGCACGGCGTCGATCACGTCGCTGCCGAGGCCGATGCCGGCGGCAATTTCACGCAGGGTGGCGTCCTGAGACAGGTCGCGTCCGTCGACGAAATAGGCCTTGAAGAATGCCTCCGCCAGCATCGTCTGGCGCCCGGTCTCCAGCGCCAGCTCGATCAGGCCGTGCGCCTTGAGCGTGTTCGGCTGGATGGCGATGCGTTCGAGGGCGAGCTCGAGCCCCGCGTCGCGGGCAGCGGCCCGGACCCGGTCGTAGCGGCCGCCACCGTCGACCGAACCGAACTTCTGTCGCAGGTAGTCGGCGCGCGCCATGCCTTGCAGCGGCAGGTCGGGGTTGAGCTGGAAGGGCCGCCAGCGTAGCGCCGGCGGCGGCAGGTCGGGACGGGCCTCCCGCCGCAGGGCAATCGCCCTTTCCAGCTGGCGCTTGCCGACATAGCACCAGGGGCAGACCACATCGCTGACGATGTCGATCTGGAGAACAGCCGGGGAATCCATCACGCAAATCCTGCAATCGGAGCCAACGGCGTCATCCTACCCTAGGAGCCTGGGCCGCAGAAGGATGGCCCGATCTCATGCTGGCTGCCGGCAGGCGGGGCCGGGGATGCGGCAGGTTCCGGACGCCGCCCGGAGGGTCATTCCTCAAGAACGGCTGTGGCTCGCCGATAAGACGATCATGCTGACAAAGGCTCCCGTCGCACTGCGAACCTGGTCCGCCTACTTCGCCGGGGCACCGATACCGGTGCTCGCGGAGACGGTGGGGGCATTGGCGGCGCTGCTGCCGGCGCAGGAGGAGGTCACCGCCAGCCAGCTTGCGCCGCTGGTGCTGGCGGATCCGCTGATGACGGTCAAGCTGCTGGCGCATGTCGCGCAGCGCCGATCGGCGCGCGCCCTGACCGGATCGGAGACCGTCCCCCAGGCGATCCTCATGATGGGCGTGCAGCCGTTCTTCGCGGCTTTCGCCTCCCAGCCGATGGTCGAGGCCGAGCTGGCCGACTCTCCGGCGGCGCTGGCCGGCATCCGCCGGGTGCTGGCGCGCTCGCACCGCGCTGCCTTGTTTGCCCTGGCTTTCGCCGTGCATCGCAAGGATCCCGACGCCGAGATCATCCACGAGGCCGCGCTGATGCACGACTTCGCGGAAGCGCTGCTGTGGTGCCACGCGCCGTCGCTGGCGCTGGAGGTAGAGCGCCTGCGTCAGGCCGATCCGACCCTGGGTGCGACGCGCGCCCAGCGCCTGGCACTCAACATCGAGCTGTGCGACCTCGAGCAGGCGCTGCTGCGCGCCTGGCGCCTGCCCGACCTGCTGGTGCGGATCACCGACGACCGCCTTTCTGCCGACCCTCAGGCCCGCACCGTCGTGCTGGCCCTGCGCATCGCGCGACATTCGGCCGCCGGCTGGGACAACCCAGCCCTGTCCCAGGACCTCCGCGCCGCTGCCGACCTCCTGGGTCTCAGCAGTGAATCCGTGCGCGAGAAGGTCATGCGGTTGGAAGCGCCGGCCGCCATCCCCGAATCCGACCCGCAGGCACTGGCGGGCGTTTGAAGGAGCCGGGCGAGTCAGCACCGGATCGGTGCCGCCACCATGAGCGCGATGCTCCCTGCGAAGCATTCCACTTGTTCGATATGGAAGCCACTTTTGCCCAGCAGCGTTGCATACTGCTGCGCCGTGCGCTCGCGTCCTCCGGTGTTGACGAGCATGTTCAGGTCGGAGAGGGCGGCTTCCGTGCTTCCTTGCGCGGCGTCGAGAAGGCGCTCGACCACCGCCAGGCGCGCTTGCGGATGCCCGGCCACGGCCGCACGGTGGCAGCAGTGAAGGATCGACGCGGCCGCCTCGTCATCCCAGTCGTGCAGGATGAACTTCAGGATGTACAGGTCTCCGCCGGCGGGAACCTGACGGAAGAAGTCACCCTCGACGACCCGGCAGCGCGTGGCCAGCCCCTCTTCAGCAAGCAGGATGCGTGCGCGAGCGGCGGGACCCGGCCGCTCCAGCAGTGCGCCCGTGCCGCCAGGCCGGTGCCGTAGCAAAGAGGACAGGAGGGTACCCTCGCCGCCGCCCACGTCCACGGCGTGCTGCCATGCGAGTTTTCGCAGGCGCCCTGCCAGCGCCGCCGACAGTCGTTCCGTGCCGCAGCGCATGACCTCGTCGAAGAGCCTGCCCGCGTCCGGATCCCGCGAGCGGTGGGTCCAGATGTCGGTGCCGTGCGCGTGAGCGAACGCATTCCTGCCTGCGCGCATCGCGGGGACGAGCTGATCCCAGGCGGCCCGGATTGCCGGTTGGCCGATCAGCAGGGCCCAGAAATGCCAGCTCCCAGGCGCATCCGAGCGCAGCTGCTCGCCCATCGAGGCAAGCCGGTAGCGGGCGCGTTCGTCCTTCGCGATCACCTGCAGTGCGACCAAAACCCCAAGCAGGCGGTCCAGGGCGGCAGGCTCGACCCCTGCGCAGGCGGCCAGTTCCCGGGAACTGGCGCAGCCCTGCGCGATCAGATCAGGCAGGCGCAGGGCCGCGGCCGCGTGCAATGCCTGGGTTGCCTGGAAGCCGTTGAGCAGATCGCGCAGGCGGGCATGTGTCGACCCGTTCACTGTTCGACCCGGATCTGGGCGTTTCGAATGACGCGCGCCCAGAATTGCGACTCTTCCCGCTGCGCAACGGCGAGCACGGCGCCATCCGCCGGCGCCGGCAGGAACCCCAGGACCTGCACCTTCTGGCGAAAGCTCTCTGCCTGCATGGCCGAGCTCACAGCGGTAGCCAGTCTGCTGACTGCCGCAGGTGAGCTCCCCGCCGGCAAGTAGAGACCGTACCAGTTCAGCGCGCTGAACGGCACGCCGGTCTCGCGAAGCGTTGGCGTGTCCGGGCTGAAAACCGATCGCTCGGATCCCGACGTCGCCACGAGGTGCACGCGACCTGACTGGTGGGCCGGCAGCATCTCCCCGATGGCGCTGCAGGCCATCGAGAGCTGGCCGCCAGCGACGTCCGATAGAGCCGGCGGTGTGCCGCGATAGGGTACGTGGACCAGCGGCATTGCCCAGTGCGCCGCCAGTGCCGACATCACCAGGTGGGCGAGCGTGCCCGTGCCTGGCGTGCCGTAGTTTGCCCTGGCAGGATTCTCCTTCAGCCATTCGGCGACCTCTTGCAGGGTTCGAGCCGGGATCGCCGGGTCGATCACGATCGCCATCTCGAAGGCGGCCACGCGCGCCACCGGCATGAAATCGCGCACCGCGTCGTAGCCCAGGTTCTCGTAAAGATGCGGATAGACGACCATGGGTGCGGACGGCGTCAGCAACAGGGCGCCGCGATCCGCGCCCGAGTCCCGCACCGCCAGCACGCCGATCCGGCCCGCGGCGCCGGTGCGGTTCTCCACGACCACTGGCCGATCGAGTGCAACCTTCAGCTCGGCCGCGAGCAGCCGGGCTAGCGCATCGCCGGCCCCGCCTGCGGGGAAAGGGAAAACCAGCCGCAGGGCCTGGGCGGTCTGGGCCCGGGCGGGGCCACAAACGTGGGCCAGGGCGGGCACAGCTGTCCAGGCCAGGAAATGGCGACGTTCCATGGAAGCTCCTGTCAAAGGATACTGGGTTTCGGCTCGAACGACTCGGGCAGAGGCCGCCTGGCACAGCGGCCGCGTGCCCGCACGATCACCGCGAGCATCGCGAAGCGACCGAGAAGGTCCAGGCTCACGGTGAGGCTGATCAGCGGATCGCAGGCGACCGTCGCGACATAGGCCAGCGACACCGTGCGGCACAGCGTCCAGAGGAATTCCACCGACAACGAGTGGGACCGGGCGGTTGCTGCGTGATCCCGCAGCATCGTGCGTACGCGCGGGACGTACATCGCAGAGAAGGCGAAGCCGGCTGCCAGGTAGCCGGCCGAGAAGATCTCATCCAGGGGTAGAAGCACGGGAACCTCCGTCTGGTGCGTCCTGGGATTCAGCATCGTCCCTGGACGCGTCAAACGGAAGCGAATAATCTTGAGGTGCAATCAACTGAAATCGATAGCGGTCAACGCATGGATGAGGAGCAGCGTCTTGGCCGCCGCCTGAAGCTGAAGGACCTGCAGACCCTGGCCGCGGTCTGCGAGGCCGGCAGCATGGCGAAAGCCGCGGCCAGCTTGGCACTCTCGCAGGCGGCGATCTCGAAGGCGTTGCTCGAGATGGAGCGGGCGCTCGGCTTCCCCGTCCTGGAGCGCAGTTCCCGCGGGGTGCGGGCGACCGAGGCGGGCCGGATACTGCTCGATCGCTCGCTCGTGGTTTTCGATGCGCTGGCCGAGGGCCTGCGCGAGATCCACGCGCTTTCCGATCCGATGAGCGGCCACGTCCGTGTCGGCACGACGGAGGCCATGATCGGCTTCATGACGCGGGTGGTCGACCAGCTCACGCCGGCTTATCCCCGCATCGGGCTCGAGTTCGTGATCGGCGACACCGCCGGGCTGATCGCGCAGCTGCGCCGCCGCGAGCTGGATGTGGTCGTCACCCGCCTCCTGCCACAAGAGCCTGCCGATGACCTGGCATCCGAGTCGCTGTTCCAGGAGGACCTGGTCGTGCTGGCCAGCAGGGATCACCCTGCCGCACGGCGTCGCCGGTTGCGGCTTGCAGACCTCATGAGCGAACGCTGGACGCTCTCGCCTCGCCATCTACCCCTGGGGCAGCTGGTTGCGCAGGCTTTTTCAGCGCAGGGCCTGGAGCAGCCGACCGGCGCGGTGACCGCAGTGTCCATCTACCTGCGGTTGAACCTGGTGCACACCGGCCGCTTCCTGACGATGCTGCCGGCTTCCACCGCCCTGCAACCCCTGGTGAGGCCCTGGATCAAGGTCCTGGCGGTGGACGTACCGCGGCCGCCGGGCGCCATTTCCCTGCTGCGACTGGCGCAGCGCAAGCCCAGCGGTGCACTGGAAACCTTCTGCCGGATCTCGCGCCAGGCGGTCATGCGTTGAAACTGGCAGGCATCCCAGCTCCGCCGAGGATCGGGCTTCACCTCGACCCCGGCATCGGGTGCCACTCTGCCGAACCCGGCCTCACCCTCCGACTTGCGATAGCGTCACACACCCAGCAGCCGCCGAGGATCAGGCTCCCCTCGTCCCCGGCATCGGGTGCCGCTCTGCTGAACCCAGCCTCAATCTCCGCATTCGGGTGCCGTTACACACCCAGCAGCCGCCGAGGATCAGGCTCCGCCTCGTCCCCGGCATCGGGTGCCCCTCTGCTGAACCCAGCCACGATCTCAGCATTCAGGTGCCGTCA
>JAEZQX010000328.1 GCA_023441105.1 Pseudomonadota bacterium | reverse complement strand
TCGCCGGCCCCGGTGCTGGCCCGCACGGCCACGCCCGCGCCGCTGCAACTGGCAATCGGGCTGGTCCTGCTGGCGCTGGGCTTCCTGCTGCTGCTCAGCCGGCGAGGCTCGCGGCTGCTCGGCGGCGGCCCGTCGGCCGGAGATCGCCGGTGATCGCCCGCGACATCGGCGGCAGCGTCCGCCCGAACCCCGGTCGCCATGCGGTCGCGCGATCCGCGATGGTCCGCGAGGAAGAAGGCCGACGGCTGGACCTGGCCGACCGGTTGCTCGCGCTGGCGGCGCTGCTGCTGCTGGCCGCCGGCGCCTGGTTCCTCGGCGACGCCGCCTGGATGAAAGGCAAGGCGGTGCTCGCCCAGGTGCTGATCCAGCGGGCCTGGGCGGCCAACGTCGACGGCGGGACGGCGCGGGAGCGGCCCTGGTCGTGGGCGGACACCACGCCGGTCGGCCGGCTGGAGTTCGTCCGCCAGCGCCGGTCGATGATCGTGCTGGCCGGTGACGCCGGCCGGGTCCTCGCATTCGGCCCGGGTCACCGGACCGGCAGCGCGCTGCCGGGCAAGACCGGCAACAGCGTGATCAGCGCCCATCGCGACACGCATTTCGCGGTCCTGGAGGACGCTCGCATCGGCGACCTGGTCAGGGTCGAGAACATCGAGGGGCAGACGGTGACCTATCGCATCGATGGACTGGACGTCGTCGACGAACACGACCTGTCGGTGACCGAGCAGCGCGGCATCGACCAGCTCACCCTGGTGACCTGCTGGCCGTTCAACGCCATCGCGCCGGGCGGGCCGTGGCGCTACATCGTCACCGCGTCGCGGCAGTCGCCCGCGCATTGAACCGGCCGCCCGCCGGGCGCGACTCAAGGTTGCCCGCGCAGAAGCGCGCCGGTCCCGGATCCTCCGGTGACCTGCGCTGCTGGAGCGCCGGGCGTCTCCCTCTCTGGTGTCTCCTAAGCCTCTGGACGGTTGACCCGGCGCGGACCCTCGGTCCGGCCGGGTTCTTTTTGTCCACGTCGACGGCAGGCGTCTGGACCGACGGGTTTCGCCGTGCCGCGGTACATTGTCCTCTTCGGCAACGCCCTCCCTCGGCGCTTCGGGCCGCCGTCGGTGCGGCACCTCAGGTTTGCCGCCACTCTTCAATCCGGAGTTCCCATGGCACCAGACACCGCTTCCCTCATGGCGAGGCGACGGGCGTTGGCCCGCACCCTCGGCATCGCTGCCGCCACCGCCACGTTCTCGATCGCGTCGTTGACGGCGCCGGCCGCCCAGGCGCAGGAGAAGTGGCCCGAGAAGCCGGTGCGCATCGTGGTCCCGTTCGCCGCCGGCGGCACCACCGACATCTCGGCGCGGGTGGTGGCCGACGAGCTGACGCAGGCGCTCAAGCAGTCCTTCATCGTCGACAACAAGGCCGGCGCCGGCGGCAATATCGGCGCGGCCGAGGTTGCCCGCGCCAGGCCCGACGGCTACACCTTCCTGATGGGCACGCCGGGCACCCAGGCGATCAACCAGTTCCTGTACTCCAGCATGCCCTACAACACCGCCAAGGACTTCGCGCCGGTGTCGTTCGTCGTGCGGGTGCCCAACGTGCTCCTGGTCAATCCGACACTCAAGGCGCGCACCATCGACGAGTTCATCGCCGAAGCCAAGGCCAACCCCGGTGCCTTCTCCTACGGCTCGCCGGGCAACGGCACCACCGGTCACCTGTCCACCGAGCTGCTCAAGAGCATGGCCGGCATCAAGGTCGCCCACGTGCCCTACCGCGGCAGCGGCCCGATGCTGATCGACCTGGTGGGCGGGCAGATCCAGATGGCGATCGACAACCTGCCGTCGGCGATGGCGCAGATCAAGGGCGGCAAGCTGCTCGCGCTGGGCGTCACCTCGCAGCAGAAAGTCGCCTCGCTGCCGGACGTGCCGCCGATCTCGAGCGTCGTCCCCGGCTACGTGGCCGAGTCGTGGTTCGTCCTGATGGCGCCAGCCAAGACGCCGCCGGCGATCGTCAACAAGTTGTCCGCCGAGGTCGACCGGATCCTCAAGAAGCCGGAGGTGATCGCGCGCTTCCATGAGCTCGGCGCGGAGCCGGTGGGCGGGACGCCTGAATCGCTCGGCAGCTTCATCGACACCGAAACGACCAAGTGGCAGAAAGTGGTCAAGGACTCGGGCGCCAAGATCGATTGATCGCGCGCCCCGCGCGACGCCCGTCTGCCGGCTCAGTCCGCCGCGCCGGGCGTCAGCTCGGTGGCGGTGAGCTGTTCGATCCAGCGCACCATCTCGCTGACGCTGCGGCCCGGCCCGACTGCCTGCGCCGCTGCCCGATAGAGCTGCTGTCCCACCGCCGACAGCGGCACTGGCAGACCATGTTCCTGCGCCAGCCCCATGGCGATGCCGACATCCTTGGCCATCAGGTCGAGCTTGAAGGGGTCGTCGAAGGTCCGGCTGAACACCCGCTGCGCGAAATGGTTGCGGGTCAGCCAGGAGGCGCCGGTCGATTCGTTCAGCACCTCGTTCATCGCCACCGGATCGAGCCCGGCGCGCTTGCCGATGGCCAGCCCCTCGGCGGTGGCGACGAAGGTCATGGCGGTGATCATGTTGTTGATGCACTTCATGGTGTGCCCGGCGCCAAGCGGCCCGACATGATGGATGGCGCGCCCCATCGCCTCGAGCAGCGGCCTGATGCGCGCGAGATCGTCGGCGGCGCCGCCCACCATGAACACCAGCTCCGCCGCCTCCGCACCCCATTGCGCACCCGACACCGGGGCGTCGACCATCGCCACGCCGCGAGCCGCGAGTGCGGCGGCCGTTGCGCGCGTGTGCCACGGCTCCGATGACGAGGTGTCGAGCAGCAAGGCCCCCGGCTTCATCGCAGCCCCGATGCCCTTGACCACCTGCCGCACTACGTCGCCGTTGGGCAGCATGGTGATGACGATGTCCGCCTCGGCGGCAAGCTCGGCGGCATTCGCGGCCGCCGTGATGCCCCGCCCGGCGCGCGCGACGGCCGCCGCCCGCGCCGCGTCGCCGTCGAACACGGCGAGCGCGAATCCGGCCGCCGCCAGGTTGATTGCCATCGGCGCGCCCATCACCCCCATGCCGATGAAGCCGATCAGGCTGTCGTTGCGTTCGTCCGCCATGCAGCGTCTCTCCCCGAGCTCGCGCCCGTCAAGTCGTCGATATCGTCCCGCTGGCCGCTCGCGTCGCGGGGCTCAAGCGCCGTCGGCGTCGCCGAGCTGCGGCAGGCGGGTAGCGATCGCCACCGGCGCGCCGTCGATCCAGACCGGGCAGCCGACGGTGCGCGTGGGTTTGCCCGATGGCAACGCGATGGGCTGCACCAGCCGCAGGTGCTGCGCCTGCGGATCCGCTAGCGCCTGCGCGTAGTCGTTGATCGGCGCATTCGGTACGCCGGCCGCTTCGAAGCGCGTCAACCAGTCGGCGGCGTCGGCAGTGGCGAAACGCTGCTCGAGCAACCCCTTGAGTGCCAGCTGGTTGGCTGCGCGCAGCGTCGGCGTGAGAAAGCGTTCGTCGTCGAGCAGCTCCGGCGTGCCGACCACGTCGCAGACCGCCGCCCAGAGGCGGTTGTTGCCGGCGGCGATGACGAACCAGCCATCGCGCGCCTTGAACGCCTGGTAGGGCGCGTTGCGCGGATGCGCCGAGCCCAGCTTGCCCGGGTTGCGGCCGGTGCCGAAGTACTCGCTGGTCTGCAGCGCCGCGATCGCCAGCGTGGTGGCGAACATCGGCACGTCGATGTGTCCGCCGGCTCCGCCGCTGCGCACGCGCGCGACCATCGCGGCAATGGAGAACGCCGCGTACAGGCCGGCGGTGAAGTCGGCGATCGGCACGCCGCACTTGACCGGCGCGCCGCCCGGCTCGCCGGTGACGCTCATGACGCCTGCCGCCGCCTGGATGGTGACGTCGAAGCCGCCGGCCGACGCCTTCGGCCCGCTCTGACCGAAGGCCGAGATCGAGCAATACACCAGCGAGGGCTTGCGCGGTCCGAACCAGTCCCAGCCGAGGCCGAGCCGGCGCAGCGCGCCGGGGCGGCTGTTCTCGACCAGCACGTCGGCCGCCATCACCAGCGCGCGGGCGCGCTCAAGGTCCGCCGGCTGCTTCAGGTCGAGCGCCAGCGATCGCTTGCCGCGGTTGAGCGAGGCGAAGTTCTCGCTGTAGCCGTCGGTGATCGGCGGCCACTGCCGCAGCCCGTCGCCATCGGGCGGTTCGACCTTGATGACCTCGGCGCCATAGTCGGCCAGCAGCATGCCGCAGAACGGACCGGCAGCAATCTGGCAGAACTCGACGACCTTGACGCCGGCAAGCAGCGGCGGGCTCGATGACATGTTGACGGATCCAGGGTGCATGGCCGGCGCGCCCCCGTGGCACGCCGCCGCCTCGGTCCGATTGTCACATGGCCGGTTCAGCGGCGGGGGCGGCCCGGCGATGCCAGCAGGAAGACCAGCAGTCCGATGGCGGCCCAGCCGAACGTCCCGCCGCCACCCGAGCGGCCGCCGGCCACGGGTGCAGCCACGCCCTGGACCCGGCCGGCCTCCGCGACGTCGATCGCGAGGGTGACGTCACTGCCGCGCAGCCCGAAGGCATCCTCGATGGCGACCCGCGCCTCCTGGCTGCCAATGCGGTCAGCCCGCCATTCGAGGCGGCCGTCGTGACGGCCAACGGTCATTCCTTCGGGCCCCTGCAGCAGCGTGAAGCGCACCGCATCCCCGTCCGGATCGTCGACCACGAGGGTGCGGACGACGGGGTCCCCCGGCGCCGCGAACACCGGCGCGACCGGGGCGGCCAGCAGCGGCGGGTTGTTGACCTCGATGACCGCCTCGTCGATCGTCTGGACGCCCGCCGGATCGGTCACCGTCACCCGCAGCCCGACGGTGGTCCGCCGCGGCGGCAGGGTGAGCCGCACGGTCGGCTTGTCGGCGTCCTCGAGCCGCGCCGGCGCACCGCTGGTCTGGGTCCAGCGCCAGGCAAGCTGAGCCGGCGCATGGCGCGCGCTGGCTGTGGCGGCGACGCTGACCACCGCATTGCCGGGCAGGACAGCCGTCGGGGCGGCGATGTCGATCGTTACCTGGTTGCCGAGGCGGGCGACGGCGCCGGCGACATCCAGCATGCCGGCGCCGCACCGTCCGATCGCGGCGCCCACCAGGCAGGCGCTGTTCGGCGACCAGGGACGCGCGGCGCTGGTCAGGGCATTGCGGATCTCGGCGAGCGGACGGGCCGGGTCCAGCGACCACAGCAGCGCCGCCGCTGCCGCGACATGCGGCGTCGCGGCGCTGGTCCCGGCAAAGGCGCGCGCCGCCTCCGGAAGACCCGGAACGGTGACGCCGCTGTTGCTCGCGGCCAGGATGGCGCTGGTCGGCGCGGAGCCTGCGCCGCCGGGCGCCGTCAGCGTGATGCCGGCATGGAAGTTGGAATAGAGGGCGAGCTCGCCCTGGCGCGTGTGCGCCGCGATCGCGAGCACCTGGTTGCAGTTGGCCGGCGCGCCCATGCCGGCCACGCCCTCGTTGCCGGAAGCGGCCACGATCATCACGTTGGCGGCAACGATCTCGTCCACCGCCTTTTGCTGCAGCACCGAGCAGGGGCTGTCGGCGGCGGAACCGAGGCTCAGGTTCAGGACGCGCGCCGGATTCGGATTGGCGGGCGCGCCGGCGACCGGCAGGCCGGCTGCCCAGCGCATCGCATCGACGACGTCGCTCATGTAGCCGCCGCAGCGGCCGATCGCCCTGACCGGCAGGATCCGCACGCCAGGCGCCACGCCGACGCCGCCGTAACCGTTGACCTGCGCCGCGATGATGCCGGCCACCGCGGTGCCATGCCACGAGCTGGGCTCCTCGACGCCCTTGCTGGCGCACCAGTCGCCCGGATCGCTGGCATCGTGGTCGCGGCCGTCGCCATCGTTGGCGGTCTCGAGCGTGCCCGACGCATCGGGGCCGACGAAGTCATAGCCCGGAAGCCAGACCGCATCGAGCTCGTCGTGCCGGGTCATGCCGGTGTCGATCACGGCCACCGCGATGCCGTGGCCCATGGTGAGCGGCCACACCGCGGTCACGTTGCTGCCGCCGATGCTGCCGCCGGCATCGGCCGGGCCCGGCAGGTTCCATTGCGATGCGAACAGCGGGTCCGCCGCCTGCATCGCGAACACCCGCACGTCGGGTTCGACATGCGCCACCGCCGGATCGTCGGCGAGCAGACGGGCAATCCGGCGCGCCTCGTCCGGCGCCATCGGCCGCGGCAGTCCCACCACCACGGCGCCACCGCCAGTCTCGCGGATCCGCGCCAGCGACAGCGACTTGCGGGCAGCGAGCGCGCGCACCGCATCCGCCTGTGCCAGCTCCTTGCGAACACCGGCAGCGCGCGCCGTTTGCGGCGCCTCGTGGAACTGCACCACCAGGCGCTGGGTGAGCCGATGCCCGTCGTCGGCAAGGGCGCCGCCGCAGAACGACAGCAGGACTGCGGCGATGACAGGAAAACGCTTCATCCGGACACGGGTAGCGGAACAGCCCTCGAGTGTCCGTCCGGCGCCTGCCCGGCCATGTGACGTAGTTCCGCTCGCGCGGCACCTGCCGGAGGCATTCGACCGCGCGTCGCCTTAAGCTGTCGACTCCATCGACAACGTAGTAGCCGAGGCACGGTGCGAAGTTGATTGCGGAATCCTGGTCGTTCTCGCGCGAGGCGATCGCGGCAGGCGAATGGTGGCGACTCGCCGGCGCCAATGTCGCCCACCTTTCATGGGCTCATCTGGCGGGCAACCTCGTCGTCTTCGCGACCGCGCTGCGCCTGCTGCACCCGGTTGTCCGTGCCGGCGCCGTGCTGGGGGTGCTGGCCGCCTGCGCCATCGCCTCGACCGCCGGCCTCTATCTCGGCACCTCGCTCGACTGGTACGTTGGCGCTTCCGGCGCCCTCTACGGCCTGCTGGCATGGGGGGCGACGCGCCTGCCGATGCCAGCCGGCGCCTGGCTGCTGCTCCTGCTGGTCGGCAACGTCGCGCTCGACCAGGGCCGCACGACGAGCTGGCTCGGAGAGCCGCTCGCACCGCAGAGTCACTATTGGGGGCTTGCCTGCGGGCTCGCGCTGGCAATCGTCTCCGGATGGCGCATCGCGGTGGCGCCGCCGGCCTCGATGGCCTCGAGGATCAACGCCACCTGACGGGCGACATTCTCCGGCACGGGCTGCTCGCCGGACAGCGCCGCCTGCACCCACGCCGCGGTCGCGACCGCATCGTCCGCCGGCGGCAGCACCACCGGCCGGCCCATCGGACGCTGGTCGGCCGGCGCCAGCACGCGCGTGGCGCCGCGCTCGATCCAGTCGACCTGGAACATCCGCTTCATCCCGGCCACCGCCTCGCCTTCGCTGCCGCGCATCACCACCGCGCGCGCCCCGATGCGCTCCATCGCCTCGTGCTGCAGCCTGTTGAACTCGGGATGGGTGAAGCTCATCAGCCGCACGCAGCGCGCCAAGCCATGTCGCTCCACGTCGATCGGCGCCAGCAGCTTGGCAAGCGTATGAGCCACATGCCGCACGCCCAGTCGTTCGCGCAGCTGCAGCAGCCGCGCCAGCGATGGCGCGAGCACGTCGATCGGCACGAAAGCCGGATTGCCGCGTTCGAGCGACAAGGCCGCCTCCGCCGCCGTGGCGGCCGGCGAGTGTCCCATCGCTTGGATCACTTCGCAGGTGGTGGTGCGGTTCGGATCGCGCCGGATGCCGTGGATGATGACCTGCACACCGGCGTCCGCCAGCAGCCCGGCGAGCAGCGGCGTGAGGTTCGGGTTTTTGCGCGCGCCGTTGTAGGAGGGAATCGCGACGACCGGCCGCTGGGGATCGATCGCCACGGGCGCGAGGCGCGCCTGCAGTGCCGCCAGCGCGCCGAGGATTTCCTCCAGCGATTCGCCCTTCATGCGAAAGGCGACCAGCAGGCCGCCCAGTTCGACATCGCCGACTTCGCCATCGAGCATGGCGCCGAACAGGCGCTGCATCTCCTCGCGCTCGAGGCTTCTCGCGCCGACGTTGCCACGTCCCACCCGCTTCAGGTAGGGACCGACGTCGAACCGGATGGGCGTCGCGGTCATGGCCGGAAGGTTAGCAACTTCCGCGCCTGAAGTGTGGCTTGCGAAGCGGCACGCCATCGTGCATGCAGGGCGCGCGTCGTCCGATGGCGGTGCGCGGCCGCTGCCGCTGCACCGCGAGGAGGCAGCGCGATCAGGTGCGCAACCGGCCGCGCCTCGCGAGCAGCTTCTCCGCCGCGTCGATGCTGCGGGCCACGCTGTGCAGGTTCGGATTCACCGCCAGCGCGCGCTCCCAATAGAGGATCGCCATGTCGAGATCGTTCAGGCGGAAGTAGATGTGGCCATAACCGGCGAGCGAGCCGAAGTGATCCGGGACCAGCGACAGCGCCCGCTCGCAGTCGTCCATCGCGCCAATCAGGTCGCCGGCCAGGAAGCGGGCGGTGGCGCGCTTGTTCCAGGCTTCCGCGAAGGCCGGCAGGTTCTCGACCACGCGGGTGAAGGTCTCGATCGCGCCGTGGATCTCGTCGCGCCCCATCTGGCCCATGCCGCTGCGGAACAGCCGGTCGATGCCCGGGTTGCCCGAGCGCCCCCAGACCAGCCAGATCGCCTGCTCCGCCTCGCGGCTCACGCGCTCGTCGGGATCCTTCAGCAGCGGCATCAGCCGCCTGGCGTCGCCTGCCTTGCCCGAGCGGCGCAGACGCTCGATGCGCTCCAGGCTCGCTTCGCGACTCGCCGCCGAGGTCCGCTCCGCAGGCGCCTGGATCGCAGTCGCCCGAGTCCCGGCCCCGCGCTCCACGGTCGCCGGGTTCGCGGTTTGTTCCACCGCCAGCGCCAGGCTTCCGGGCGACAACATTGCCGCCAGCAGCGCGGCAGCCAGCCGCAGGTTCACGGACGGATCGAAGATCTTCAGCCGGCGCACGGTGCAGCCCTTGACAAAGCGGTCGATGCGCAGACATTAACGCGGCGCGCGACCGGGCCAAAGGTCGCCGCGCAATGCAGCGGCGACTCGCCGACTTTCGTCGGTGCGGCTTGCAGGCCTGTCGGCCCGCCCGACAGCGGCAGCGCGCACGACGGCACGTCGCGGCGCGCAAGCCCGGCCAACGACGATCAGGGCACCAGCACCTTGACCAGCCACAGGCTCAGCGCCGGGAAGGCGACCAGCAGGGCGGTGCGGATGAAATCGGAGGCAATGAACGGCATCACGCCGAGGTAGGTTTCGCGGATCGGGATGTCGCGTGCCAGCCCGTTGATCACGTAGACGTTGAGGCCGACCGGAGGCATGATCAGGCCGATCTCGACCACCATCAGCACCAGGATGCCGAACCAGATGATCTTGTCGCTCTGGCTCAGCCCGAACAGCTCGAGGCCGGCGACCGTCGGCAGGAAGACCGGCAAGGTCAGCAGGATCATCGAGATCTCGTCCATGACACAGCCGAGGACGACATAGAAGACCAGGATGGCGGCGATGACGCCGACCGGCGGCAGGCCGCTGTTCTCGACCACGCCCGCCAGTGCTGCCGGGAACTGCGACAACGCCAGCGCCGAGTTGAGGATGTCCGCGCCAAGGAACAGCATGAAGATCATGCCCGAGGTCATGGCAGTGTCGTAGAAGCAGGCCTTGATGCCGGCCAGGTCCAACTCGCCGCGCAGGATGGCGACCACGAAGGTCGCCGCCGCGCCGATCGCCGCCGCTTCCGTCGGCGTAAACCAGCCGGTGTAGATGCCGCCGAAGACCAGCAGGAACACTGCCGCCACCGGCCAGACGTCCTGCAACGCCATCGCCAGCTCGCGCCAGCTGCGCCGCTCGCTGGCCGGACCCTCCGCCGGATGGAAGCGCACATAGACCGCGATCGCGATGCAATAGCCGAGCGTGGCGATCAATCCCGGAATCACCGCGGCGGCGAACAGCTTCGCGATGTTCTGCTCGGCGAGGATGGCATAGAGGACCAGGATCACCGACGGCGGGATCATGATGCCGAGGGTGCCGCCGGCGGCCAGGGCGCCGGTGGACAGCCGCCCGGAATACTTCATCGCGCGCATCTCGGGCAACGCGACCTTCGCCATGGTGGCGGCGGTGGCGATCGACGAGCCGCAGATGGAGCCGAAGGCGGCGCAGGCCAGCACCGCGGCCATCGCCAGGCCGCCACGCAGATGGCCGATGATCGCGTTGCCGGCGAGGAACAGGCTGCGCGACAGCCCGCCTTGCGAGGCGAACGCGCCCATCAGCAGGAACAACGGGATGACGGTGAGGTCGTAGTTGGCGAGCCGGCCGTAGGCCAGGCCCTTCATCGCGTTGAACAGCGACGGCCAGCCGCTGATGGCGGCATAGCCGATCACGCCCGGCACCATCATCGCCATCGCGATCGGCACACGTACCGCCATCAGCAGCAGCATGCCGCCGAACAGCAGCAACGCGATGGCCACGCCGCTCACGCGCGCGCTCCGTGGCGGGTGGTCATCAGATGTCCAGCAGGCGGAAGTGCCGGCTGGCGACGTAGATCGCCGCCAGCGAGGCGAGCGCGAAGGACGGCACCATCAGGGCGTAGCCGATCCAGGTCGGCAGCTCCATCAGCATGCTGGTCTCGCGGTTGGCGTAGGCATCCATCGCGCCGGCCGCCGTGCGCCAGGCGAGCAGGGCCATCATCGCGGCCAGCACCAGCGCGCCGACGCCGTCGAGGCGGCGGTTGGTGGTGCGGCTGGCGCGCTGGGTGAAGAAGTCCACGATGATGTGCGCGCCGCGCATCTGGCACATCGGGAAGCAGGCTGCGATGGCCACGGCGCAGCCCATCTGCACCAGCTCCCAGTCGCCCATGATCGGGCTGCCGAGGAGGTTGCGCATCAGGATGCTGTACAGCGACAGCAGCGTGAGCGCGGTGAAGACGGCACCGCCAAGCAATGCCAGCAGGCGCGACGCCGCGTCCAGGCCGCGGCCGAAGGCCGAGCGGGGCGCGACGGGCGCGCCCGGCTGCGGCGCCGCCTGGGCGATTGCCGGATCAACCAAGGGCCGGCCGCTACTTGCTGTGCTTGTCGATCAGCGCCTTCGCGCCGTCGAGCAGCTCCTGGCCCTTGAAGCCCTTGCCGTCCATCTCCTTGACCCAGGCCTCGTCGACCTTGCTCGAAACCTTCTTGAACTGCTCGTAGTCGTCCTTGCTGAAGCGATGGACCTGGTTGCTGCGGCCCTCGACGCTCTTGCGGCCTTTCTCGTCGTTGCCTTGCTGGACCTTGCCGAGCCAACCCGAGGTCTCGATGCCGCTGTTGGCGTCGATCACCTTCTTCAGGTCCGGCGGCAGCGATTCGTACTTCGCCTTGTTCATCGCCATGACGAACGTGGTCGTGTAGAGCGCCGGCAGCGTCGGGTCGAACTCGGAGTGGAACTTGGCCAGTTCGTTGACCTTCACCGACGGCACCACCTCCCACGGGATCACCGCGCCGTCGATCACGCCCTTGCTCATCGCATCCGGAATCCCCGGCAGCGGCATGCCGACCGGCGTGGCGCCAAGCGACGCGAGCAGCTTGGTGACCTGTCGCGTCGGGCCACGCATCTTCAGCCCGCGCAGGTCGCCGATCGCCTTGATCGGCTTGTTCGCGGTGTGGAACATCCCCGGGCCGTGGACGTTCAAGGCGATCAGGTGTACATCCTTGAACTCGTCCTTGGCATAGGTCTGGACGTATTCCCAGTAGGCCTTTGACGTGGCCTCGGCATTGGTCATGATGAACGGCAGCTCGAACACCTCGACGCGCGGGAAGCGGCCGGCGGTGGTGCCCGGCAGCGTCCAGGTGACATCGGCGACGCCGTCCTTGACCTGGTCGTAGAGCTGCGCCGGCGTGCCGCCGAGCTGCATGGCCGGATAGCGCTCGAACTTGATGCGGCCCTTGGAGTCGGCCTCGACCTTCTTCATCCAGCCCTCGTGCATGTCGAGCCAGACGTTCGACTGCGGCGCCATGAAGGTCGAGAACTTCAGCACCACCTCCTGGGCCGAAGCCATGCCGGCCGGGATCGCCAGCGCCACCGCCGTTGCCGCATGCACCGCCCACCGCATCATCGCCATCGAAGTCTCCATTGCATCGTCGGGTTGTGCCCGGCCATCCCGAAGGCATGGCGGGCGTTCCCGGAAGATTACATCGGAACCCCGTCGGCTCCGATGGCAATTGCGCGCGCAGGTGGCGATCGGCTGCGCGAACTAGGGTTTCCCCCGACGGCAGCCGAGGCGCTGCGGCTGCCGTCGCGATGTTCACTTTCCTGAACGGCGGCGAAGCGAGATGTTCAGTGCCGTGAACATCGGCCGCTTGCTCCAGTGGACAAACCCTTGATTCGCCGGGTGGGCGGCGCGCGCCACCGGGATGGCACGCAGCTTGCGATGGCTTCTGCATGCTGCTAACCGTCGTGGTTCTTTCGTCGCTGCTTGCTGCGCCACTCGCCATGGCATTGGCCCGTGGCCGACATGCATTCCTGCTTGCGGCCTGGCCGGCCGCGTTGTTCGGCGTGCTCGCGAGCCTGCTGCCGGAGGTCATGGCTGGCAAGATGCGGCTGGAGGAGATGGAGTGGGTCGGCAGCCTCGGCATCGGTTTCGCCTTCAGGGCGGACGGGCTGTCACTGCTGTTCGCGCTGCTGATCAGCGGCATCGGCGCGTTCATCTTCCTCTACGCCTCCCGGTATCTCGCCGGCGACCCGGACCGAGGCCGCTTCTTCGCCTTCCTGTCGCTGTTCACCGGCGCCATGCTCGGGGCGGTCCTGGCCGACGACCTGATCACCCTGCTGGTGTTCTGGGAGCTCACCAGCTTCGCCTCCTTCGTCCTGATCGGCTACCAGCCGGAGAACCCGAAGG
>JAEZQX010000269.1 GCA_023441105.1 Pseudomonadota bacterium | reverse complement strand
GCGCTTGCCGGCGTGCGATCGGCGCTGGCCTCCGCCGGCATCACCTGGGGCCACCCGAAGCCGGGGGTCAAGGCGCAGCCGGACGTCACAGCCGCAGGCGACGACATCGATGCGATCCAGGCTGCGGAGGGCGCGCCCGCGGTGGCGCCCGCCCGCGCCGAAGGGCAGGTGGCGGATCTCGCCGGTGCCCGGGTGCTGGTGGTGGACGACGAGCAGGACGCTCGCGACCTCATCGGCAAGGTGCTGCAGGACGCGGGGGCGGACGTGGATGTAGCGGCGTCGGCCGCGGAGGCGATCGGCATGCTGCAGGCGGCGCGCTATGATGTGCTGGTCAGCGACATCGGCATGCCCGGAGAGGACGGCTATTCGCTGTTGCGACGCCTGCGGGCCCGGGACTCCGCGCAAGGTGGCCGGACGCCGGCGCTGGCGCTGACCGCCTACGCGGCGCCGCAGGACCGCCAGCGGGCGCTCGATGCAGGATTCGACCTGCATCTCGCCAAACCGGTGGCGACCGGGGAACTGGTGGCCGCGGTCGCGCGACTGGCGCGATGAGCGGCCTTTCTACCCACCACGACAGTAGCGAGGGCACGATGGGCGGCAACGCGACGCAGGCGGACAAGGGCAGGCGCTTCCAGGCATTGCATCAGGGGCCGCGGGCCTTCGTGATCCCCAATCCGTGGGACGTCGGCAGCGCCCGGTTGCTTGCCCTGCTCGGCTTCGAGGCACTGGCCACCACCAGCGCCGGCTATGCCTTCACGCTCGGGCTGTGCGACAACGAGGTCGGCCGCGACGCGATGCTCGAGCACGTGGCGCAACTGGTCGCGGCAACCGACCTGCCGGTCAGCGCTGACCTCGAGAACGGCTTTGCCGACGAGCCGGAGGCGGTCGCCGAGACGATCCGGCTGGCCGCCGCGGCCGGGTTGGTTGGCGCTTCCATCGAGGATGCGACCGGCCGGCCCGACGATCCGATCTACCCGCGCGAGCTGGCGGTCGAGCGGGTACGGGCAGCGGCGGAGGTGGCGCGGGCGCTGCCGTTTCCCTTCATGCTGACGGCGCGGGCCGAGAACTTCCTGGTCGGGCGCAAGGATCTCGCGGACACCATCGGGCGCCTGCAGGCTTTCCAGGAAGCCGGCGCCAACGTCCTGTACGCGCCGGGCCTCACCACACGCGAGCAGGTCGGCGCGGTGGTCGATGCGGTCGACCTGCCGGTGAACGTGATCATGGGCCTGCCCGGCGTGCGGCTGACGGTCGACGAGCTGTCCGCGCTCGGCGTCAAGCGGATCAGCGTCGGCAGCTCGTTTGCGCGAGCGGCGCTGGGGGGCTTCCTGCGGGCGGCTCGCGAGGTGAGGGAGCGCGGCACTTTCACCTACGGCGACGAGGCTCTCGGCTACCAGCAGGTCAGCGAGCTGTTCCGCGCGGCACGCCGCTGATCCGGTTCGATCCGGCGCGCCCCGGGCTGCTAAACTGGTCGGCGACAGAGCGCGCATGAAGGAGTAGCACGATGGCATTGCCGCACGCCGAATCCGGCCAGATCATCGACATCAGCCCGCTGGGCAGCCGGCTTCGTTCCACCGTCAGCACGGCATTGTTCAAGGCTGAAGACCTCGAGGTGATGCGCCTGGTCCTGCTGGCGGGCAAGGGCATACCGCCGCACAAGGTGGCCGGCGAAGTCACCATCCAGTGCATCGAGGGCGTGGTGGAGGTTTCGTCCGACGAAGTCCAGACGCTCGATGCGGGCAAGATGCTCTACCTGCGTGGCGACGAAGTGCATTCGCTGCGCGCGCTGGAGGATGCGTCGGTGCTGCTCACCATCTTCCTCGACCGCCGCAGCGGCAAGCTGCAGGGCGGCATCACCTCGGAACAATCGGCGGGGCAGCCGGACGCGGCACGCACGGGCTAGCGACGCGCTCACTGCTGCCGGATGGGCAGCGTGGCCTTGAGGTGCGGAATCAGCCCTCCGGCTGCGACGATGTCCAGCAGGAAGCGCGGCATCGGCTCGAGGCGAACCGTCGCGCCGTCGCCCAGGGTCAGGACCGCAGCTGCGGCGTCGAGCGAGGCGGCGGCGCCATCCTCCAGCGGCCCGATGTCGCGGCACACGAGCACCGGCAGGCCGAGGTTGATCGCATTGCGGTAGAAGAGGCCGGCGAAGGAGACGGCCACCACGCCGGCGACCCCCAGCGTGGCCAACGCCTGGGGCGCCTGCTCCCGCGACGATCCGATGCCGAAGTTGGCGCCCGCGACCACCACGTCACCCGGACGGACACCGGCGGCGAAGTCCGGACGTACCACCTCCATGCAGTGGCGCGCCAGCTCCCGGATCGGCAGCTTCATGTACTGGCCGGGTGCCATCGCGTCGGTGTCGACGCCGTCCCCGAAGCGCCAGATCCGGCCTGGCGCGGCTGCCCCGGCGCGGCCGCCCGCGGCAGCCTCACCCACGCCAGTAGCCTCGGGGATCGGCCAGGCGGCCTTCGATGGCCGAGGCCGCCACGGTGGCCGGCGATGCCAGCCACACCTGGCTGGAGGGGGCGCCCATGCGTCCCTTGAAGTTGCGCGCGGTGGAGGAAACGACGCGGGTCTCCTCGGCGAAGCGGAACTTGCCGTAGCCGGCGCAGGTGCCGCAGGCCGTGGGCAGCAACTCGCCCCCCGCCTGCAGCAGGATGTCGAGGCTGCCGTCGACGCGGGCCGCTTCCTGGTCGGCCTTCGACGCCGGAGCGACCATCAGCCGCAAGCCCTTGGCGATCCGCCGTCCCCGCAGCACCTGGGCGGCCATCCGCAGGTCATCGAGCTTGGCGCCGGTGCAGGCGCCGATGTAGGCGACGTCGATGGCTTGTCCCTGGGCATCTGCGATCGGCGCGGCGTTGGCCGGACTGTGCGGCGCCGCGACCTGCGGACCCAGCTCCGCCGCATCGAAGCGATGGTGCTCCGCCACCTGGGCATCCGGATCGGTGAACCAGTCCAGGGCATCGTCGAGTGCATCGGCCGGGACGCCGGCCTGCTGCAGGTAGTCGATGGTGATCTGGTCGGGGGCCACCAGGCCGGCCTGGCCCCCCAGCTCGGCGGTCATGTTGCACAAGGTCATGCGCTCCTGCATCGACAGGGTGCGCACGGCCTCCCCGGCGTATTCGACGGCCTGGTACCTGCCGCCGTCCATGCCGAACTTGCCGCAGAGGTACAGCATCACGTCCTTCGCCGACACCGCCGGCTGGAAGCGGCCGCGCCATTCCATCCGGATGGTCTGCGGCACGTTGAGCCAGATCCGGCCGGTGGCCAGCACGCCTGCCATTTCGGTGGCGCCGATGCCGAACATGTAGCAGCCGAATGCGCCTCCCGTGGGCGAATGGCTGTCGCCGCCGACGACGAACATGCCGGGCCGCAGGTGGCCCTTCTGCGGCAGGACCACATGACAGATGCCTTCCTCGTCATGCAGCCTGGAGACGCCCGACTGTTTCGTCCAGTCCCGGGTGAAGCGCAGGATCGCCTCGGCTTCCGGCGTCTCCGCCGGCACGTAGTGGTCCGTCACCACGACGTAGCGCGACGGATCCCAGACCGGCACCTGCAACTCCTCGAGCATCGGCGCGACCCGCCGCGGCCCGCTGGAGTCGTGCGACATGGCGAGGTCGACCATGCAGATCGCGGTCTCGCCGGGGCTGACTTGGGCGCGGCCGGCCGCGCGGGCAATGAGTTTCTCGGCGAGGGTCTGGGGAGGGTTTGTCGGCTTGCTCAATTGCTCGGCGCCTGGTTCGCGATGGGATGACGATAGGAGGGGATGCGGCGGATGTCAAACCAATGCCCCCGCCCTCCCTTCGTCCAGCAAGGCTTGCCCTGCGGGGGTCGGGACGGCGGGGGACAATGGCCGGCAACCAGGTTCCTTGCATCCACCGGAGATCACGATGACCACAGACAGTTACGACGGCCGCCGGAGAGCCCGGCACGAGCAGGACGCGCCCCGGGTTGGACGGCGCACGCGGGTGCGCGGCGCCGCCGCGGCGCTCGCGTGGTCGCTGGCGACGCTCATGACGGCTGCCGCATTCGCGCCGGCAGCGGGGGCACAGGACCGTCCGTTGCGGATCGTCGTCGGCGCGCCGGCCGGCGGGACCACCGATACCCTGGCGCGGACGATGAGCGAGGAGATGGGCCAGGTGCTGAAACGGCCGGTGGTGGTGGAGAACAAGGCCGGCGCTGGCGGCAACATCGCGGCCGACATCGTGGCGAAAAGCAAGCCGGACGGCGACACCATCCTGATGAGCTTCACCGGCCACACCATCAACGCGACGCTCTACAAGAAGCTGCCATTCGACCCGATCAAGGATTTCACCCCGATCACCATCGTCGCCACCGTGCCGAGCGTGCTGATCGCCAACAGCAGCGTCCCGGTCAACGACGTCGCCGAGCTGATCGACTATGCCCGGAAGAATCCCGGCAAGCTCAACTTCGCGATCGGCGCAACCGGATCGTCCCTGCACATGGCCGGCGACCAGTTCAAGATGATGAGCGGCGTGGATATCGTGAACGTGCCCTACAAGGGCACCGGCCCGGCGCTGACCGACGTGCTGGCCGGGCAGGTCGAGTTGATGTTCGCCAGCACGATCAACGTCCTGCCGCACCTGAAGGGCGGCAAGATCAAGGTGCTGGGCGTCACCAGCGCCGAGCCGATGAAGCAGTTTCCAGGCGTGAAGCCGATCGGCGCCACCCTGAAGGGCTTCGAATCGAACGCCTGGTTCGGGCTCTTCGGCCCTGCGGGCCTGCCGGCAGATGTCACCGCCCGGCTGCACGAGGCCGCCCGCGCGGCGGTGGATTCGCCTTCCTTCCAGTCCCGGCTGGAGAACGACGGCGCGCGGCCGCTGACGATGAAGTCGCAGGAGTTCGCCGACTTCGTCGTCCAGGACGTCGAGCGCTGGGCCAAGGTGATCAAGTTCTCCGGCGCGACCGTGGAATAGGCCGCTAACCCTCGCCCGGCCGGCGCCACGCCGAAGGGGCGGCGATCGCCGCCCGCCCGCCGATCGCTACAACCGGATGGGCTGGTGGCGGCGACCGTCATACAATGGGCTGACTGCAGGCGGCCACCGCCGGCGGCTCCGGCAGCCGTGCGCCACGTCCGGACCGGCTTCCGCCGCGCCGACCATGCCTGCCGCGACGACAGCGAGGATGAGGAGATGACGGCAACCGCCAGCCCTCGCCGGGGATGCCGGCCATGAGCGATCAGACCTTCGACTACATCATCGTCGGCGCCGGCACGGCCGGTTGCCTGCTCGCCAACCGGCTGAGCGCGGATCCATCGAAGCGGGTGCTGCTGATCGAGGCCGGCCGCCAGGACAACTACCACTGGATCCACATACCGGTCGGCTATCTCTACTGCATCGGCAATGCGCGCACCGACTGGCTCTACACCACCGAGCCGGACGCCGGCTTGAACGGCCGCAGCCTGCGCTATCCGCGCGGCAAGACGCTGGGCGGCTGCTCGAGCATCAACGGCATGATCTACATGCGCGGTCAGGCGCGGGACTACGACCAGTGGGCCAGGCTCACCGGCGACGACGCCTGGCGCTGGGAGAACGCGCTGCCCAGTTTCAAGCAGCACGAGGACCATTATCTCGGCGCCAACGAATTCCACGGCGCCCGGCCCGGCAACCTCACCTTGTCGGGCGGCGGTGGCGGCGAATGGCGGGTCGAGAAGCAGCGCCTGCGCTGGGACGTGCTGGATGCATTTGCCCGGGCGGCCCAGGAGGCAGGCATCCCGGCCACCAGCGACTTCAACCGCGGCGACAACGAGGGCGTCGGCTACTTCGAGGTGAATCAGAAGAACGGCTGGCGCTGGAACACCGCCAAGGCTTTTCTCCGGCCTACCTGCCACGGCCGCCGCAACTTCACGCTCTGGAAGTCGACGCAGGTGTCGCGATTGATGCTCGAGAAACAGGCGGACGGCAGCACCCGCTGCACCGGGATCGAGGCCTGGACCGAGCGCGGGATGGTGACGGCACGGGCGGTGCGGGAGGTGGTGCTCAGCGCGGGCAGCATCGGTTCGCCGCAGATCCTGCAGCTGTCGGGGATCGGGCCTGGCGAGCTGCTAAGTCGCCTGGGGCTGCCGGTGCAGGTGGACCTGCCCGGCGTGGGCGGCAACCTGCAGGACCACCTGCAGATCCGCGCGGTCTTCAAGCTCAACAATGCCAAGACCCTCAACACGATGGTCGGCAATCTTGCGGGCAAGGCGCTGGTGGCGCTGGAGTACGCCTTGAAGCGCACCGGGCCGATGAGCATGGCGCCGTCGCAATTGGGTGCGTTCACCCGCAGCTCGCCGGAGAAGTTGCATCCGGACCTCCAGTACCACGTCCAGCCGCTGAGCCTGGATGCGTTCGGCGAGCCGCTGCACGTCTTCAATGCCTTCACCGCCAGCGTGTGCAACCTCAATCCCACCAGCCGGGGCTCGGTCCTCATCCGCAGCCCGCGCTTCCAGGACGCCCCGGCCATTGCGCCGAACTACCTCAGCACGCCGCAGGATCGCCAGGTGGCGGCAGCGTCGTTGCGCATCACCCGCCACATCGTCTCGCAGCCGGCGATGGCGAAGTACGAGCCGCAGGAATGGAAACCGGGGCTGCAGTTCCAGACCGACGAGGAGTTGGTCAAGCTGGCCGGGGACATCGCCACCACCATCTTCCATCCGGTGGGCACGGCCAGGATGGGCCGCGCCGATGATCCGCTCGCAGTCGTCGACAGCCGGCTCGCGGTCCGCGGCGTGGCCGGCTTGCGAGTGGTGGATGCCAGCGTCATGCCCACCATCACCTCCGGCAACACCAACTCGCCGACCCTGATGATCGCGGAGAAGGCGGCGCAGTGGATCGCCGAGGCGCCGGATCTGGCGATCGCCGCCGTGTCGACGGTTGCCTCCCGGTCCGCCGCTCCGGCTGCCGAACCGGCTGCGCTCGCCTGATCAGCCGCCGCTGCTGCCGCTGCGGTAGCGGTGGACGTCGATGGTGGTGACCGG
>JAEZQX010000236.1 GCA_023441105.1 Pseudomonadota bacterium | reverse complement strand
GCTATTGCTCGAACTCGTAGCCGTCGTCGTAGAGATCGTTGAGCGTGTCCTGGATCGCGGAAGCGGCATCCTCGGCGGAAGTTGAACCGGCCACGATGCCTTGCTGCTGCTCCTGGAAGGCGCGGGTGATCTCCGGCGGCCAGAACCAGTCGAGATAGGTGATCTGGTTTGGCGAGCAGTTTTCGGCGTAGAGCGTGGCAAGCGGATCATCGCTGGCGACGACGTTCGCGTTGCAGGAGACCGGGTCACCATTCTGGTCGTTGAGCCGCTTGATCTCATCGTCACTGGTCATCACATCGATGATCTTCATGGCGATGTCGGCGCGCTCCTCCTTGATGTCGGCGTAGATGCCGAGGGCGCTGCCGGTGCCGCCGGGGAGCTGCCGGGCGATCGACGTGTCGTCAACCGCAAGCACCGGTTGGATCAGCGACATATCGAGGTCGGGGAAATCGCCTTTCCGGTAGGTGCCGATCTGTCCGCTGTGCGTGTAATAGAAGAGCGCCTTGCCCTGGGTGAATTGCAACCAGGCCGCGTTGCTGTCGAGACTGTTGACGCCGTCGATGAAGAGCCCATCGTTGGTGAAATCGGCGAGGATCTGCAACCCGGCGACATGCTCTGCATCAGTGAACTTCGTGTCACCCGCCAGCACGCTGAACGTGCCTTCGAGCGCCTTGTTCCCTGACGTCTGCGCGTAGGACCAGAACTGCCAGATCGGCCAGAGGTAGATGTTCTGACCGGCATGAACGAAGGGCGCGATACCCGCGGCCTTAGATCGGGCGCCATCGCAACCAGATCGGCGTAGGTCTCCGGCGCGGCTGATGCACCGATCGTGTCGAGGGCTTTCTGGTTGTAGAAGAAGGTGAAGCCGCCAATGCCGCCGCGCGGCACGGCCCAGAGCTTGTCGCCGATGGTGTAGGTGGCCGTGGCGACTTCGCGGAAGCGGTCCTTGAACGTAATATCGGAGAGATCCTTCAGGCGATCACCGAGCGCATAGCGGCGAAGATCCTGCCCGTTCAGGTCCATGATATCGATCTGGTCGCCGGCGACTTCGGAGGCGGTGAAGAGCTCCGTGAAGCGCTCGCTCGGCATGTAGCGCCAGGTGATCTTCACCCCCGGATAGGCGGCCTGGATTGCATCGATCGTCGGCTGGGCCTGCTCCAGCTGCTGGACGGAAACGACGACGACCTCACCCTGATAGTCCTGGAAACGCCGTGCCGACCGGGAAATGGCGCCCACGGGCGCCGCGCCGGCGAGCGAGTGCTGGCCGATCATGGAACCGGCAGCGACCGCGGCGGCGGTGGTGACCACACGGCGTCGAGAGAATTTGTTCGAATGCATCGGGAAATCCTCCGTTCCTGCCAATGGCTGCCAGACGCAGCCAGGCCGATTCCGATCCCCGGCGAAGACGTCCATTGCCGGGAGGCGGAACAGGCGCGAGATTCGGTAGAATCAGGATCCTGAGGTGAGTCTAGGAGGCGTGCATGGGCGACACAATGCACAGTTTCTGTCCGATCTTGCACAAAACGCCACGAGTGAGCCTGAAGCTCGCCGGTCCGTATGAAGCCGGGCAGGGCAAGGACATGCCCTTTCACTGCCATGACTGGTGGGAGTTGATCTATTACCGCAAGGGGTCGATCGACTCGATCGTTGGCTCGCAGGTCTTCCGGGGCGAGCCCGGTGTGGTGGTGCCGATCCCTCCGCAGGTGGCGCACGCGGAACTGGCGCTGACCCCGTACGCCAATTACTGGATTCAACTCATCGCGCCGGTGAACCACCCCTGGCCGCACGTCTGCTTCGATGATGAACATGGCATGTTCGGCCACGTCTGCGGCGCACTGGCCCGCGAGTGGAACAGTCAGTCGCATTGCCGTGACGACATGATCGAGCTGCTCGTTGCCGAGCTCGACATCTTGCTGCAACGATCGCTCGAGCAGACGCTGGTTTCGGCCGATGAGCTGCTGGTTCGCAAGGCGCAGCGCATCATCCAGGAGCGCTATAACCAGCGACTGCGCATCGCCGACATCGCGAGCGAAGTTGGCGTTTCCCCTTCGTTCTTGCGCGAGATCTTTGTCGCGCTTCGGGGCGAAAGCCCGCGCGCCTATCTGCAATCGCTGCGGGTGCAGCGGGCGCTCGGCATCCTGCGCAATAGCAACGCGCCGCTGGAAACGGTCGCCGATGCCTGTGGCTACGACTCCGCCAGCCACCTCAGCCGCTATGTGAAGCGCGCCACCGGCCAGAGCCCCGGAACGTGGCGCGCGGAGGGTGCAAATGGCGGCGGGATGATCGACCCGAATCAGGCGGCGATCACCATTCACCCGCGCTGACGCAGGCGTGCGACAATCGGGGCGTTTGACTTGCGATTGTGAGAAAGGTTCGCTCGATGCCGATCGAATTCCCGCCTGCCCAGGTGCTTCCTGCCGGAGACATTTCACCGCGCACGCACAAGACGCGTATCGTGCACGATGTGATGACGCCGATGCGCGACGGCGTGCTGCTGGCGATGGATCTGATC
>JAEZQX010000069.1 GCA_023441105.1 Pseudomonadota bacterium | reverse complement strand
CCGCCGGCCTGGCTGCCGGCGGCCTGGCGGGCTGCGGCTTTCGCCTGCGGCAAAATGCCGACCTGCCCTTCGCGACGCTCTATTCGGGCTTTGCGCCCGGCTCGGCCCTGGGCGAGGAGTTCCGCCGGGAACTGCAGCGCAGCACCTCCACCAAGCTGGTTACCAAGCGCGAGGAGGCGCAGGTGGTGCTGCAGGTCCTGGGAGAAACCCGCGAGCGTGACATCGTGGCCTATTCGGCGGTCGGACGGCCGCGCGAATACGAGCTGCGGCTGCGATTGCAGTTCCGCGCCACCGGCGCGGAGGAGCGCGAGTTCATCCCGGCCAGCGAGATCATCCTGCGCCGGGACATCAGCGCCGCCGACAATCAGCTGACCGCCCGTGTCGACGAGGAAGCCCTGCTTTATCGGGACATGCAGAGAGACATGGTGCAGCAACTCCTGCGCCGCCTCGCCACCGTCAAGCTGGCGCCATGACGCGCATCGCCACCGTCGACCAGCTGACGCGGGCGCTCGGCAAGGCATTGCCGCCCATCACCTGGATCAGCAGCGACGAGCCGCTGCTGTCAATGGAGGCCGCCGATGCCGTGCGCAGCCGCGCCCGTGCGCTCGGCTTCACCGAGCGCAGCGTCGTCGACGTCGGCGCCCATTTCGACACCTCGCTGCTGCTCGAGCAGGCGCAGTCGTTATCGCTCTTCGCCGAGCGCCGGCTGGTCGACGTCAGGCTTGCCGGCAAGCCCACCAAGGATCTCGGCGAGGCGCTGCAGCGCTGCGCCGGTGCGCTCGGCGACGACTGCCGCTTCCTGGTGACCAGCGGCCGGCTCGAACGCGCCACCGTCAACACCGCCTGGTTCGGCGCGCTCGCGCCGCTGGTGCTGCTGCTGGAACTGGCCAAGGTCGAGCGCGAGCGGCTGGCGGACTGGCTGGCCGAGCGGCTGGAACAGCAGGGCCAGCCCGCCAGCCGGCCGGTGCTGGCGCTGCTCGCCGATCGCACCGAAGGCAACCTGCTGGCCGCGCACCAGGAGCTGCAGCGACTCGCCCTGCTGCTGCCGCCCGGCAACCTCGATCCGGCCCAGGTCGAAGGCATCGTGCTGGACTCGGCGCGCTTCGACATCTTCGGCATGGTCGATTGCGCCCTGGCCGGCGACATCGCCCGCAGCCTGCGGATGGTGCAGGGATTGCGGGCCGAGGATGCCGCCGTGCCGCTGCTGGTGTGGGCGCTGGCCGATTGCCTGCGCCGCTACCTCAAGGTGCGCGAGTCGATCGACGCCGGCCAGCCGGCACAGTCGGCGTTGCGCGGCGCCGGCATCTTCGGCAGGCGGGAGGCGGCGTTCAAGCAGGCGCTGCGGCGCCTCGGCGCCGGCGATGCCCAGCGGCTGCTGCGGGAGACGGCGCATCTGGATAGAATGGCCAAGGGCGTCGGCGGACTCGCCGGCACCGGTGCCCCGCCGGCGCTGGGCGGCAGCGACGATGAGAGCCAGTGGGCTGCCGTCGAGCGCATCGTCGTCGGACTGGCCGGCGCCACCCGCCTGGCCGCCTAATAGCCGGGCCGCGGCAGCAACAGGAACAGCATGAACACCATCGACACGGCCGTCTACATGGCCGACCTCGGCGTCCGCGCCCGGGCTGCGAGCCGCGATACCGCCCGCGCCGGCACGGCTGCCAAGGACCAGGCGTTGCGCGGCATCGCACGGCGGCTGCGCGAGCAGGCGGAGCGGCTGGTCGAGGCGAACCGGCTGGACCTCGAGACGGCCCGCGGCGCCGGCCACGATCCGGCCTTCGTCGACCGGCTCGCGGTGAAGCCGGCCACCGTGGCGCAGATGGCGGAAGGCCTGGAGCAGATCGCGCAGCTGCCGGATCCGATCGGCGAACTGACCGACCTGCGGCCGCGGCCCAGCGGCATCCAGGTCGGCCGGATGCGCGTGCCGCTCGGCGTCATCGGCATCATCTACGAGTCCCGGCCCAACGTCACCATCGACGCCGCCGGCCTGTGCATCAAGTCCGGCAATGCCACCATCCTGCGCGGCGGCTCCGAAGCGATCCACAGCAACCGCGCGCTCGCCGAGCTGGTGCGGGCAGGGCTGGAGGAGGCAGGACTGCCGGCGGACGCGGTGCAGCTGGTCGCCACCACCGACCGCGCCGCGGTCGGCAGCCTGATCACCAGCCCGCAGTGGGTCGACGTGATCATCCCCCGCGGCGGCAAGTCGCTGATCGAGCGGGTGGCGAAGCAGGCGACCGTGCCGGTGATCAAGCATCTCGACGGCGTCTGCCATGTCTACATCGACCATACGGCGGATCCGGCGATGGCGGTGGAGATCGCCGACAACGCCAAGACCCAGCGCTACTCGCCGTGCAACACCATGGAGACGCTGCTGGTGGCCGCCGACGTCGCGCCGCGGGTGCTGCCGGAGCTCGGCCGCATCTACCGGGCGAAATCGGTGGAGCTGCGCGGCGATGCGGCCACCCGCAGCCTGCTGCAGGCCAATGGCATCGAAAGCGCCGCGGCCACCGAGGAGGATTGGCGCACGGAGTACCTGGCGCCGATCCTGTCCATCCGGATCGTCGACGGCATCGACCAGGCCATCGCCCACATCAACGAATTCGGCTCCAACCACACCGACGCCATCATCACCAACGACCACGGCCATGCGATGCGCTTCTTGCGCGAGGTCGATTCGGCATCGGTGATGGTCAACGCGTCGACGCGCTTCGCCGACGGCTTCGAGTTCGGCCTCGGCGCCGAGATCGGCATCTCCACCAACAAGCTGCACGCGCGCGGACCGGTCGGCCTCGAGGGACTCACGTCGCAGAAGTTCGTGGTCTTCGGCAGCGGGCAGATCCGCACCTGATGGGCTTTCTCTGGGTCAAGACGGCACATATCGTGCTCGTCACCAGCTGGTTCGCCGGTCTCTTCTACCTGCCGCGCATCTTCGTCAACCTGGCGATGGTGGCGCCGGAATCCCCGGCGGAGAAGGAGCGCCTGATCCTGATGGCGCGCAAGCTCTATCGCTTCATGCTGCCGCTGGCGGTGCTGGCGCTGGCCACCGGCCTGTGGCTGTGGCTCGGCTACGGCATCGGCAAGGGACCCGGCAGCGGCTGGTTGCATGCCAAGCTCCTGGTGGTGCTGCTGCTGGTCGGCTACCACCATGGCTGCGGCCGGCTGCTGCGCGGCTTCGAGCTCAACCGCAACCGCCGCAGCCATCGCTGGTACCGCTTCTACAACGAGGCGCCGGTGCTGCTGCTGGTCGCAGCCGTGGCGCTGGTGGTGGTCAAGCCATTCTGACGACAGTCCGGCACCCTACCCAAAGGCAAGGCCATGAAGAACATCGAGTACTACCTCTCCCCGTCGTCGCCCTGGACCTACCTCGGCCACCAGCGGCTGGTCGCCATCGCCGCGCGCCACCAGGCATCGATCGAGGTGTTGCCGGTGGACCTCGGCGGCAGCATCTTCCCGGGCTCGGGGGGGCTGCCGCTCGCCAAGCGGGCGCCGCAACGCCAGGCCTACCGGCTGGTCGAATTGCGGCGCTGGTCCGCCTTCCTGCAGGTTCCCCTCAACCTGCAGCCGAAGCACTTTCCCACGCCCGGCCATGAGGCCGCGAAGCTGATCATCCTCGCCGGCCAGCGCCACGGCCAGGAGGCGGCGCTTCGGATGAGCCATGCCGTCATGCACGGCCTGTGGGCGCAGGAACAGGATATCGGCGACCTGGCGACGCTGGCACGGCTGGCCGACGGCTGCGGGCTGCCGGGCGAGAAATTGGTCGCCGACCTGGCCCTGGCGGAAGAGACCTATGCCGCCAACACCCGGCGGGCGATCGACGCCGAGGTGTTCGGCGCGCCGTGGTACCGGTATCGCGACGAGCCGTTCTGGGGCCAGGACCGGCTCGATTTCCTCGACCGGGCTTTGGCCGAGCCGACTTGAACCACGACTACTTCTGCCCCTGCCCACGCGGGCTCGAGCCGGCGCTAGTCGCGGAGCTCGAGGCGGCAGGTGCCAGCGCTGCGGTCGCAGTCGCCGGCGGCGTCGAATGCCGCGGATCCCTGGAAACCGCTTATCGCATCAACCTGCACTCGCGATTGGCCAGCCGGGTGATGCTGCGCATCGCCCGCGGCAGCTATCGCCACGAGAACGATCTCTATCGCCTGGCCGCGGCGCAGCCGTGGGAAAGCTGGTTCGACCACAGCTGCACCCTGCGAGTCGACACCACCGCAATCCGCTCGCCGCTGACCAGCCTCAACTTCGCCACCCTGCGCATCAAGGACGCGATCGTCGACCGGCTGCGCGAGCGCACCGGCGACCGCCCCTCCATCGACACCACCCGCCCCGACGTCCGGGTCTCGCTCTTCCTGCAGGAAGGCAGCGCCCTGCTCTACCTCGACCTGTCGGGCGAGCCGCTGTTCAAGCGCGGCTGGCGCGCCGATCGCGAGGCCAAGGGCGAGGCGCCGCTCAAGGAGAACCTGGCGGCGGGCCTGCTGGCGCTGGCGAAGTGGCAGCCGTCGCTGCCGCTGCTGGACCTCTTCTGCGGTGCCGGGACCATCGTCATCGAGGCGGCGCAGATCGCGTCCGGCCGTCCGGCAGGACTGCAGCGGCGCTTCGGGATCGAGAAGCTGTCGCTGCACCAGCCGGCGCTATGGCAGCAGGTCCAGGAGCAGGCGCAGGTGGCCATGGACGCAGCCGCACGCACGGCCGATGCCCGGCCGATCCGCATTGCCGCCAGCGACGTCGACCCGAACGCGGTGGCGATGGCGCGTGGCAACCTGCAGCGGGCGGGCCTGCCGCCCGAGTCGGTGAGCTTCGAGGTCTGCGATGCGATCGATGCGCGCCCGCCGTGGCCCGAGCCTGGCGTCATCGTCTCCAACCCGCCCTACAACGAGCGGGTGCCGATCGACACCGCCACCTGGCGCGCCTTCGGTGCGACGCTGCGCGGCCGCTTCGGCGGCTGGCGCACCCTGCTGCTCAGCAGCGACCGCCGCCTGCCAGGCCAGCTGGGGCTACGCGAACGCCGCAAGACGCCGCTCTTCAACGGCCAGATCGAATGTCGCCTGTTCGAGTTCGAGATGCGGCAACGGACCGAGCCGTGAGGCCGCCGATGCGATCCGCCTACACCAGGTCGAGGTGGCCGATGCCCGAGTTGACGTCGCGCTTGATCCGCGTGCCGTTGAGCTTGATGTTCAGCCGCAGGTCGTTGACCGAGTCGGCATTGCGCAAGGCGTCCTCGTAGCCGATCTCGCCGGCCTCATAGAGGTCGAAGAGATGCTGGTCGAAGGTCTGCATCCCGAGCTCGCGCGACTTCTTCATGATCTCCTTGATCTCGGAGACCTCGCCCTTGAAGATCAGGTCCGAGACCAGCGGCGAGTTGATCAGCACCTCGACCGCCGCCACCCGCCCCTTGCGGCCTTCGAGCGGCACCAGCCGCTGCGAGATCAGCGCCTTCAGGTTGAGCGACAAATCCATCAGCAGCTGCTGGCGGCGCTCTTCGGGGAAGAAGTTGATGATCCGGTCGAGCGCCTGGTTCGAGCTGTTGGCATGCAGCGTCGCCAGGCACAGGTGGCCGGTTTCGGCGAAGGCCACCGCATGCTCCATCGTCTCGCGGTCGCGGATCTCGCCGATCATGATCACGTCGGGCGCCTGCCGGAGCGTGTTCTTCAGCGCAACTTCCCAGCTTTCGGTGTCGACGCCGACCTCGCGGTGCGTGACGATGCAGTTGCGGTGCGGGTGCACGAACTCGACCGGGTCCTCGATCGTGACGATGTGCCCCTGCGTATGCTCGTTGCGGTAGCCGATGATCGCGGCCAGCGTGTTCGACTTGCCCGAGCCGGTGGCGCCCACGACGATCATCAGCCCGCGCTTGGTCAGCGCCAGCTCGCTCAGCACCGACGGCAGCTGGAGCTGCTCGAAGTCCGGGATCTCGGTATTGATCGTGCGCAGCACGATGCCGACCCGGCCGAGCTGCATAAACGCGTTGACGCGAAAGCGCCCGATTCCCGACGGGCTGATCGCGAAGTTGACCTCCTTGTGCGCCTCGAACTCGGCCGCCTGCTTGTCGTTCATCACCGCGCGCGCGAGCTCGATCGTGTGCTGCGCAGTCAGCGGCACGCTCGAGATCGCCTGCAGCCGGCCGTCGATCTTGAAGGCCGGCGGGAACTCGGCGGTCAGGAACAGGTCCGAGCCGCCCTTGCTCATCATCAGGCGCAGCAGGTCCTGCAGGAATTTCGAGGCTTGTTCGCGTTCCATCCAGGCTCCAGTTCAGGGGTGGTGCGGGCTCGGAAGACGATCAGCCGGGGAAGTTTTCCTTGACCGTCGCGACGGCCCGCGCTTCGATCATCGATATCCGGTTCTTGCGCACGAGGTCGGTCAGGCACTGGTCGAGCGTCTGCATGCCGAGTGCGCCGCCGGTCTGGATCGCCGAGTTCATCTGCGCGACCTTGGCCTCGCGGATCAGGTTGCGGATGGCCGGGGTGCCGATCATGATCTCGTGCGCCGCAACGCGGCCGTTGCCGTCCTTGGTCTTCAGCAGCGTCTGCGAAATCACCGCACGCAGCGACTCGGAAAGCATCGCGCGCACCATGTCCTTCTCGGCCGCCGGGAACACGTCGATGACCCGGTCGATCGTCTTGGCTGCCGACGAGGTATGCAGCGTGCCGAAGACCAGGTGGCCGGTCTCGGCGGCCGTCAGCGCGAGCCGGCTCGTCTCGAGATCGCGCAATTCGCCG
>JAEZQX010000585.1 GCA_023441105.1 Pseudomonadota bacterium | reverse complement strand
GGATGCCGACCGCCGCCGCGGCATTCTCGATCGGCACGGCAAATCCGATTCCCACGAAGGAGCGCTGGTTGTTCGGGTTCAGGATGGCGGTCACGATGCCGATCACCTCGCCGTCCATGGTGACCAGGGGTCCGCCCGAGCTGCCGGGGTTGGCCGCGGCATCGAACTGGATCAGGTTGGTCAGCAGGCGCTCGCCGCTGGTGGAGCGGTATTCGCGGCCGAAGCCGGAGATGACGCCGGACGTCACCGATGGACCGATGTCGAACGGAAAGCCGACCGCCACCACGCCGTCGCCTTCGCGCAGGTCGCCGGTGGAGCGCAGGGTTGCCGGTTGCAGGTCATCCGGCAGCGTCACCGCCTGCAGCACCGCCAGGTCGTGCTCCGGCCGCGCGCCGGTCACATTGACAACGGACTCGGTGCCGTCGGCGAAAATCACCGTCAGGCGCTGCGCCCCGCTCACCACATGCAGGTTGGTGAGGATCAGCCCGCTGTCCTTGATGACCACGCCGGTGCCGACGCCCTTCTGCACTTCCTTGGGCTCTTCCTTCGCCGCATTCTGGGCGTCCTTGCGAGGCTCCTTGGCCGCCTCCTTGGCGCCATCCTTCTGCGACGGCTTGGCCCGGCCCTTGTCGCCGCCCTCCGGCCCCTTGGCGGCCTCGGCTTCTTCCGGTCCGAACGCCTGCACCCTCACCACCGACGGCCCGATGATGGCCGCGGCCTTGGCGGCCTGCGACGGCAGTTGCTGGGTCTCCAGCGTGTTGAGCACGGCGGCGTCGATGTCTTCCTGCGTCAACTGGCGCGGCTGCGTCCCCAGCCCGCCTTGCAGGGCGAGCACCAGCAGGGCGCCGGCGACGACCCCGAGCCCGGGTGCGGCCACCCGCCCCAGCCGCCGGAAGCGGGAGGGCTTGGCCGATGTCGCGGCAAGCGAGGCGGCTGCCTGGGCCGCTTGCGCATCGCCGGCCTGGACGACGGACGATTCCCGTTGCCGCCACCCGGATGCAGCGCCGCGCGCCGACGCCTGGCCGGCCGCTGGAGCCTGAGCGGCCGACGTAGCAGCGCTGCCTGAAGCGCCGCCGCCTTCGTCCGGCCGGCTGCCGGCCGGTGCATCGCCCGAAGATGCCGGCGACTTTCTCGGCCTTCGCGAACTGCTGTAGAGCGATGCTCGTCTCATCGACTGGCTACCGGTTGACTGTGCGCTGCCACAGTAGCATGCCGGTTTGCCGACCGCAAATGATCACGTCCGCCGGCTGAAGGCCTTTTTCCCCGGGCGACACGAGAGCAACGCAGGCGCTGGAGCCGGGGACCGGTTCAGGCGTGGACGACCATCGGCACCTCGGTGGCCGGCGGCGTGTTGCGGCTGCGCCCGCAGCGCACGATGCCGTCGATCATCACCATGCCGACACCCGGGATGTCGCCCAGGCGGACGCTGTCGAGCAGGTCCTTGCCGGACGAATGCTGCGCCTTGTCCATGAACACGAAGTCGGCGGGCCGCCCCACTTCCACCAGCCCCTGGGCAAGGTTGCGCATCCGGGAGGTGTTGCCGGTGGCGAAGCCGAACGCGATCTCGGCGGGGATGTCGGCCAGCGACGAGATCAGCGCCACCAGCCGTAGGATGCCCAGCGGCTGCACGCCCGACCCGGCGGGTGCATCGGTGCCGAGGATCACGCGATGCGGGCACTTGAGCTCGATCGCGTGGCGCGCCGTCAGGATGGCGATGCGCTCGTTGCCGTTGTGCACGATCTCCAGCGCCCGCGAGCTCTTCTCGCACAGCTTGCAGACCGCCCGGTAGGAAAGCGACGTGTGTCCGCCGTTGACATGGCCGATGACATCCGCGTCCGCTTCCAGCACCACGTCCTCGTCGATCAGCCCCGAGCCGGGGATGGACGGGCCGCCGGTGTGGATGGTGCTCTGGATGCCGTGCTTGCGCGCCCAGGCCACCATCGGTGCGGCTTCCGCGCCGGCCTTCACCGAGCCGAGCCCGATCTCCCCGAGCAGCTTCACGCCGGCAGCCGACAGCTCGGCGAAATCCTCCTCGGTCATCCCCTGCTCGAGCACCGGCGCGCCGGCCTTCACCTTGACGCCGCCGCCTACCCCTGCCGCGCGCATGCCGTCGAAGGCGCGTTGCGCGGTGATCGCCAGCGCCTTCAGGCCGACGATGTCCTTCGGCCGGCCCGGCAGGTGCACTTCGCCGGCCGACACCATGGTGGTGACGCCGCCGTGCAGGCAGGACTCGATCCAGCCGAGCTGGTTCTGGCGCGGCGTCCAGTCGCCGAACACCGGATGGACGTGCGAATCGATCAGGCCCGGGGCGACGGCGGTGCCGCGACAGTCGATCACCTGCGCCGCCCCAGCCGTGTCGCAATCCTTCTGCCTGCCGACCGCCACGATGGCGCCGTCGTCGACGACGATCGTGTCCGCATCGAGGATCGGCCGCTCGATGTCGCCCGACAGGAGCAGGCCGATCCCCTTGATCACCACCTTGCCGGAAGACTGAACCGCTGCTGCTATCGCCATGGATGCGAACCTCCTGCGTTCTTGCCGCGGCCGCGCGCTAGCGCAGGCCGTCCTCGCCCTTGATCTCGCCCACCTGCAGCCCGCCGATGCGGGGTAGCGGGCGGCCGGAATCGGTGACCGCCACCGCGACCACGATCTCGCCGGCGCGCGGCGCATCGGACACCCGCGCTTCCACCGCGTCGAAATGACTGCGCACGAAGGCGGCATCCTTGTGCCCGAGCGGCACGTCGATGGCCGCCCCGATGCCGCCCATCTTCTTGGCCGACGGCACCAGCGCGGCGCCCTTCTGCACCGCCAGGCGCAAGGGCGCGCCGAGCTTCGGATGCAGGATCGCCGCCGCGTGCTCGAGCTCGCCGCCGTCGCCGACGATCGCCGCCTTGCCATAGCTGTGCGCCTGCGCCGGCTCGATGCCGAGGGCCTTCACGCAGCGCTCGCCCAGCAGGCCGCCGAGCTCCTCGCCGATGGCGACCAGCTCGTCGAGGTTCTCCGAATAGCGTCCGGCATAGGGATTGGCGATCACCGCCATCGCCAGCGCCCGGCGGGTCGGCGGATTCACCGGCCGGCCCATCTCGGCACGGGTCTCGTCGACCTGCACCACCAGCTTCCTGATCTGCGCACCTGCTGTCTTGTCGCTCATCGCGTTGCTCCTTTCAAGGATACGCCGGGGTCGCACCCGCCTCCAGGCCCCGGTCTCCAGCCGTAGCCCCGTAGCCCCGCCTGCGCGCTGCGGATCGCAGCGCACGCGGCGGCTTCATATCGCCAGGTACTGCGTCCGCACCTCGTCGTTGGCGTCGAGCTCGGCCATGGTGCCGCCGAAACGGATGCGGCCCTTCTCGATGATATAGGCGCGGTCGGCCACCTCGTGCGCGAACCGCAGGTTCTGCTCCGACAGCAGGATGGCGACGCCTTGTGCCTTTAGCTCGCGGATCGCTTCCGCCATCTGGTCGACGATCACCGGCGCGACGCCCTCGGACGGCTCGTCGAGCAGGATGCAGCGCGGATTGCCCATCAGCGTGCGGCCGATGGTCAGCATCTGCTGCTCGCCGCCGGACATCCGGCCGCCCAGGCGCTGCGGCATCTGGGCGAGGTTCGGGAACAGCCGGCCGATGCGCTCGAAGTCCCAGGTGGCAACCCCTTCGCGCGGCGCCTGCCGGCCGACCTCGAGGTTCTCGAGCACCGTCAGGTCGGTGAAGATACGACGCTCCTCGGGCACGTAGCCGAGGCCGAGGCGGGCGATCTCGTGCGGCTTGAGGCGGGTGATGTCGCTGCCGTCGAAGCGGATGCTGCCCTGCTGCAGCGGCACCATGCCGATGATGCTCTTGAGCGTGGTCGACTTGCCCGCCCCGTTGCGCCCCAGCAGCACCACCACCTCGCCGGCGCCGACATCGAGCGTCACGTCGAAGAGGATGTGCGCCTTGCCGTACAGCGTGTTCACCGCCTCGACCTGCAGCATCGGCCGGCGCTGCGGGTTCGCCTCCGCAGCCGTGTCAGCCATGGGAGCGCGACCCGAGGTACACCCGCTGGACCTCCTCGTTGGCCCGCACCTGCAGCGGCGCGCCGTCGGCGATCAGCGCGCCGCGCGACAGCACGATGACCCGGTCGGCGCTGTTGAACACCACGTCCATGTCGTGCTCGGTGAAGAGGACCGCGATGCGCTCGCGCTTGACGATGCCGCTCACCAGCGCCATCAGCGCGACCCGCTCCCTCGGCGCCATGCCCGCGGCCGGTTCGTCCATCAGCAGCAGCCGGGGGTTGTTGGCCAGCGCCACCGCCAGCTCCACCCGCTTCAGGTCGCCGTAGGCGAGCACCGCGCAGGCGCGCTGCGCCTGCTCGCCCATGCCGACCAGCTCCAGCAGCCGCTCGGCCTCGTCGCGGTAGGCGTCGCGCGCGCGGCTGAACCAGTCCGTCAGTCGCCGGTGGTGCGACAGCAGCGCCATCTGCACGTTCTCGCGCACCGTCATCGAGGCGAAGGTGGCGGTGATCTGAAAGGTCCGGCCGACGCCCAGCCGCCAGACCTCCCGCGGCTTGAGCCCGACGATGCTGCGACCCTCCAGCAGCACCTCGCCGCTGTCCGGCGGCAACTGGCCGTTGAGCAGGTTGAAGCAGGTCGACTTGCCGGCGCCGTTGGGACCGATCATCGCCAGCATCTCGCCGCGTTCGAGGGTGAAGCCGACGTCGCGAACCGCCTTGACGCCGCCGAAGGCCTTCGACAGGCCCCGCACCGCGAGCAGTGCGTCCGCTGCCGCGGCCGGGCCGGGCGGCCGGGCGGCGGCGCTGACTGGACGACCCTCTGGACGCTGCGCGTCCATCTCCCCGGGGGAGAACGCGCCGCCTTCGGGCGGCCGGGCGGCGGCGCTCATTCGGCCGGCCCGAGCACGCGCTGCCGGATCGCGCCGGCGATGCCGACCGGGAACAGCAACACCAGCAGCAGGATCACGCCGCCGAGCATCGCGCGCCAGTACTCGGTTTCGCGTGCCACCGTGTCCTGCAGCCAGGTGAGCACGGTGGCGCCGACCACCGGACCGGCGAGCGTCTGCACGCCGCCCAGCAGCACCATCACCAGCCCGTCGATCGAACGCCCGATGGCCATCACCTCCGGCGAGATGCTGCCCTTGGAGAAGGCGAACAGCGCGCCGGCGACGCCGCACACCAGGCCGGCAAGCACGAAGGCGGCCCAATGCACCCGCACGACGTCGATGCCGATCGCGTCGGCGCGCAGGGGCGAGTCCCGGCCGGCGCGCATCGCATAACCGAACGGCGAGAACAGCACCCGCCGCAGCAACCCGACGCCGGCCACCGCTGCCGCCAGCGTCAGGTAGTAGTAGGCGCGCTTGTCGGCAAGCCAGGGCGCCGGCCAGATGCCGACCAGCCCGTTCGAACCGCCGGTGAACTCATCCCACTGGAACACGACCGACCAGACGATCTGCGACAAAGCCAGCGTCAGCATCGCCAGGTAGACGCCCGACAGCCTCACCGCGAACCAGCCGAACAGCAAGGCGCCGGCCGCGGCGACGAGGGGCGCCAGCAGCAGCGCGGCGATCATCGGCAGGCCCAATGCCTTGAACAACAGGGCCGCGCCATACGCCCCCAGGCCGAAGTAGGCGGCATGGCCGAAGGAATGCATGCCGCCCGGCCCCATGATGAAGTGCAGGCTGGTGGCGAACAGGACCGCGACCAGGACGTCGATCATCAGCACCACCAGGTACGGATAGCGCTCGCCGAGCAGCGGCAGCAGCAGCAGGAGGCCCACCAGGGCCAATGTCAGCAGCCGCAGCCAGGGCGGTCCGGCCCGCAGCGGCTGCTCGACCTCGGCAGCGTTGCGGCTGATCGCCGACGGCCGGCCCAGCAGGCCCCACGGTCGCCAGATCAGCACGGCGGCCATCACCAGGAACTCGACCACCAGCGTGAGCTTGGAGAACGAGAAGTCGACGCCGCCAATGTTCACCTGGCCGATGGCGATGCACACCGCCTTCAGCTCGGCGATCAGCAGCGCCGCGAGGAAGGCGCCTGGGATGCTGCCCATGCCGCCGACCACCACCACCACGAAGGCCTCGCCGATGGCGACCAGGTCGAGCCCGAGGTTGGCCGGCTCGCGCGGCAACTGCAGCGCGCCACCGAGCCCGGCGAGGAAGGCGCCGAGGGCGAAGACGGCGGTGAACAGCAGCGACTGGTTCACGCCGAGTGCGCCGACCATCTCGCGATCCTGGGTGGCGGCCCGCACCAGGATGCCGAAACGGGTGCGGGTGAGCATCCACCACAGCAGGCCGAGCACCAGCGGTCCGACCGCGATCAGCACCAGGTCGTACTGCGGAAACGAGCGGCCGAGGATCTCCACCGAGCCGCGCAGGCCGGGTGCCCGCGGTCCCAGCAGGTCCTCGCTGCCCCAGATCGCCAGCGCCGCGTCGCGGATGATCAGCACCAGGGCGAAGGTGGCCAGCAGCTGGAACAGCTCGGGCGCGCGATAGATCCGCCGCAGCACCAGCCATTCGATCAATGCACCGATCAACCCGACCGCCAGCGCCGCCAGCAGGATCGCCGACCAGAAGCCGGCGATGCGCAGGTTCGCCAGCGGACCATCGAGCAGCCAGGTGACGATCGTGTACGCCAGGTACACGCCCAGCATGTAGAACGAGCCGTGGGCGAAGTTGACGATCCGGGTGACGCCGAAGATCAGGGACAGCCCGGCTGCCACCATGAACAGGCTGGAGGCACTCGCCAGCCCGTTCAGCAGTTGGAACAGCAGCCCCGAAAGCGTCAAGGCGCGTCGGGACGCATTGTCTTGACGACGCTATCCGGCGGCTGGAACTTGGCCCCGTCCTCGTAGCGGTAGTCGACCATCACGCCCTTGCCATCCTTGATCGCGGTCTTGCCCACGAAGACGCCCATGGTCGACTGGTGGTCGATGGCCCGGAAGGATGCGGTTCCGAAGGGCGACGGGAATTCGAGCCCTTCGAAGGCGGTGATCAGCTTCTCGGTGTCGGTGGAACCGGCCTTCTTCAGGCCGGCGGCCAGCGCGGTGACCATCGAGTAGCCGACGATCGAACCGAGCCGCGGATAGTCGTTGAACTTCTTGCGGTAAGCCTCGAGGAACGCCTTGTGGTCCGGCAGGTCGATGCCGTACCACGGGTAGCCGGTCACGATCCAGCCTTCCGGCGCCTCGTCCTTGAGCGGATCGAGGTATTCCGGTTCGCCGGTCAGCAGCCCGAGCACCGTCCGGCCCTTGAACAAGCCGCGGGTATTGCCCTCGCGCACGAACTTGGCGAGGTCGGCGGCGAAGAGGACGTTGAAGATGCCGTCGGGCTTGAGGTCCGCCAGCGCCTGGACGACGGCGCCGGCGTCGACCTTGCCGAGCGGCGGCGCCTGCTCGCCGACGAACTCCACGTCGGGCTGCAGCTTCTTCAGCTGTTCCTTGAAGGTGGCGGCCGCGGACTGGCCGTATTCGTAGTTGGGATAGACGATGGCCCAGCGCTTCTTGTTGGCCTTGGCCGCCTCCGGCACCAGCATCGCGGTCTGCATGTAGGTGGAGGAGCGCAGCCGGAAGGTGTAGCGATTGCCGTTCTGCCAGACGATCTTGTCGGTGAGCGGCTCGGATGCAAGGAAGAAGACCTTGCGCTGCCTGGCGAAGTCGGTCAGCGCCAGCCCGATATGGGAGAGGAAGCCGCCGGCGAGTACGTCGACCTTCTCGCGCGAGATCAGCTCTTCGGCCACCCGCACCGCATCGCCGGGATTGGCGCCGTCGTCGCGCGAGATGATCTCCAGCTTCCTGCCGTTGATGCCACCGGCGGCGTTGACCTGCTCGAGGGCCAGCTCCCAGCCCTTGCGATAGGGATCCAGGAACGCCGGCTGCGCCTTGTAGCTGTTGATCTCTCCGACCCGGATCACGTCCTGCGCCACCGCCGGCGCGGCCATCCCGAAGCCGAACGCCGCGAGCACCGGCGCCGCGAATGCGCCGAGCGCCTGGGCGGAGAACGCCGGCAACGATCGCGCCGGCAACCTCATCCTGCTGATACGGGCAAAGCTTCTGGGCTGCATTGCGACGTTCCCCTGGAGTTTGGCTGGTGCCGCCAGTGTATCCACGTCCGCCAGCGATGACTAGGCGCCTGGGCCGTCCTTCTGCGGCCCAGGCTCCTAAGAGCCTGTCGGGCCCAGCAGGTCGAGCAGGGTGCGGGCGATCACCTTGGTGGCGCGGCGCAGGTCCTCGAGCAGCACGTGCTCGTCGGCCCGCTTGGCATTCGATTCCAGCACCGTGCGCGGGCCCGCGCCGTACATGACCGTCGGCACCCCGGCCTCGCCGTAGAGACGTGCGTCGGCATAGAGCGGCGTGCCCAGGCAAGGGATGTCCTCGCCGATCACCTCGCGGGCATGGCGCTGCAGCGCGCCGACCAGCGGCTGGTTCCCCGGCAGCGGCTTCAGCGGCTGGGCGAGCAGGATGCGCCGCACCGTCACCGTCGCCGCCGGTTGCCCGGCCGCCGCGGCCGCGATCACCGCGCGGATGTCGGCCTCCACCTGGTCCGGATCCTCCTCGGGAATGCAACGCCGGTCGATCCTGAACACCACCCTGCCCGGCACGACGTTGGTGTTGGTGCCACCCGTGATGGTGCCGACGTTGAGGTAGGGATGCGTGATGCCCGGCACGCTGCTGGCCACCTGTCGATACTGCCGGTTGCAATCGTAGAGGGCCTGCAGGATCGGCACCGCGGCCTGCAGCGCATCGACGCCGGACTCCGGGATGGCGGCATGGGCCATCCTGCCGTCGACGGTGACCTCGAACTGCAGGCAGCCGTTGTGGGCGGTGATGATGGCGTAGCTGAAGCTGGCGGCAATCGCATAGTCCGGCCGGGTCAGGCCGCGGGCCAGCAGCCAGCCCGGTCCCTTCTCGCCGCCGAACTCCTCGTCGTAGGTGAAATGCAGCTCGACGCCGCCCTTCAGCCGCTCGCCGGCGGTGGCCTCCAGCGCCCGCACCGCGAAGGTGTAGGTGGCGAAGTCGCTCTTGCTGACCGCCGCCGCCCGGCCATACAGCCGGCCGTCGCGCACCACCCCGCCATAGCGCGGCACCGTCCAGCCGTCGCCGGGTGGCACGACGTCGCCGTGCGCGTTGAGCGCCACGCAGACGCCGCCCTCGCCATAGCGGCGCCGGACGATCAGGTTGGTGAGCGAGGCGAGGCCGTATTCCTTCACTTCGGCGGCCGGCACCGGATGCTTCTCGACCTCGAAACCGAAGGCCTGCAGCAGCCCGGCGGTACGTTCGGCATGCGGCGCGTTGTCGCCGGGCGGCGTGTCGGTCGGCACCTTGACCAGCTCCGCGAGGAAGCCGACCTGTTCCTCGAAATGCCCGTCGATCCAGGCATCGAGGGCGGCGCAGGCGTCGTGGTTCATGACCTGGCGCCGGCGGCGGCCGATCCGGCCAGCTCCGTCTCGAGCTGGTCCAGGTAATGCCGGAAGGCATCGATGCACAGCTGGGCATCGTCGGCGGTGATCGTCTCGAGCGGGTTGTGGCTGATGCCGCCGTTGCCGCCGCGCACGAACAGCATCGCCTGCGGCATCACCTCGTGCATCTTCATCGCGTCATGGCCGGCGCCGCTGGTCATCCGGTGCACCGGCAGGCCAAGCGCCGCCACCGCCCGTTCCCAGCGCTGCTGCCACGCCGGGTGGCTCGGTGCCGCGGCCGCGCGCATGCTTTCCTCGGTCGTGTGCTGCAGGCCGCGGCGCTCGCAGATGCGCTGCAGCTCGGCGAGCACGTCGGCCACCAGCCGGTCGCGCTGCTCGTCGGTCGGCGCCCGCAGGTCGAGGGAGAAGTCGCAGCGACCGGGCACGACGTTGATCGAGCCCGCCGGCACCTGCAGCACGCCGATCGTGCCG
>JAEZQX010000578.1 GCA_023441105.1 Pseudomonadota bacterium | reverse complement strand
CCGCCCCCTGGCCCCGGCGCCGCCCCCGGGAACATGCCGGCGGTGCAGCGCCGAGAGTGCGGACGTTTCGAATCGATAGTGATTCGCATTTACAGGTATACTGGCGCCCGGCCGGCATCCCGCCGGTTGCGAACGCTGGCGACCGCGGATGGGATTGGACGACGTTGTGCCGATGGGTGCTGCAAGGGCTGTGAACAACCGGGCCTGGTGGCTCAGGACGTTGCACCAGTGGCACTGGATCAGTTCCGCGCTCTGCCTGCTCGGCATGTTGCTGTTCAGCCTGACCGGCATCACGCTGAACCACGCCGCGCAGATCGAAGCCCGCCCGGTGGTGGAGAACCGCGAACGCGAGATGTCGCCGCCGCTGCGGGAGCGCCTCGCGGCGATCGCTGCCAGCCATCTCGCCGCCGGCAACGGTAAGGCGGCCACGTCGAAAGGACCGGATCTGCCGGCCGACGTCGTCCAGTGGTTGCGCGCCGAGCTGGCTGTCGACCTGCGCGGCCGCGAATCCGAATGGTCGCAGGCCGAGGTCTATGTCCCGCTGCCGCGTCCAGGAGGGGATGCCTGGCTGCGCATCGGCCTGGAGGACGGCCTCGTCGAATACGAGTCGACCGACCGCGGCTGGATCTCCTATCTGAACGACCTGCACAAGGGGCGCCACAGCGGCGCCGTGTGGAGCTGGTTCATCGATGTCTTCGCGATCGCCTGCCTGGTGTTCTCGATCACCGGGCTGCTGATCCTCAAGATGCATGCCGCCAATCGCCCGTCGACCTGGCCGATGGTCGGCCTCGGCGTCGTCGTGCCGCTGCTGCTCGCCATCCTGTTCATCCATTGAACCGCCACCCGCAACCTCATTCCAGCAGAACCTCCGATGAGCATTCCATTCGTTGCCGTCCGCCCGCCCGCCGCCGTCCGCATGGGCTATTCGTTCGTGCTCGCCGCGCCGCTTGCGGCGCTGGTCGCCGCTCCCCTCCAGGCCGCCGGGCTGGCGCTGAAGGTCGAGGTGCCGCGCCTGCAGGTGGCCGAATATCACCGCCCTTATGTCGCGGTGTGGATCGAAGGCAAGGACCAGAAGTTCGTGCGCAACCTGTCGGTGTGGTACGACCTGAAGCAGAAGGGCGGGGAAGGCACCAAGTGGCTCAAGGACATGCGTCAGTGGTGGCGCAAGTCGGGCCGCGAGCTGGACATGCCGGTCGACGGCCTCAGCGGTGCCACGCGCCCGCCCGGCGAACACCAGCTGGCCTTCGCATCCGGCAAGCCGCCGCTCGACGAGCTGCCGGCCGGGGACTACCAGCTGGTCGTCGAGGCAGCACGCGAGGTCGGAGGCCGGGAGCTCTTGAAGCTGCCGTTCAACTGGCCGCCGGCAGGTATCCAGTCGCTGCAGGTCAAGGGGCAGCATGAGCTCGGGCTGGTCGCGCTGGAGTTGCAGCCCTGAACCCGCCACCGGCATCGCCGGCGGGATATCCGCCGGCGGCGCCGTCTCCGTTGCACTTCCCGCTTTCCGATCCATCGAGGAGCCACAGATGAAACGCAAGTCCGGCTGGCGCGCAGCGCTGTTGACCCTTTGCCTCGCGGCGGCCTTACCGCAGGCTGCCCAGGCGCATCGCGCCTGGCTGTTTCCGTCGGCGACGGTGCTGTCGGGCGAAGACCCGTGGGTGACGGTCGATGCCGCCATCTCCAACGACCTCTTCTATTTCGAGCATCAGCCGATGCGTCTCGACGGTCTGCAGGTGTCGGGGCCGGATCAGGCGCCGGTGCGTACGGAGAACGCGAGCACCGGCCGCTATCGCAGCACGTTCGATGTCCGGCTGGCGAAGGCCGGCACCTACCGGATTGCGGTCAGCAACGACACGCTGCTCGCCAGCTTCAAGGTGAACGGCCAATCCCGGCGCCTGCGCGGCACCGAGGCGTCGATCCGCAAGGACCTGCCGGCCGAGGCGCAGGACGTGCAGGTCACGCGCAACCAGACCCGGATCGAAGCCTTCGTCACCGCCGGCAAGCCGAGCGAGGAGGTGCTCCAGCCCAGCGGATCCGGGCTGGAGATGGTGCCGCTCACCCATCCGAACGACATCTTCGTCGGCGACATCGCGCGCCTGCGGTTCCTGCTCGACGGCCGGCCAGCCGCCGGCATCGAGGTGAGCGTGGTACCGGGGGGCATCCGCTACCGCGACCAGCTTGGCGAGATGAAGCTGGTGACGGATGCAGAGGGCGTCGTCGGCATCGACTGGCCGGCCCCCGGCATGTATTGGGTGAACGCGCGCCATGCGGAAGGCCGCGGCCAGGGCCAGGCTGGCGGGACCTTCGACAAGCCACTGCGGCGCAGCGGCTACAGCGCGACGCTGGAGGTCCTGCCGCAATAGTGGGCGCCGGCAGACGAGTGCTCGTCCCGCATCTCGCGCAGGCGCCGGCGCGCCCGCCGCGCGGCGCGCGCCTGCTGCAGGCGAGCGGCCTGACCATGGGCACCTCCTGGACGGTGAAATGGGTCGTGCCGGCGGCAGCCGGCAATGGCGAGGTGCGGGACGAGGCTCACGGCAGCGCAGGGGGCGGGGCGCAGCACGACCTTCCCGCCGGCATCCAGGCAGGTCTCGACACGGTGGTCCGGCAGATGAGCAGCTGGGAGCCCGAATCCGACCTCAGCCGCTTCAACCGTGCGCCGGCTGGCACGTCGTTCACGCTGCCCGCGGAATTCGCCCGTGTGCTCGATCATGCGCTGGCGGTCGCCCGCGACAGCGACGGTGCCTTCGATGCCACCGCCGGCGCACTGGTGGACGCCTGGGGATTCGGTGCTGGCGACGGATACCGCCAGCGCGGCTTCGCGCTGCCGACCGATGCGGCCCTGGCCGCAGCCCGCGCCGCCAGCGGCTGGCGGTTGCTCGAGTTCGACGCCGCGGCACGCACGGTCGTGCAGCCGGGCGGCGTTCGCCTCGACCTGTCGGCGATCGCCAAGGGCTTCGCCGTCGACCAGGTGGCTCGATACCTGCAGTCGCGCGGCATCGACGACTACCTGGTCGAGGTCGGCGGCGAATTGCGTGGCGCCGGCGTCAAGCCCGACGGGCAGCCGTGGTGGGTCATGCTGGAAGCGCCGCCCGCCGAGAAACCGGACGCTGCAGGATCCCTGGTCGAGACCGTCGTAGCCCTGCACGGCCTGTCGGTCGCCACCTCCGGCGACTACCGTCGCTACGTCGACCGCGACGGTGCCCGCCATTGCCATGCGATCGATCCGCGCACCGGCAGGCCGGTGGCTGCCGGCGTGGCTTCGGTGACCGTGCTGCATCGGGATTGCATGGCGGCCGATGCGCTGTCGACCGCGTTGATGGTGATGGAACTCGAGCAAGGCATCGAATGGGCGCAGCGGCGAGGCATTGCGGCGCTCTTCCGCCTGCGGCCGGTGCAGCAGGGCGGCGCCGGCGGATCGCATGGGGCATGGAACGGGCGCGGGGCGCGCGAAGCGCTGCATGAACGGATGACGGCGCCGTTCGCCGCCCTGCTGCAATGACGCCGATCGTCGAGCTCGACCGCCTGCTGGCAGCCGCGGCGGTGGTGGCCGCCTATGCCGTTCTCTGCGCCTTCGTCTTCCTGGGCGAGCGGCGCAAGCGACGAGCAGCCGCCGCCGAAGCGGCGGCGCTGCTGCCTGCCGCGCGCGAAGCAAGCCCGGTGCTGGTGGCCTTCGCCAGCCAGACCGGCACGGCGCAATCGCTGGCCTGGCAGACGGCCAGGTCGCTGAAGGTCGCCGGCGTGCCCTCCAGGGTCGTGGCGCTGTCGGATGTGGCGGCCGACGACCTGAGCAATGCACACCGGGCGCTGTTCCTGGTCAGCACCTACGGGGAAGGCGACCCGCCGGACAATGCGGCGCTGTTTGCCCGCCGGCTGATGGCCGCGCAGCTGCCCCTGCAGCAACTGCGCTACGGCGTCCTCGCGATGGGCGATCGCGCCTATGCCAACTTCCGCGGCTTCGGCATGGCGCTCGAGCATTGGCTGGCGCGGCAAGGCGCGCAGCCGCTGTTCGATCGCGTCGACGTCGACGGCGGCGACGAGTCGGCGTTGCGCGACTGGCAGCAGCGGCTGGGCGGCATCGCCGGCAGCGGCCACTTGTCGGGCTGGCAGCCGGCATCGTTCGGCCAATGGCGCCTGCGATCGCGGCGCCACCTGAATCCGGGAGGCGCCGGCAATCCGCTCTTCGAGATCGAACTGGTCCCGCAGTCCGGGGAGTCGCCGCAGTGGGAAGCCGGCGACCTGCTCCAGGTACGTGCAGCCGGCAGTGATGCCCGGCCACGCGACTATTCGATCGCCTCGTTGCCTTCGGACGGCAGCGTCCGCCTGTTGGTCCGCCAGGAGGTGCGCCCGGATGGCGGCATCGGGCTGGCTTCCGGCTGGCTCACCCGCGACGCTGCGCCGGGTGATCCGGTCATGGCGCGCATCCGCATGCACCAGCAATTCAGGCTTGGCGGCAACCTCGCGCGACCGCTGATCCTGGTCGGCAATGGCTCCGGACTGGCCGGCCTGCTGGGTCTGATCCGGGCGCGAGCGCGAGCGGGGACGGAAAAGGCAGGCGGGGCCGGCCGCAACTGGCTGCTGTACGGCGAGCGCAACGCTGCCACCGATTTCCATTGCCGTGAGCTGATCGGCGACTGGCAGCGTGACGGCGTGCTCGAACGCGCCGACATCGTCTTCTCCCGCGACCAGCCGGAGCGTCGCTACGTCCAGCATCGGCTTGCCGCGGCAGCCGAGGACGTTCGTCGGTGGGTCGATGCCGGCGCGGCAATCTATGTCTGCGGCAGCCTCGTCGGCATGGCGAGCGGGGTAGACCAGGCACTGGCCGCGATCCTCGGCCGGCGCGCTCTCGACGATCTGGCGCAGGCGGGACGCTATCGCCGCGACGTCTACTGAGGGTCGACGGTCTTCAGCCGACGTTGGCCCACTGCCTGACCAGGTTGTGATAGTGACCGGTGAGGGCGACGACCTCCTCGCAGTCCCCGATGCGAGCCCGCAGCTTCTGGATGCCCTGGTCGAGCTCGAAGAGCATCGTCCGGCGACCATCGTCGGCCACCATGCTCTGGGTCCAGAAGAAGGAACAGGTCCGCACGCCGCGCGTCACCGGGTCGACGCGATGCAGGCTGGTTGCCGGATAGACGATCAGGTCGCCGGCCGGCAGCTTGACCTCGTGGGTTCCATAAGTGTCGACGACCACCAGGTCGCCGCCGTCGTAGTCCTCGGGGTCCGTGAGGAACAGCGTCGACGATACGTCGGTGCGCAGGATCCGGTCCGAACCGGCGATCGCGCGCATGGCGCCGTCGATGTGCAGGCCGTAGTGCTCGCCGCCGGCGTAGCGGTTGAACAGCGGCGGCGACGTGCGCAACGGCAGCACCGCGGACAGGAACAGCGGATGGCGGCCGAGCGCCTCCAGGATTAAGCGTCCCAGCCGCTGCCCGACCGGCGACTCTTCCGGCAACTGCCGGTTCTGCTTGACCTGCGCGCCCTGCGGTCCAACCGTGGCGCGCCCGTCGATCCAGTCGGTGCCGTCGAGCTCGCGGCGGAACTGCAGCACCTGCTCGCGCGAGAGGACCGCCGGAATGTGCAGCAACAAGACAGCGACCCCGTCTTCGTCAGAACTTCAGGTTGGCCGACAGCAGCGCATAGCGGGGCGTTCCCAGGGTGTAGCGGTTGCCGGCGTTGTTCATCGATGCGACGTAGAACTTGTCGCCCAGATTGTAGACGTTCAGCTGCAGGGAGAAATTGCGGTTGACCTCGTAGGCGGCCATCGCATCGAACACCACGTAGCTGTCGATCTGCGGCATGCTGGTGGTCGGCGTGACGGCGTTGTTGACCTGGCGCTGCTGGCTCGACAGGTAGCGCGCGCCGCCGCCGACCGTCAGCCCGAAGGGCAGGCGATAGGTGGTCCAGGCGGTGATCGAGAGCTTGGGCGACCAGTTGATGGCCGCCCCCTGTTGCGTCGGCTGGGTCGATGCCGCCTCGGTCACCTCGGTGTCCATCCGTGCCAAGCCGGCGCTGATCAGCCAGTTGGAGCTCAGCTCTCCGACGGCACCGAGCTCGAGGCCCTGCACTCGCCGCTTGCCGTACTGGATGACCTCGCCGGTCACCGCGTCCTGCTGCGCCAGGTCATTGCGGATCACGGTGCGGAACAGCGCGGCAGTGACCGCCAGGCGGTTACCAAGCAGGTTCCACTTGGTGCCCAGCTCGATGTTGTCGGCCTCCTGCGGATCGAGGTTGAAGGTGTTGGCATTGATGAGGCCGGTGGTCGCGTTCGGCTCTCCGGCGTTCAACGTGAAGTTGTCGCTGCCGGGCGGCTTCTCGGAGTAACCGTAGGCGGCATAGACATTGCCGTTCGGCGCGAGCTTGTAGAGCGCGCCGAGCTTCCAGGTCGTCAGGAGGTCGGACTTCGCCAGCGACGTGGCTGGAACGGTTGCACCGGTTGCCGGGATGCTGGTCGTTTCCGTGCGGTACCTGTCGAGGCGCAGGCCGCCGGTCACCTCGAAGCGATTGGTGATGGCCAGGGTGTCGTTCGCGTAGAGGCCGATCGTGGTGGTGTTGCCGCTGGTCGAGGCGCCGTCCGGCAGCACCGGCGCGAACGGGATGTCCGGGCTCGGGTTGTAGAGGTTGTTCGGCACCTGGTCGCCGACCCGCACGAGTGTGTTGTTGCTCTGCTTCTCATAGAGGAATTCGACGCCGCCGCTGACCGTGTGCCTCACGCTACCGGTTGCAAAATCGCCGCTTATGCTGGTCTGGTTGGCGATGATCTCGTTGCGCTGGTCCTTGCCGTGCGGTCGCAGGTCGACGTTCCAGGTCGCCGGATCGGCCGGATTCGGGAAGTTCGCGTTGAAGACGCCGGTCACCAGGAAGTCCTGCCGGCTGCGGCCGTAGCGCGAGATGTTGCGCAGCTTCGCACCGGAGGCCAGGTCGTGCTCGATGCGCACGGTGAGCATGTCGACCTCGACCTTGTCGTGGTCGACGTGCGAGCCGTAGAAGTTGTCGGTGTCGACGCGTGCCGGGGTGACGCCGGCGCGGGCGAGGTCGGCGTTGTAGTAGCCGCGCAGGCCGACGGTGGGCAGGCCGCCGTCGGGCACGGCATCGCGCTCGAAGTGCATTGCCGATAGGTAGACCCGGGTCGACGTGCCCAGTCCCAGCGCGAGCGTTGGCGCCACTGCCCAGGCGTCGTTGGTGACGCGATCACGGCCCGGCACGTCGCCTTGCTGCTTCATCACGTTGAGCCGCAGGGCGGTGCCGCTGCCGAGGCCCGGCATCGTGCGATTGAGGTCGGCCGTGGCGCGCCCCCATGATTCGCTGCTGATGCCAATGCTGCCGATGGCGAAGTCCTCCGCCAGCGGCACCTTGCTGATCAGGTTGATGTAGCCGGTCGGCGAGCCGCGGCCGATGTCGGCGCCGGCAGGCCCCTTCACCACCTCGACCTGCTCGACGTTGAACGTGTCCCGCGAATAGGTGCCGACATCGCGCACGCCGTCGATGAAGATGCTGCCCTGGGTGTCGAAGCCGCGCATGAAGATCGAATCGCCGGTCGAGGTGTTGCCGTTCTCGCCCATCAGCATGGTCACGCCCGGCGTGTTGCGCAACGCTTCGGCCAGCGTGGTTGCCGATTGCTCCTGCAGGATCTCCTTGCGGATCACGCTGATCGTCTGCGGCGTTTCCGCGATCGGCCGGGTGTACTTCGGGTTGGCGACGGTGTCGGCCTTGTAGTCGTTCACCGCCGCGCCTTCGACCTTGATCTCCGGCAGCGTCGCCTGGGCCTTCTGAGCCTGGGCCTGGCCTTGAGCCTGGGCATGGATCTGAGCCTGAGCCTGGCTTTGAGGCTGGGCTTGGGTCTGGGCGTGACCGATGCCCTGGATGCCCGGCAATGACAGGGTAGCGATGGCGGCAGCCAGCGCCTGCTGCACCCGGGGTTGCTGGACGATTGGATGCTTGCGACTGCGGATATGCGTCATTGGGGGTCGTGCTCCAGGCTCTTGAGTTCCACGCCGGGATTCGCCAGCGGTGGCAAAGAAGGCATTGCCCGCCGGAGACAGCGTGTTTCTTGTTAATGATCGGAGCACGAATGATACTGATTCGCATTACCAAGTCAAAAGAGAAATCCCGCCTCCTTGCCGGCTTCGGCGCAATGACCGGATTCCGGAATGAAAACGGCCGCGATGTTCCGCGGCCGTCACGGGTTGAATGCGGGAAACGGTCAGCGTCTGCCGCCGAGCATGCCGGCGCCCGCCTTGAGCAGGTCGTTGAAGTCGACCTTGCCGTCGCCGTCCTGGTCGAGCACCGCCCCCAGCAGCCCGCCGCCAAGACCTCCCTGCTGGCCGATCTGTTCCCGCTCCTGGCCCAGGGCCTGCTGCAGGCCGCCCGGATCGGCACCGCCGCGGGTAAAGCGCTGCGCCAGGAAGGTCATGACGATCGGGGCCAGGATCCGCAGCAGGTCGTGCGCGTTGCTGCTGCCGAGGCCGGTCGCCTGGCCGAGGCCTTGCTCGGCGCGTTGCGTGCGCTCGCCGAAGATGTGGCCCAGCATGCCGTCGGCATCCGCCTGGCGTCCGCCGAATTGCGGGAAGCCGGTGCCGCCTTCCTGCGTCTGGCCGCCACCCAGCAGGCCGCCGAGCAGGCCGCCAAGTCCGCCGCCTGCGCCACCTGCGCCACCTGCGCCACCTGCGCCAATGGCACCGCCGGCACCGCCGCCGAGAACCGCGCCGAGCAGGCTGCCCAGGTCCATGCTGCCGTGGTCGCGGTTGAGGGCGCCGAAAAGCGCCTGCGCGCCATCCGGTTGCGATGCGTTCCGTCCCAGCGCGCCGAGCAGCAGCGGCAGCGCTGCGCCAACCGCCTGTTCGGCCTGTTGCGGCTCGACGCCGAGTTGCTGCGAAATCTGCTGCAGCGGCGCGCCCTGCAATTGCGAGTACAACTCGTCGGTGAGGTTCGGCATCTTGTTCTCCAGTCGGCAGCGAAGGCCGGTTGGGGCTGGCGGGCCGGGACACGGGTGCATCCCGGGTCGAGGCTCATGGTAGCGTCCGCCGAAAGACCGCTGCGAAGGCGTCGGTATGCTGGAAGCGGCGGGGGAGAACGCGAACACCTGCCCCGGTTCGTCCCACCTTGTCCGACCGCAAGATCCGGGATGACGGTTCCTGCGGTCCGGGCACAGACTCGGCGCCGTGACGGTAATAGACTCGCAGGTCGTGGAGGTTTCGAATCATGCGGACCGGGCGGTGGTGGCGGACGATGGTCGGGGCGGCCGCGGTCCTGCTGGCGGCGGCTGCGTCGGTGGCGCTCGCCGACGGCGCGGCCCATCGAGCGGCGCCGACGCCGTCATCCATGCCCCGCCTTTACGACGTGACCACCGAGACCGGCATGCCCCACCTGGAGGAAAACCTGCGCTATGCGATCGTGCGGCAGCGGCGTTGCCTCGACCCCGGCGATCTCGCACGCGCGTTCTGGATGCTCGACGACGTCTCGCTGCGGGACTGCCGCCTGCAGAAGAGCTCCGAGGCGAAAGGCAGCGCGCACTACGAGCTGCGCTGCGAGGGTGGCCACGGCACCACCGGCAGCGCGGACTGGCAGATCGAAACGGACCAGCTGCGCGGGACACTCGACGTCAAGCTGGGCGGCAAGAACATGACGTTCTATCAGCGGGTGGTGGCGCGGGCCGTGGCAAGCGGGCGGCCGGGCGACGGCGCTCCGGCGCGGCAGGTTCGCGACGAGCATCCCGCCTCGGAGCCCTGCTTCCCCGAGTAGCGGCTCGCCGTCCCCAGGAAGTGCCGGTGCGCTGGGTCCGTCCGCCAAGTCCGCGTCGATCATCGATCGACCGCCGCCTTGCCACCTCGCGGATCGCATTGTCTGCAAGTTCATAATGTCCCCCCGCAAGGACACGACCTGAGTAACCCATCCGTGACCAAGAGCAAGTACCGTGCGGTGTTCGCGCGTGGCGGCACCAGCAAGGCGTTGATCTTTCATCTCGCCGATCTGCCGGCGGATCGATCATCGTGGAACCGTCTGTTCCTCGCTGCGATGGGCAGCCCCGACGCCTATGGCCGGCAACTCGACGGCATGGGCGGCGGCGTTTCTTCGCTGTCGAAGGTTTGCATCATCGGGCCGCCGACGCGGCCGGATGCGGACGTCGACTACACCTTCGCCCAGGTGCAGGTGAAGGAAGCACGGGTCGACTTCAGCGGCAACTGCGGCAACATGTCGTCGGCCATCGGGCCCTTCGCCGTCGACGAGGGATTGCTGCCGGCAGTCGACGGCGAGACGACCGTCCGCATCCACAATACCAACACCGGAAAGATCATCCGCTCCACCTTCATGGTCGCGGACGGCCGAAGCCTGGAGGAAGGTGATCTCGTGATCCCTGGCGTCTCAGGTTCTGGCGCACCCGTGCGCCTGGACTTCCTCGAGCCCGGTGGCGCTTCCACCGGCAAGCTGATGCCGACCGGAAGCCCGCACGACGTGCTCGAGATCGATGGCATCGGATCGGTAGAGGTCTCGATGATCGATGCGGCCAACGCCTGCGTGTTCATCGACGCCTTCGCGCTCGGGCTTGCGGGCACCGAACTGCCGGACGAGATCGATGCCCGGCCCGAATTGCTGGCGCGCATCGCTTCCATCCGGGAACATGCATCGGTTGCAATGGGAATCGCTGCCGATCTCCAGGCGGCACGGATGAAGCGGCTCATACCCATGATCGCGATCATCTCGGCACCGCAGGATTCAGCGACGCTCGACGGATCGGTGTTGCCGGAGGCTGCAGCCGACTTGACCGTCAGGATGATCTCGAGCGGCCAGCCACACCGGGCCTTGCCGTTGACCGGTTCCCTTTGCGTAGCGGTTGCCTCGGCGATCGAGGGAACCATTCCTGCGCGACATGTCCGTCGCCAGCGCATCGGCAGCCTGCGGCTCGGCATGCCTTCCGGCGTGATCACCGTCGACGCGGAGGTCGCCGCCGACCCGCACGGATGGCGTGCATTGCACGGTTCCTTCTATCGCACCACCCGGCGGCTGTTCGAGGGAATGGTGTACGCGTAAGAGGTTCCTAGACGACGGAAGGACTGATCACTTCCACCGGACATCTCAGCCCGGGAGCCCGCGCCAGACGGGCGTCGCACGTCAAGAGGGTGCTGTTCAACACCTCGGCAAGGACGACGTAGATGGCATCGTAGGCCGGGAGGTTCTCGCGCAGTTGCCAGACCCGCTGCAGCATTGGGTCATGTGGATGGCGCTGCAGATCGAGATCCTGGAGCGCAGCGGCTGCGTCGGCTGCCGCGATGTCGTCCTCGCGTACATACCGACGAAACACCTGGGTCACCTCGATATCTGCTAGATGAGGGACATGCAATCCCATGGAAGGATCGGCGATACGCTTGTCGATCGCCGCGCCCGCTGGCGTGTGCAGGAGCAGTTCCACCAAAGCTGAGGCGTCGAGCACGATCACCGCGCGATGCGTTCCTCGCGGACCGCATCAGTCGCGTTCCTGGAGAGTCGCCTGACAGGCTTGGAGCGAAGCCGATCTAGCACCTCCTGGCGTGTTGGTCGCTCGAGCGCCTTGCCGATTTCGCGCATGATGTAGTCGGACATGGACATGCCTTCCAGCGCCGCGCGCGCTTTCAGGCGGCGATGAAACTCCGGCGGAACGTTCCTGATCTGAACCATGGCGTTCGACATGATCAAAGCATAGTTTCATCGCTTTCTCATGACAAGAAATCAGACATGCAGCGCCCGCCCCAGCGCCCGTAGCGCCGCCTCCTGCACCGCCTCACCCAGGGTCGGATGGGCATGGATGGTGTGGCCCACATCCTCCAGCCGGGCGCCCATCTCCAGTGACTGGGAGAACGCAGCCGCCAGCTCGGACACGCCGGTGCCCACGGCTTGCCAGCCGACGATCACATGGTTGTCCTGGCGGGCCACCACCCGCACGAAGCCTTCGCTCGATTCGAGCGTCATCGCGCGTCCGTTCGCCGCAAACGGGAATTGCGCGCTGACGGCTTCGATGCCCGCCTTGTGGGCATCGGTGGGCGAGAGTCCGGCAGTCACCACTTCCGGGTCGGTGAAGCAGACCGCCGGGATGGCTGCCGGCATGAAATGCCGACGGCGCCCGGCGATGATCTCGGCCACGGTCTCGCCTTGTGCCATCGCGCGGTGCGCCAGCATCGGTTCGCCGGTGAGGTCGCCGATGGCCCAGACATTGCGCATCGACGTGCGGCACTGGTCGTCCACCTTGATCGCGCGACCCGCCATCTCCAGCATGAGCGATTCGACGCCGCTGCCCTGCAGCCGCGGGCGCCGCCCGACCGCCACCAGCACCCGCTCGGCCTCGAGCGTGGACTCGCGGCCGCCGGCGTCGCGCACCCTGAGCGTCAGCTGCGCCGGCTCTGCTGCATTCGTCGATCCGGGTGTATCCGGGTCCTGGACACCCTGCACGCTGCAGCCCAGGCGCAGGTCGATGCCGAGCCGGCGCAAGGAGGCCGCCACCGGCCGGGTCAGCTCTTCATCGTAGGTGGGCAAGGGGCGGTCCATCGCTTCCACCACGGTGACCTGCGAACCCAGCTTGCGGTAGACGATGCCGAGCTCGAGCCCGATATAGCCGGCGCCGACGACCACCAGCCGCGCCGGGATCGATGACGGCGACAGCGCCTGGGTGGCGGAGACGATGGCGCCGCCGAACGGCAGGCCGGGCAGGGCGACGGCTTCGGAGCCGGTTGCCAGCAGCAGGTGTTCGCAGCGGATGCGCATGTCGGCGCTGTCCGGATGGCTGTCCTGCCGGGTGCGCACCTCGGCCGTCTTGCCGTCGACGACGCGCGCCCAGCCGTTGACCACCGTCACGCCATGCTTCCGTAGCAGCGCCGCGACCCCGCCGGTCAGTCGCGAGACGATGCCGTCCTTCCAGCGCACGGTCTGCGCCAGGTCGATGCTAGGCGACTGCACGCGAATGCCGATGTCGCTTGTCGCCGCGCCGGCGCTGCCGCCCGCGGCCGGCTGGCCGTAGTGCGCGACCTTGTGGAACTGTTCGGCGGCGTGGATCAGCGCCTTCGACGGGATGCAGCCGACGTTGAGGCAGGTGCCGCCAAGACGTTCGGCCTCGACCAGAGTGACCTGCACACCGAGTTGGGCGGCGCGGATCGCCGCGACGTAGCCGCCGGGGCCGCCGCCGATCACCAGGAGCTGGGTGGTGGATTCGTCCATCGGCTACTCGACGAACAGCATGGCGGGACATTCCAGCAGGGCGCGGATCGCCTGGATGAACTGGGCGGCATCCATGCCGTCCACCACCCGGTGGTCGAACGAGGACGACAGGTTCATCATCTTGCGAATCACCACCGCCCCGTCGCGCACCATCGGCCGCTCGACGATGCGGTTGACGCCGACGATCGCCACCTCGGGATGGTTGATGACCGGGGTGGTGACGATGCCGCCGAGCGGACCGAGGCTGGTGATGGTGATGGTCGAGCCGCTCAGCTCTTCGCGACCTGCCTTGGCGCTGCGCGCGGCGTCCGCCAGCCGGCTGATCTCGGCTGCCGCCGACCAGAGGTCGTGGGCTTCGGCATGCCGCAACACCGGCACCATCAGGCCGCTGCCGGTCTGGGTGGCGATGCCGGCATGCACTGCCGCATGCCGGGTGACGACCCCGGCTTCGTCGTCGAAGCGGGCATTGACCTGCGGGTAGTCGCGCACGGCCAGCACCACCGCCCGCAGCAGCAGCGGCAGGACGGTCAGCTTGCCGCGGCTGTCGCCCCAGCGCGCGTTGAGCCGCGCGCGCAGCGCTTCCAGCTCGGTGACGTCGACTTCCTCGACGTAGCTGTAGTGTGGAATGCGGCGCTTGGCTTCCTGCATCTTCTGCGCGATCCGGCGCCGCAGGCCGATCACCGGAATGGCTTCTTCTTCGTCACGGACCTCGTAGCCCGCCGCTCGCGCGCGCGGATGTGCCGCTGCCTTCTGCTGCGCGGCCAGCCAGGCATCCAGGTCTTCGTGCAGGATCACGCCGCCTTCACCGCTGCCGCGGACGAACTGCAGCTCGATGCCGAGGTCCCAGGCCCGCCGCCGGACTGCCGGGGAGGCCAGCGGCTTGTCGCCCGCCGACCGCAGTGGCTGCCGGACGGACCTCGCAGCGGCGGCCGCAGGCGGCGCGGACGCTGTCCATTCCGTCGCGGTCGCGCCGTTGCGCGACGATGCGGCCGCTTTCGCCGGTGCGGCCCTTTCGAGCAGTCGCGCATCCTCCCGGGACGCCGCTTCCTCGCGCTGCTGCGAAGCCGGCGCCGGTGCGGCCGCCTCGGACACAGCCGGCGGCGGCGTCGCTGTGGTCGACACGGTCCGCGGCGCTGCCGGGCGGGTGTTGCCTTCGCCTTCGACCTCGATTCGCACCAGCTCCGTGCCGACGGCCATCACTTCGCCGACCTTGCCGCCGAGCGAGACGACCTTGCCGACCACCGGCGAGGGAATCTCGACGGTCGCCTTGTCGGTCATCACTTCCGCGAGCAGCTGGTCCTCCTGGATCTGTTCGCCGGGCTTCACATGCCAGGCCACCACTTCGACCTCGGCGATGCCCTCGCCGATGTCGGGCATCTTGATGACGTGCTCGCCCATCAGCAGGCTCCCGCTGCACAGGCTGGCTTCACCGGGCTCATGACCGCGCCCCCTTCATCGCCCGCTTGAATGCCGCGCCCACCCTTTCCGGTCCCGGGAAGTAGGCCCATTCCTGGGCATGCGGATACGGCGTGTCCCAGCCGGTCACACGCTCGATCGGCGCCTCCAGGTGATAGAAGCAGTTCTCCTGGACCAGCGACAGGAGCTCGGCGCCGAAGCCGCAGGTCCGGGTTGCCTCATGCACGATCACGCAGCGCCCGGTCTTCTTCACCGACGCCACCAGGGTGTCGAGATCCAGTGGCCAGAGGCTGCGCAGGTCGATGATCTCGGCATCGATGCCGGTCTCACGCGCGGCTGCTTCCGCGACGAACACCATGGTGCCGTAGGCGATAACCGTGAGCTCCGCGCCCGGCCGGAAGATGGATGCCGATTCGAGCGGCACCGTGTAGTAGCCATCCGGCACTTCGCCAAGCGGATGCCGGGACCACGGCACCACCGGGTTTTCGTGATGGCCGTCGAAGGGACCGTTGTAGAGCCGCTTGGGTTCGAGAAAGATGACCGGGTCGTCGTTCTCGATCGATGCGATCAGCAGCCCCTTGGCATCGTAGGGGTTGGACGGCATCACCGTGCGCAGCCCGCAGACGTGGGTGAACAGCGCCTCGGGGCTCTGGCTGTGCGTCTGGCCGCCGTAGATGCCGCCGCCGCAGGGCATGCGGATCACCATCTGGGCGGTGAATTCGTTGACCGAGCGATAGCGCAAGCGCGCCGCTTCCGAGACGATCTGGTCGGACGCGGGATAGAAATAGTCGGCGAACTGGATCTCCACCACCGGCCGCAAGCCATAGGCGCTCATGCCGACCGCCGCGCCGACGATGCCGCCCTCGGAGATCGGCGCATCGAACACGCGTGACCGGCCGTACTTCGCCTGCAGTCCCTCGGTGGCGCGGAACACGCCGCCGAAATAGCCGACGTCCTGGCCGAACACCACGACGTTGTCGTCGCGCCCGAGCATGACGTCCATCGCCGAGCGCAAAGCCTGGACCATGGTCATTCGCGACGTCGGCTGCGACTGCGCGGTGTCGCCGGCAGCAGCCTGCTGTCCCCGTGCCGGACCTGGCGCCTGGCCGTCGCGCTGGCTGGCGGCACGGATCACCTCGGCCGCAATCAATTCCGGTTGACTCGTCATCTCAAATCCCCAGTTCCTGGCGCTGCCGGCGCAGGTGCGCCGGCATGTCCTTGTAGACGTCCTCGAACATGTCGGCGGCGCTGGGCGCATAGCCGCTGGCGAGCGTGCCGTGGCGTTCGGCCTCCTTCTGGGCGCCGGCAACCATCGCCTCCGTCTCCTTGTAGGCAGCCTCGTGCCGCTCGTCCGACCATTCGCCGATGCGGATCAGGTGCTTCTTCAAACGCTCCACCGGATCGCCGAGCGGAAAGCGCGCCCAGTCGTCAGCCGGCCGATACTTGGACGGATCGTCCGAGGTGGAGTGCGGGCCGCCGCGATAGGTCACCCATTCGATCAAGGTCGGTCCGAGGTTGCGGCGCGCGCGCTGCGCCGCCCAGGTGCTGGCCGCATGCACCGCCAGGAAGTCGTTGCCGTCGACGCGCAGCGAGGCGATGCCGCAGCCCACGCCGCGAGCCGCGAAAGTGGTGGCTTCGCCGCCCGCAATGGCCTGGAAAGTCGAGATCGCCCACTGGTTGTTGACCACGTTGAGGATCACCGGCGCGCGATAGACATGCGCGAAGGTCAGCGCGGTGTGGAAGTCGGCTTCCGCGGTGGCGCCGTCGCCGATCCAGGCGGAGGCGATCCGGGTATCCCCCTTGATGGCGCTCGCCATCGCCCAGCCGACCGCCTGGATGAACTGGGTCGCCAGGTTGCCGGAGATGGTGAAGTAGCCGGCGCGCCGCACCGAGTACAGCGTGGGCAGCTGGCGACCCTTGAGCGGATCGCGCGCGTTCGACATCAGCTGGCAGATCAGCTCCACCAGCGGCACGTCGCGCACCATCAGGATGCTCTGCTGGCGATAGGTGGGAAAGCACATGTCGTCCGGATCGATGGCCAGCGCGTGGGCCGTGCCGATCGCCTCCTCGCCGAGGCTCTGGATGTAGAACGACATCTTCTTCTGGCGTTGCGCCGTCAGCATGCGCGCGTCGAAGATGCGCGTCTTCAGCATCGCCAGCAGGCCCTTGCGCAGCAGCTCCGGCGACAGCTTCGGATCCCAGGGGCCGACGGCACTCCCGTCCTCGTCCAGCACCCGGATCAGCGTGTAGGCGAGGTCGCCGGTGGCGGCCGGCAGCACGTCGATCTCCGGCCGCCTGACCTCACCCGCCCTGGACAGGTGCAGGTAGGAAAAATCCGTGGGATGGCCAGGTCGCCCGGTGGGCTCCGGCACGTGCAGGCGCAAGGGTTGCGCCGGTTGCGTTTGGTCTTGCCTCGTCATTGTTCTGGTCTCCGCGCTCGATCGTGTCTTGCGCCCCGGTTGAGGGTCCGGACGACTTGCAGGGGTGGCGCAGGTCGTCCCGGATGGTGCGGCGATGGAGGAGAGGTCGTCGCCGACATCGTGCGCCCGACGATAGTAACGCATCGCCGACGCGGCGCCGGCGGCGCCGGGTGTTGCTGCCGTGCCCGTTGCAACTGCCGCTCGTCGGTCTGCCGTTACCGCCCGTGCCCGGGTGCCAAGTCGTTCCTTGCCCGGGCTCCGCGGACTCCTAGACTTCAGGGCTGCCTGAAACGACGCGAGGACGGATGAGGAAGACCATCAGCATCGCCGCCGGCCTTCTCATGGCCGCAATAGCCGGCACCGCACTGACCGACGCCAACGCTGCCGACCCGGCGACGCCGGCGCCGGTTGCCAAGGCGGTGGTCGAAGTGATGGCCCAGACCAACGACCGTGAGATCGCCGGCTTCCGCTGGGGCAGCCCGGTGGCGGCCTTGGCCTCCAGCAAGGACGTGCGGCCGAGCGCCGGCTTCTCCGCCAAATGCTCCGCCGACATCGCCTCGGCCGGCGGCGCCGACTGCACTGCCTTCGTGCCGACCTCCAGCAACGGCTTTGCGCGTGCCTACTACGCGACCTCGCGCGATGGCCTGCTGATGGTGGAGTCCAACGCCACCCGCTTCGACTGCGACCGCTTCGACGAGATGGCGTCGCCGACGGCGGGGCACCGCCGCGAGCTGGCAGCGATGGGATGGAACTATCTGCGCCGCGAGCAGCGACCGGAAGGTGTCGACGCGATCGTCGAGACTCAATGGTTTGCCCGCAACGGCATCGGCGTCGAGCTCACCTTCATCCGGGCCGGGCGTTCCGGCGTCTGTGGCGTCAAGTCCTTCGTCAGCAAGATGCTCTAGCGCCGAAGCCGTGGCGCCACGGCGCGGCGGCAGCGTTCGGCCGGCTGCGCTAACATGGCGGGGATGAGCGAGCAAGGCAATCGTCGTTCCGGCCGCGCGTCGAACATCTCGTCCGGGCGTGAGTTCGGGTTAGCGCCCGCGCGCGACTACAAGCGCAGATACGACCGCCCCATTACCATCTACCTCGACCAGGACGGACCGCTGGCGGACTTCCAGGGCGCGGCCGACGCAGCCGGGCTCGAACCGCAGCAGGCCAAGATGGTGCGCGGCTTCTACCGCGGCTTGCCGCTTACCCCGGGCGCCAGGGAGGCGGTGGAGGAACTGCTCGGTTTCCATCACCTCCACGTGTTCGTCGCCACCAAGATCCCGGATCGCAATCCCCACGCGGCGACCGAAAAGATCCTCTGGCTCCACGAGCACCTGCCGGGGCTGGGCGAGCGCATCATCATCACCCCCAACAAGGCCTGCCTCGGGACGGTCGACGACTTCCTGGTGGATGACCGGGCGCACAAGGCGGACGCGAGCTTCTTTCCGGGAACCTTCATCCATTTCGGCTCGCCGCGTTATCCGGATTGGGAGGCAGTGATGAAACGCTTCCGGATGATCGAAGCCGACAAGGAGGCCGATCCCGCCGTCGACGAGCGGGCGCAGGAGGACCGCGCGCGGGTGCGGGCCACCGAGCCGCAGCAGGAAGACGCGCGATCCCCGGATGACACGTCGGCCGACTGACCGGCCGATCGACCTTGTCGCCGTCACCCCCTACTTCCGGGTGATCCGCCGGCGGCGCGGCTACCGCGAACAGGGTATGTCGCAGCGCTCGTCGCACGGCTAGTCTGTCTCCTGCATCACTGCAGGAGGACACGACATGGACATCAGCGATTCACCGACCGTGGCAGCGTCAACCCTTGCGGCGGCGCGCGCGCCATCGCGTCGGCAGGCGTCGTGGTTGCAGGCAATCGGCTGCGGCGCTCTCGGGCTCGTCATCGGCTACTCGCTGGCCGTGGTCGCAACGCAAGCGTCGCTCTCCGCGGCGCCGCTGACGGATGCGGCGTCGGCCAGCCGGACGATTGCGCCCACCACCGGGGACTTCGCGGGCGTGCCGGCCACGCCGTCGGCTGCAGAGCGCTTCCGCGTGCCGACGGGCGTTGCGGCCGCGACCCCGCCAGCCGCGCCGGTGCTGGAAGCAACCGGTGCCTGGACGGCGCCGCTGCCGGGCGGGATGGAGCCGTGCTGGGCCGAGCGCCCGATCGCCTCCTGCTGATCGACCGCTTGCGCCAACGGTGCATCGGTAGCATTCTTGCATCCTGCGGGTCCGGTGTCGGCCGATGTCGCGGCCGGCCACCCGCGGGGCCGCCGTGAAGGTTGCGGCATGTCGCATGGCCGCTCTGCTGCGGACCCGCCGGTACCGGGCCTCGGGGAGGGACCATGTCGGCAACGCGGATCGTGCTCGTCGAGGATGACGACGACGTCCGCAACCGCTTTGCCGCATTGTTGAGCGCGGAGCGCGACTTCGAGATCGCCGGTCAGTTCGGCGACATCCGCGGCGCCCGCGCCTGGCTGCTTGCACACCCGACGCAGGTCCAACCGGCACAAGAGCCCCACGCCGATGCGGACCGGGTCGACGTGCTGCTGGCTGACCTCGGCCTGCCGGATGGCAACGGCATCGAACTGGTTCGCCTGTGCGCGCGCCTGCAACCGCGCTGCGAGATCGCGGTGGTGACGCTGTTCGCCGACAGCGACAGCGTCTTCGCCTGCCTGGAAGCCGGCGCGACCGGCTACATCCTCAAGGACGAGATGCCGGCCGGCATCGTCGCCAGCGTGCGGATGCTGCTGGCAGGTGGCTCGCCGGTGAGTCCATCGATTGCACGGCGCCTGCTGTCGCGGCTGGGGCCCGGCCGAGCCCCGTCGCCAGCGCAGGCACCGACCCGCGGGCAGCCGCCGTCGCACGCCGGCTTGCAGCGACAACCGGCGAGAACGGCGGCTTCCGGCGAAGCCTTGTCGGCACGGGAAACCGAGATCCTCGAGTTCGTCGCCAAGGGCATGAACGTGCGCGAAATCGGCGCGCTGCTGGACGTTTCACCGCACACCGTCGGCACGCACGTCAAGAACATCTATCGCAAGCTCTCGGTGCATTCGCGCACCGAGGCGGTCTTCGAGGCGCGCGGCATGGGGCTGCTGCGCGGTTGAGCAATGCGCCGCAACCGGCCAACGTCGTGGTTGTCCCTGCGCCTGCAGTGGCGAGCGGTCCTGCTGCGCCTTGGCCTGGTCCTGGCCATCGGTTGTTGCCTGACCGGCCACCCGGCGCTGGCGGAGCCGGTGCCGGCCATGATCCTCGATTCGGCGGTGCTGGTCGGGCGGCTCGACCCGGCCCGCCCGGTGGATCTGTCGGCCGACCAGCCGCCCGCCAAGGGCGTGGCAGAACCGGTCCACCTGCCGCATCGCCTCAGGCGGGCGGACGGCAACACCCAGGGCGTGTTCTGGTACCGCGTGGAGCTGCCGCCGCTCGCAGCCATGCCGCCGGAGCCGACGATCTTCCTGCCGCGGTTCACCGACGGCGGCACCTTCTACCTGAACGGCCAGGTGGTCCTGCGGGTTCCGGCGGCGGATGCGCTCAAGCGCGTCCGCTGGCGCAAGGCGCGGGCGCTGGCGCTGCCGATGCATGCCTTGCAAGCCGATGCCAACGTGCTGACGGTGAAGCTGATCAGCCGCGACTTCTCCGTCAGCTTCCCGGACCTGCTGCTCGGATCGCATGACGAGCTGCAGGCGCAGGTCGAGAAGCGTCAATGGCTCGACCAGTACGGCTCGCAGTTCACCGGCATCACCGCGCTGATCATCGGCGCCTTCATCCTTTGCATCTGGTGGTTCCGCCGCGGCGAAAGCTACTACCTGCTGTTCGGCCTCAGCAGCCTGCTGTGGGCGGTCAGGACGCTCAACTACAGCGTCGAGGTGATCCCGACGTCGATCTGGTGGTGGTGGCGGGGTTTGCATTTCCTGGTGGTGGCTGCCGCAACCGGTACGCTTGCCGGCTTCTTCCTGAGCTTCGCCGGCCTGAAGATGCGGCGGGGGGCGATCGCCTTCGCCATCTTCGCTGTCGTCGGGCCGGCTGCGGTCGTGCTGAGCAACGGGCACCTCCACGACGTCGTCTACGTGTGGTGGCAGGGACCGCTGTTCCTGATCATCATCGCGACGCTGGCGCGGTTCGCCTGGTGGGGTTACCACCACCGCTCGGTCGAGGTGCTGCTGATCACGATGGGCGTGCTCCTGGCCACCGCGTTGGCCGCCAACGACTATGCCACCATGATCGGCGTGGCGGCACACACGCGCGTCTACACGCTGCACCTTGCATTGCCGGTGCTCCTGCTGACCATCGGTTCGCTGCTGACCATACGCTTCGTGCGCGCGCTGCGATCGAGTGAGGATTCCAACCTCGTGCTGGCGGAGCGACTGGCCGAGAAGGAGCGTGAGCTGGCCGACCAGTTCGAGCAGATGAGGCTCGTCGAGCAGCGCAAGGCGAGCGCGGCCGAGCGCCAGCGGATCATGCAGGACATGCACGACGGGCTCGGCGCGCAGCTGGTCTCGTCACTGGTGATGGTCGAGCGTGGCGGCGCGAAGCCGTCGGACATCGCGATGCTGCTGCGCGAATCGCTCGACGAGATGCGGCTGGCCATCGATGCCTTCGGCCAGGCGGAGGTCGACCTCGTCGGCGGCCTGGCCGGACTGCGGCATCGCATGGAACCGCGCTTGCGGGCCGCCGGCATGTCGCTGCAATGGACGATGGACGCCATGTTCGCGCAGTTGCGGCCCGACGAGCACAGTGCCCTGCAGCTGCTGCGTATCGTGCAGGAGGCGCTGTCCAATGCCATCAGGCACAGCCGTGCGACCGAGCTGCGGGTGCGCTTCGAGTCCGATGAGTGGCATCTGCGGATCCTCGTCGCCGACAACGGCAGTGGCTTTGGCGATCCCGGGTCGCCGGCCGGGATGCCCGCCGGTCATGGGCTCGCGGGGCTGCGCAAGCGCGCCCATGCAATGAGCGGCGATGTCGCCATCGATACCTCGGTGCACGGGACGACGGTGGTCGTGAG
>JAEZQX010000567.1 GCA_023441105.1 Pseudomonadota bacterium | reverse complement strand
GACCCGCCCCGCGCTTCCCCGCCCGGGGCGCCTCGCCTCCGCCGCAACGCCGACCCGCCACCCGGGCGACCGTCTGCGCCGCCCGTCCGTCGCCGCTCGGGCAGTGAACCCCGGCAGGGAAACAATCCGTGCAACTTCAGTTGTCCGGAGACCTGCATGCCGAAGAAGACCGCTTCCCGATGGATCCTGCCGTTGCTCGTCGCGACGCTGGCGCTGGGCGGCTGCGGCGGCGGCTCCGAGGGGGGCGGCGGTCTCGACGCCGACATCGCCCACGGCAATGCCGAGCAGATCCGCAAGGAATACGCCGCCCTCGACAGCAAGAGCACCGGGTCCGACGCCGCCGTGAGCCTGCAGCAGGTCCAGGCGCCGGCTCAGCCGGCGGAGCAGCCCGGCCAGCCGTTGGGCGAGGCGGCGCTGCACCCATTGGCCGAGGCCGCCCTGGCGGCGGTGAACCTGGCGCGGTCGCAGGCGCGGATGTGCGGTGACCACCATCGTCCGGCTGTCGGGCCGCTCGCCTGGGACGCCCGCGCGGCCTTTGCGGCGCTGCTCGAGTCGGAATGGATGCTCGAGACGAACAGCTTCGGCCACGTCTGGCCGGGCGGCGAGCTCGTCTGGGACCGGTTGGCGATGGCGGGCTACGCCTGGAGCAAGGCCGACGAGAACATCGCCGCGGGCTACCGCAGCCTCGAGCAGGCGATGCAGGCCTGGATCGACAGCCCGCCCCATTGCCTCGCGCTGATGCGCGGCGACATCACCGAAGTCGGCGTGGCGCTGGTGCCCGGGCGCGGGGACAGCACCTACCTGTCCTACTGGACCATGGTGCTGGCGACGCCGCGCTGACCGTCAGTACAGGGCCTTGGCCGCGGCGACGAAGCGGTCCACCCCTTCGGTGACCGCGGAAGGGTCGAGGGCGCCGAAGGACAGCCGCTGGTGGTTGCCGGCGCGCGGGTCGAGCCCGAAGGCGAAGCCGGGGATGGTGGCGACCTTGAAGCGTTCGATCATCGCGCGGTTGAAGGCCAGCGGATCCGGCACCGGCGGCAGGCGCAGCAGCACGTAGAACGCGCCCTGGGTCGGCGCGAAGTCCACCAGCGATCCCAGCGTGCGCAGCCGCTCGTGCACCAGGCTGCGCACCTGTGCCAGTGCGTCGATCTGCGCGGCGACAGCCTGGCGTCCGGCACGGGTTGCCGCGAGCGCGACCAGCTGCGAAACCACCGGCGCACAGATCAGGTTGGTGTCCTGCACCTTGTTCATCGCCTCGAACAGGTGGGCGGGATAGAGCAGGTAGCCCACCCGCCAGCTGGCCATTCCGAAGCCCTTGGAGAACGAGTAGAACGACAGCGTGTGCCCGGCGGAGCCCGGCAGCGACGCCGGCGAGAAATGGCGCGCATCCTCGTAGCAGAAGTACTCGTAGGCCTCGTCGCTGAAGTGGTAGATGCCGCGCGCCTTGCACAAGGCGTTGACGGCGGACAGGGCCCCTTCGGGATAGACGGCGCTGCTGGGATTGTTCGGCGAGACGGTGACGATGGCGCGGGTGCGCGGCGTGATCGCCGCCTCCAGGGCCGCCAGGTCGAGCTGGTAGTTCTCGTCGGTGGGCACCAGGACCGGCTTGCAGCCGACCATCGTCAGCGCCATTTCCTGGTTGAAGTAGTAGGGCGAGGGCAGGATGAACTCGTCCCCCGGGTCTGCGACCGCCAGCACCGCCTGCAGGAAGGCCATGTTGCTGCCGGCGCTGACCATCAGTGCGGTGTCGTCCTGCTCGACGATGCCGTTCTCCCGCCTGAGCTTCTCACGCAAGGCAGCGGCCAGCTCCGGCATGCCGCTGACCGCCTGGTACTTCTGCAAGGCCGGCTGCTCGCGCAACGGCGCCAGCGCCTCGGCGAGGTCCACCGGCGGGCCGTAGTTGACCACGCCTTGGCCGAGCGAGATGGTCCCCGGGTTGTCGCGCACCAGCCCGGCGATGACCGGGATGATCGGCATGTCCACTGCTGCCATCCGCGCCGCCGCCGGCCTTGCCGGCAGTGCGGGCGCGATTCCGGTTTCTTCCTCGCGCGTCTTCACCAGCCTCTGCCCGTTCGCCTGCCTTGCGGCCGGCCCATCCGCCGGCTTCACGTCCACTGCCATGCTGCTTTCCGTCCCGTTCCTCGCGACCAGCCGGCGGCTAGAGGCGCTTGCCTTCGCCGAGCAGCAGCGAGCTGATCGCCCAGCTGATGATGCTGTAGACCAGCGCCGCCAGTACCGCCCACCAGAACCCGCGCACCTCGAAGCCGTCGATGAAGCTCGACGCGATCCAGAACATCAGGCCGTTCAGCACCAGGATGAAGAGCCCGAGCGTGAGGATGGTCACCGGCAGCGTCAGGATGAAGAGGATGGGCCGGATGAAAGTGTTGAGCAGCGCGATCACCAGCGCCACCACCAGCGCGGTGACGAAGCTCTTCACCTGGACCGCCGGAACGAGGTAGGGCAGCAGGAACAACGCGACTGCATTGATGGCCCAGCCCAGCAGCAGTTTCATTCGGGATCTTCCTTCCAAGGCTCGACAAGCGGCAGCGCGGCTTCCGGCGCGGCCGGCGCCCGCGGCGGCGGGCTTCCGGGATGATAGCCGGAGCGGTTGCCGCGCTCTGTCAGCGGAGGCTCGGGTGACCCGGGGTCGCCCTCCGGCAGCGGGCCGAGCACGCGCCTGGAGGTGGCCAGGATCGACTGGAGCAATTCCTGCGGCGAATCCCCGCCGGCGGCGCCGGCCAGGTAGCCGTCGAGCAGCGCCACCGCCCGCGCCGCCACCTCGGCGGGAATATCCGGCGCCGAGCGCGCCCGGGCGGCGATCGCGCGGGCCGATCCGGAGCGGGATGGCGGGAGCGTCCGGTCCTGCCAGCGCGACAGCAGCGCGACCGCTTCGTCCACCGGCAGCGACGTCACCTGCAGCGGGCGGCAGCCGTCGACCGCATCGCGCAGCCGGCCGGCTGCCGCCGCGACGAGGCGCCACGGCTCGTCGCCGTCGCGGCTGGGTCGGATGAATCGGGTGCGTCGGGTGTGTCGGCGCAGGCGGCGAACCAGCGCCTGCAGCCGGGCCAGGGCGAAGGGCTCGAAGTCGTCTCCCGGCGAGCGGTCGCCCGGCAGCGATTCGATGGCCGCGAGCGCCTGCAGGATGAAACCGGTCAGCTCGCTTGTCGCGACCGCCGCGCGCAGGCCGGCATGATGCCGTGCGCGCTCGAGCACCAGGCACCGGCCCAGCAGCCGGACCGCCGGATCGCCCGGGAAGGCGCTCTGGAGCCGCGGCAGCAACTCGGTGGCCAGCCTGTCGCAGCGATGCACCGACAAGGCTGCCCGGGCGAAAGGACGTGCGCGCAGGAGGAGAGCCCGCCAGGTGGCGGACAGGTCGGCATCGTCGCCAGGCACCTCTGCAGGGGCATCGCACGCCCGCCCGCCGGTGGCGGCGGACAGGCCAGGCAGGCCGAAGAACCGGATCGCCGCGCGCAAGCGCTGCAGCGCCAGGTGGAACTGCGGCGCCGCCTGCCCGTCGTCCCATGCCGCCAGTAGCGGGCCCAGGCTGTCGAGGAGCCGGTCGAGATGGCCACGCAGGACCAGCCGTGCCGCGCCGGCCACCGACAGGGCGGCCAGCGGCGGCGCCGGCAGCGGCGGCGACTGGCCGGGCTGCGCTGCATATCCGGCCAGCCGCAGGCCGCGCAGGGCCTTCGATGGCAGCATCAGCTGCGCCTGATGGAGGCCGGCCCACTGCATCGCATAGTGGTAGAAGGCGGCTGCCGGCCCCTCCCGGCGCACCAGCTCCACTTCGGCGACCTGCTCGCGGCGGCTGCCGGCGCTGATCTCGCCGCGATCGCACGTGAGCTCCGCCCGCACGCCGGGTTGCGGGCGCACCAGTCGCAGCTGGCGCTCGAAGCGGGTCTCGAAGGCCACGGCAAGCAGGTCGAAGCATTCGCGGATGAGCGCGCCGGCAGGATGATCGGCCGGCGGCAGGGCGTCGATTTCCGGCTCCTCGCCGGCCACCGGGGCCGCCCATTCGAAGCGCTCGAAGCGGCCACCCGCCGTCCTGACCGACTGCACGAAGCCTTGCGGCGTCTGGCGCACCCGCAGGCTCAGCGCTGCCTCCATCAGGTCGCCGGCGGGGGTGTCGAAATAACGCGACCGGAGGCTGGCGGACGGGCCCGCCAGGCCGATCGCCGCGCGCTGCTCGAACTCCGCGACCATGCTGGGCGTCAGCGCGAACCTCAGCTCATGCTCGATCATCCCGCGGGTCCCGGAGGGCCGGCGGCGTCATCGCGCCAGGGCGGGCTGAGCGACTGGCCGATCCCGAACAGGTCGAGTACCCGACCGACCGTGTGGTCGACCATCTCGGCGATGCTGCCGGGGCGCTGGTAGAGGGCGGGCACCGGCGGGAAGACGATCCCGCCCATCTCCGTGACCGCGGTCATGTTGCGCAGGTGGGCGAGGTTGAGCGGCGTCTCGCGCGCCAGCAGCACCAGCCGGCGGCGTTCCTTGAGGACCACGTCGGCAGCCCTGGTGATCAGGTTGTCCGAAAGCCCGTTCGCGACTGCCGCCAGGGTGCGCATGGAGCAAGGCGCCACCACCATGCCGTCGGTGACGAAGGATCCCGAGGCGACGCAGGCGCCGACATCGCGCACCGGATGCACCCGGCTGGCCAGCGCTTCCACCGCGCGCCGGTCGATGTCCAGCTCGGCATCGATGGTCAGCCAGCCGGCCGGGGAGACCATCAGGTGGGTCTCGACATCGGTTTCGGTCTTCAGGTATTCGAGCAGTCGGACGCCGAACGCAGCACCGCTTGCGCCCGTGATCGCGACAATCAGGCGACGGGTCATCAGCATCCAGCCAGGAAGCGGCCCGACGGCGCGGACCAAGGATGTTAGTGTGCAGGCTAGCCGAAAGCGGCGCAAATGCAACAATCCGCCGGTGGCGACTGCACGATGTGTCGGCCGTCCAGTCACCGGAAGTGGCTGCCCGGGGCGGCGAGCCTGCGCCGCCTCAGGTTGCCGGTGAGGTGTTTGCCACTGATAATCGCGGAACCCAGGGCGACGCGCTGCTGGATCGATTCAGGTGTTACCCAGATGGCATACAAAGTTTTCGTCGACGGCCAGGAAGGAACGACCGGGCTGCAGATCAACGAGTACCTGAGCCGCCGCTCGGACATCGAGCTGCTGCGCATCGATGCCGACAAGCGCAAGGATGCCGCCGAACGCGCGCGCCTGCTGAATGCGGCGGACGTGGCGTTCCTCTGCCTGCCGGACGCCGCCGCCCGCGAGGCGGTCACGCTGGTCACCAATCCGATGACCTGCATCATCGACGCGAGCACCGCCCATCGCACGCTGCCGGGCTGGGTCTATGGCCTGCCGGAGCTGGTGCCGGCCCAGCGCGAGCTGATCCGCGCCGGCAAGCGCATCGCCAATCCCGGCTGCCATGCCTCCGCCTTCGTGCTGCTGGTGCGCCCGCTGGTCGACGCCGGCGTGCTGCCGCGGGACTACCCCCTCAACTGCTTCTCGCTCACCGGCTATTCCGGCGGCGGCAAGAAGATGATCGAGCAGTACCGCGCCGGCGGCGACGCCCGCCTCGAGGCGCCGCGGCAGTACGGCCTGGGCCTCGCCCACAAGCACCTGCCGGAGATGAAGGCGCATGGCGCCCTGCAGCGGGTGCCGATCTTCGCGCCGGTGGTCGGCAACTTCTACAAGGGCCTGGCGGTCACCATCGGCCTGCGCACCGATCTCCTGGCCAAGGGCGCGACCGCGGAAGCCGTGCACCAGGCGCTGGCGGATCACTACGCCGACGAGCCGTTCGTGCGGGTGATGCCGCTCAACGACCCGCAGGCTCTGGATGAAGCCTATTTCGACGTGCAGGCCTGCAACGACAGCAACCGGGTCGATCTCTTCGTCTTCGGCCGCGACGACCAGGTCATGCTGATCTCGAGGATGGACAACCTCGGCAAGGGAGCCAGCGGCGCAGCAGTGCAGTCGATGAACATCCACCTCGGCGTCGACGAGGCCATCGGCCTCGTGTGACGGCAGCGGCCGTGGCGGTCGAAACCGCTTCGAGCTTCAAGAGCCGGGGGCACTTCAGGCGGCTGCTGGCGGCTGCATCCTATTCGTTCGACGGGCTGGTCGCCGCATGGCGGCACGAGGCGTCGTTCCGCTTCGAGGTGGTCGCCGGACTGCTGCTGGTGCCGGTGGCGGCCTGGCTGGCGCCGACCAACCTGCAGGCGCTGGTGCTGGTCGGCTCCATCGTCTTCGTCTGGCTGGTGGAGCTGGTGAATTCCGCGATCGAGACGCTTGCCGACGCGGTGTCGCTGGAGCATCACCCGCTGATCGGCCGCGCCAAGGACATCGGCAGCGCGGCCGTGCTGCTGAGCCTGGTCCTTGCTGCCGGGGTGTGGCTGGCGGTGCTGTGGCCGGTCTTCACCGGCCGCCACTGAGACGCTGCTGCGCAGCGGACGCGGCCTGCGGGCCCTGCAGCGGCCGCGCCCTGGAGCGGCCGGTCCGTGGCGAGGGTCCCGAGCAGCCGCGCCGGTCAGGCCTTGGCCGACTCCGGGATCAGGTTCTGCAGTTCGCCGGATTCGAACATCTCGGCCATGATGTCCGAGCCGCCGATGAACTCGCCATTGATGTAGAGCTGCGGCACCGTCGGCCAGTTGGAGAAGTCCTTCACGCCCTGGCGGACCTCGTCGTCCTCCAGCACGTTGATGGTCACCATGTGCTTGACGCCGCTTCCCTTGAGCACCTGGATGGCACGGCCGGAGAAGCCGCACTGGGGGAACTGCGCGGTTCCCTTCATGAACAGCACGACCGGATGGTCGGTGATCGTTTTCTGGATGAATTCCTTGGCGTCCATGATTTGTCTACGTCGTTCGTTGCGTGTTGCAATGTCGATCAAAATACCGAAAGCGGCAGGGGAAGGCAAATCACCCGGCCGCATGCGGGGCTGGTGGTTCAGGGTGAAAGATCCCGGCGCCCGCAGGTGATCCGCTCGCGGCCTTCCAGGTCGCGGTGGGTTCGGACCTCGGCGAAGCCGCTCGCCAGCAGCAGATGGCGGCAATGGGCGCCTTGTTCAAGCCCATGCTCGATGGCCAGCCAGCCGGCAGGCGCCAGCCGCGGCAGCGCGCCCTCGACGATCCGGCGAATGTCCTCGTCGCCGCCAGCCCCGGGCGTCAGTGCCCGGCGCGGCTCGAAGCGCAGGTCACCCTGGTCGAGATGCGGGTCGGCGGCGGCGATATAGGGCGGGTTGCTGACGATCAGGTCGAATGCCGCATCCGCCGGCGCCAGCGCCTGCCACCAGTCGCCGGCGCGGAAGTCGATCCGGCAGGCGCCAAGCGTTGCCGCATTGGTCCGCGCGACGGCCAGCGCCTCGACGCTGGCGTCGGTGGCCACCACCACCGCATCCGGCCGCTCCAGCGCCAGGGTGACCGCGAGGATGCCGCTGCCGGTGCCGAGATCCAGCAGGCGCGGCGACCCGCGATCGCCGAGCAGCCGCAGGGCGAGCTCCACCAGCTGCTCGGTCTCCGGCCGCGGGATCAGCACCGCCGGCGACACCGCGAACGCGCGGCTGTAGAACTCGCGCGCGCCGACCAGGTAGGCCATCGGCTCGCCGCCCGCGCGCCGCGCCGCCAGCGCGAGGAAGGCGCGCGCGGTGTCGTCGCCGGCAGCGTCGGCTCCATGGGCGACGATCCATTCCTGCGGTCGTCCGGCCGCATGCGCCAGCAGCATCCGCGCCTCCAGCCGGCTCAGCGACTGCTCGCGGCAGGCGCGCGCCAGCAGGGCGTCCAGGGTCATCCGGCGCTCATGCCGCCTCTTCCAGCGCCGCGACCTGCTCGGCGATCTGCGCCTGGATGAGGGCGTCGGTCAGCTCGTCGAGGTCGCCATCCATCAGGCCCTGCAGCTTGTAGAGCGTGAGGTTGATGCGATGGTCGGTGACGCGGCCCTGCGGGAAGTTGTAGGTGCGGATCCGCTCGGAGCGGTCGCCGGAGCCGATCAGCGACTTGCGGTGCGCGGCTTCCCTGGCATGCAGCTCGCGCTGCTGGACGTCGCGCAGCCGCGTCAGCAGCACCTTCATCGCCTTGTCGCGGTTGCGGTGCTGCGATCGGTCGTCCTGGCATTCGGCCACGATGCCGGTGGGCAGGTGGGTGATGCGGACCGCCGACTCGGTCTTGTTGACGTGCTGGCCGCCGGCGCCGGAAGCACGGAACACGTCGATGCGCAGCTCGTCCGGGTTCACCTGCACGTCGCCGACCTCGTCGGCTTCGGCCATCACGGCGACGGTACAGGCGGAGGTGTGGATGCGGCCCTGCGCTTCCGTCACCGGCACGCGTTGCACCCGATGTCCGCCCGATTCGAACTTGAGCCGGCCGAAGACCTTGTCGCCCTCGATCTGCACGATGACTTCCTTGTACCCGCCAAGCTCGGATTCGCTCGCCGACAGGATCTCGGTGCGCCAGCCGCGCCGCTCGGCGTAGCGCAGGTACATGCGCAGCAGGTCGCCGGAGAAGAGGGCGCTCTCGTCGCCGCCGGTACCGGCGCGGATCTCCATGATGGCGTTACGCGTGTCGTTGGGGTCGCGCGGCAGCAGCAGCTGCTCGATGGTGGCAAGTTCGCTGGTCTGCCGGCCGCGGGCCAGCTCGATCTCCTCGGCGGCGAACTCGCGCATGTCGGGGTCCCCGAGCATCTGCTCGGCGGCGCCGAGGTCGCGTTCCGCCTGCTGCCAGGCATCGAAATGCCCGAGCACCTCGCTGATCTCGGTGTGCTCCTGGTTGAGCCGCCGCAGCAGCTTCAGGTCGCGGGCGGTTTCCTCGCTCGCCAGCGCGGCGTTGACCTCGTCGAGCCGCGCCTGCATCCGGCCGAGGCGGTTCTGCAGCGACTGCTTCACTTGCGCGCCGCTGGCAGCAGCTCGCTCAGCATGCCGGCGAGCTTCGGATCCTTCAGCCCCTGCCGGTTGATCAGGGCGGTGGAGCCGTGCAGGAACTTGTTGGTCAGCGCCACCGACATCGCCTCGAGCACCTTCTGGGGATCCTCTCCCCGGGCGAGCATCCGCCGCGCCTTGTCGAGCTCGGACTGGCGCAATGCGTCGCCGCGCGCATGCAGGTCCTGGATCAAGGGCACGACCCGGCGCTGGCTCAGCCACTGCATGAAGGAATGCACCTGCGTGTCGATGATCGCCTCGGCCTGTGCGACGGCAGCGCGCCGCCCCTGCTGGCCGGTCTGCACCAGCTCGCGCAGGTCGTCGACGGTGTAGAGGAACACGTCGTCGAGCCGCGAAACCTCGAGCTCGACGTCGCGCGGCACCGCGAGATCGATCATCAGCATCGGCTTGTGGCGTCGCTGGCGGATGGCGCGCTCGACCATGCCGAGGCCGATCAGGGGCAGGGTGCTGGCGGTGCAGGAAAGGACGACGTCGAACTGCGCCAGCCGCTGCGGCAGCTCGGCGAGCGTCATGTCCTCGGCGTTGAAGCGCCGCGCCAGCGTCCGGGCACGCTCGCTGGTGCGATTGGCGACCACCATCTGGCGCGGATGCGGCGCCCAGTGCGCCGCGCACAGCTCGATCATCTCGCCGGCGCCGACCAGCAGCACCGACAGGTCCGCGAGCGACTCGAAGATGCCCTGCGCCAGCTTGACCGAGGCCGCCGCCATCGACACCGACTGGGCGCCGATGGCCGTCTGGGTGCGCACCTCCTTGGCCACCGAGAAGGAGCGCTGGAACAGGTGGTGGAGGTGGCTGCCGAGCGTCTGGCTGTCGTGCGCGATGCGCGCGGCCTGCTTCATCTGCCCGAGGATCTGCGGTTCGCCGAGGACCATCGAATCCAGCCCGCAGGCGACCCGGAAGGCATGGCGCACGGCCTCCTGGTCGGGCAGGGTGTAGAGATGTTCGCCGAGGCTGTCGTTGCCGACACCGTGGTGCTCGCCCATCCACTGCACCAGCGCCCGTCCCGCCTCGCCCGGGGCGTCGGTCTTGCAGTAGATCTCGGTACGGTTGCAGGTGGAGAGGATGGCCGCTTCCGGGGCCAGTCCCTTCATGCGCTGGCGCAGATCCGCCAGCGCCCCGCCGACAGCATCGACCGACGGGAACGCGACCTTTTCACGAAGCGTCAGCGGCGCCGTCGTGGGGGTGAGTCCGAGGGTCAGCAGTGCCATCAGGAACGGGTCACCGGGTTGTGGAGCCTGCCGGAGGCGGCGAC
>JAEZQX010000542.1 GCA_023441105.1 Pseudomonadota bacterium | reverse complement strand
CCCGTGAACCACTGTCAGCCCGAATCGCCGACGCCCGTCGCCACCGCCCGCGCGCCGTGCTTGCAAACGCAATCCCGTGAGCCACTGTCAGCCCGTGCCGTCGAGACCCGCCGACGCCGCAGGCGGTAACATGCGCCCGCCATGCCCGCGCCCGCCGCCCCGTCCCTCCTGCACCTGGATAGCGGGCGTAATCGCTTGATCGGCATCGCCATGGTGTCGGCGGCGGTGCTGTGCTTCTCCATCCTGGACACGACCGCCAAGTGGCTGGTGAGCGGGCTGCCGCTGCTGCAGATCGTGTTCCTGCGCTTCCTCGGTCATACCGTGTTCACCGCGGCGGTGATGATGCCGCGCAGCCGGATGAACCTGCTGCGCACGCGTCGACCGTGGCTGCAGGCGCTCCGGGCGCTGATGCTGCCGTGCATGACGGCGATGAACTTCTGGGCCCTGCAATACCTGCAGCTGGCCGAGACCGGCGCCATCATGTTCCTGGCGCCGATTCTCGTGGCGCTGCTCGGCGTGCGGCTGTTGGGCGAGCGACTGGATACCGGTCGCTGGATCGCCATCCTGGTCGGCTTCGTCGGCGTCCTGGTCATCCTGCAACCGGGAAGCCGAGGCTTCCATCCGGCGATGCTGGTGTCCTTGCTGCAGACGACGATCTATGCCTGCTTCATCCTGCTGACCCGCGTCCTGGCATCGGTCGATCGGCCGGAGAGCACCAACTTCCTGTCGGCACTCGGCTCCACCATCGTCATCGCGCCGTTTGCGCTCGTCGCCTGGCAGATGCCGGCGTCGGCGCTGGAATGGTTCCTGGTGATCGTCACCGGCATCACCGGCGGCTTCGGCCATTACTTGCTGGCCGTCGCCCACCGCTTCGCGCCGGCATCGACCCTGTCGCCCTTCATCAACCAGCAGATCCTCTACATGTGCCTGCTCGGCTACCTGGTCTTCGGCGACGTGCCCCGTCCGGCTGTCGTGGTCGGCGCTGCGATCGTCGTCGCCAGCGGCTTCTATCTGCTGGTGCGCGAGCGCCGGTCGAGACCGGCTCGGGGGGTGTGACGCAGCCGGCCGACGCTGCCGGCAGCATCGTCGAACCTGGCGGGGAAGGGGACTGCACCAGCATGGCGCAGGGCGCGAACATGCTCCTGGAGCACGCAAGATCGTGCCGTCGCAGGCACGATCCTTCCTCGTGCTTCATCCCACACGGGCACCCGAGGCAATGCTAAAGTGGCCGCATTCAAAGGGTTCGACATGAGCTTCGACTCGCCCGCCGTGCTGTGGCTGTTGCTGCTGGCGCCGCTCCTGGTCGCGGTCTACTTCTGGATCCTGCGGCGCACCCGCGCCACCCTCTACCCCAACCTGGCCATCGTCCGCGAGGCGATCACACCGGGCGCGCGGCTGCGGCGGCACGTTCCGCCGCTGATGATGCTGTTGGCGCTGATGGCGCTGGTGGTCGCCATGGCACGGCCGAGCGCAAGCGTGGTGCTGCCGTCGCAGTTCAAGACGATCGTGCTGGCCTTCGACACGTCGGGAAGCATGCGCGCGACCGACGTCGAACCGACCCGGCTGATCGCCGCGCAGAACGCCGCCAAGTCGTTCGTGCAGGAGGTGCCGCCCGATGTGCGCATCGGCATCGTCGAATTCGGCGCCACCGCCTCGCAGGTCCAGGTTCCGACCTCCAGGCGCGAAGACCTGGTCGCGGCCATCGACCGCTTCATCCTGCAGCGCGGCACCGCCACCGGCAGCGGCCTGTATGCCGCCATCTCGATGCTCTTCCCGGAAGCCAACATCGACCTCGAGAAGCTCGTCGGCGGCACCGGGCGGGAGACGGTGGTTCCGGCGGGGCGCGCCGCGCGCAGCCGTCCGCTCGGCCAGGAGCCGGCGCGCGAACCGGCCGAACCCGCCGTCGTGCCGCCGGGTTCGTACAAGTCCGGGGTGATCATCCTGCTGTCCGATGGCCGGCGCACCACCGGACCCGATCCGCTGGACGCCGCCAAGATGGCTGCCGACCGCGGCGTTCGCGTCTACACGGTCGGCTTCGGCACCAAGGATGGCGGCGCGGTGGATTTCGGCGAGTACTCGTTCTACGTCCGGCTCGACGAGGAGACGCTCAAGGCGGTGGCCGGCATCACCCGGGGCGAGTACTTCCATGCCGGCACCGCGGCCGACCTGCGCAAGGTCTACGAGGACCTGAAGAACAAGCTGGTGCTCGAGCGGCAGCAGACCGAGGTGACGGCACTGCTGACCGCCGCCGGCGCGCTGCTCGCCATCCTCGCCGGGTCCCTGTCGGTGCTCTGGTTCAACCGCCTCCGCTGAGGCTTCCGTCCGGCGGTCGCCAACTGCGCCCTACCGCGGGCGCCGGCCGTGGCCTGCTGCGCCGGCTATGATCGGGCGCATCGCAGCGACTGACGGAAGTGCCTTGTCCGCCTCTTCTTCGCCCCAGCCGGGTCGGCCCGGAGACGATGCTCGTCCGACGGGGCACCGCGTCGACGATGATCGGCGCCCCATTCGCACCGCCGAGGTGCTGCATCTCGCCGAAAGCGGTGTGATCGACGGAGACGCCGTCGGTCGCGCGCTCGAGCTCGCCGGCCTCGTCCCCACTGCCAGGGGCTGGCGCGTCGCTGCCGAGCGGCTGCTGCTGGGCCTCGGTATCGGCTTGCTGGCGGCCGGCACGATCTGCCTGGTCGCCTACAACTGGTCGTCGATGCCGCGCTGGGGACGTTTCGCCCTGGCGCAAGCCGTCCTCCTGCTGGTACTGGCGCTGGCCTGGCGCCTCGGCATCGGGACCCGCCACGGCAAGGCTGCCCTGACGCTGGCCGCGGCCCTCATCGGCCCGCTGCTGGCGCTTCATGGCCAGACCTACCAGACCGGCGCCGAGCTGTCGGGCCTGTTCCTCGCCTGGGCGGCGCTGGCGCTGCCCTGGACCATGGCGGCCAGGGCAGCCTCCGCCTGGCTGCTGTGGCTGGCCATCGTGGAGACCGGGCTGCTGCTGCACCTGACGTTCTTCGAGCTCTGGGACGTGCTGTGGCCGGGCGGCGTCCCGACCTGGGCCTTGGTGTGCCTCTTCAACCTGCTCGCGCTGGTGGCGTGGGAAACGATGTCGCTTCGCGCCGACTGGCTGCGGACTCGATCGGGCCCGCGGCTGATCGCCGTGGCGCTGGTGTTGCCGCTGACCGGCCTGACCAGCCTGTTCCTGTGGCCGTCGCGCACGCCGGGGCTGACCCTGGCACCGGTTGCCTGGCTGCTGGTGCTGGCTGCCGGCTACGTCGCTTACCGTCGCCACCGGGTCGACCTGGTGATGCTGTCGCTGGGATGGCTGGCGGTGACGATCGTCCTGCTCGCCGCGCTGGTTCGCCTGCTCGGCCAATGGAGCGCCGGCCCCGCCGGCTGGTTGCTCGGCGCGGCGTTGCTGGCCGCGGCATCGGCATCCGGACGGCGCTGGCTGCGCAAGGCTGCCGGCGCACCCCTGGCACAGGCAGGATCATGAGCTGGCAGGCATTCGGCGCGCGCCTGGCGCGGGCAGGCGTGCTGGCGCGGCCGCTGCCGGCGGCGCGCAGCGAGGCCGGGCTGCCGGGGTTGGTGGCATTGCTGACGGGCCTGGGCGCGTGGCTTGGCGCCGCGTTCCTGCTGGCCGCGCTATCGGCGCTGTCGCTGGGCTGGCTCGAATCGCCAGGCGGACGCATCGTCGTCGGCGGCGCGATCTGCATCGCCTGCGCCGGCTGGATGCGCGGCCGGGCGCCGAACGCTTTCATGGCCCAGTTCCTGACCGCCTGCGCCGTCGCCGGCACTTTGCTGGCCGCCTCGGCCGCGCTGGACGCACCTCATGCCTCGCATCTCCTACCCTGGACGACGGCCGGCGCGGCGGCGGCGATGCTGGTTGCCAATCCCGAGCCGGTGAGCCGACTGGTGATGGCGATCCTGATGGTCCTGGCGCTGGCGGTCGCCGCACTGCAATGGGCGCTGATGCCGCTCGCCTGCGTCCTGCTGGGCTGCGCCAGCGCGGTGCTCTGGCTGAAGCAGGGGTCATGGTCCGCCCGCGGCTGGGGCGGGCTGCTCGTGCCCCTCGCCGCATCCTGCTCCGCGGCTCTCGTGCTGCTGCCGGCATTTGCCGGCGGCGGCGAGGCGTCCCTGAGCGGCCTCTTCGTCACCGAGGGCCGCACGGATCTCGCCCGCGGGCTGGCGGCCTGGCAGGGGAGATGGCTGGCGCCGGTCGGGCTTGCGATCGTCCTCGCGGCTTCGATCATCGTCATCCGCCATCCGCGTCGCCACGGCGCCGGCGATCGCCGGCAGTTGACCGACCGGGATGCGGCGATCTCGCTCGTGGCCGCCGCACTGGCGCTGGCCTGCTGGCGGGCGCCCGGGATCCTCGCCTGCCTGCTTGCCTGGCTGCTGGGCGTGGCCGCGGCGCGGCGTTCGGTCGCCTGGTTGGGGCTGGCAGGGCTCGTTCCCTACCTCTTCCAGCTGTACTACAGCCTGGAAGCGACCTTGCTGGCCAAGGGCGCGGCTCTGCTGGCGACAGGTGTGCTGCTGCTGGTGCTGCTGTACCTGCTGCGTCGCCTGCCGTTGCCGGCGGCGGACCCACAGGCGGACGTGCACTTGCCGCTCGGCAGCGACGTCGCGCTCCGCGAGCCCGCGATCGAAGCCGGCAGCCGCGGAACGCGCGAGGACGGTCCCGACGGCGATCCCGACGCCGCTGGCGGAAAGGCCGGCACCTCCGGCGCGAACGGCGGGAAAGGTGCGAAGGACGGAAAGGAAGGAAAGGGTGGAAGGGGTGGAAAGGGCGCGATGGGGTTGGCGCTCGCCGGGGCGCTGATCGTGTTCCTCGTTTTCAACGGCTCGATCTTGCGCAAGGAGCAACTGCTGCGCGAGGGCCAGGTGGTGCGGCTCACGCTTGCGCCGGTCGATCCCCGCGCCTTCATGACCGGCGACTACATGGCGCTGGATTACGCGGTGGCCGCGCAGCTCAATACCCGCCTGGCGACTGCAGGCAAGCTGGCGGCGCGCGATGCCTTCGCGGTGGTCGCACCCGATTCCCAAGGCGTCGCGCAGCTGGTCCGCCTGCAGGAACGAGCGAGCCCGCTGCAGGCCGGCGAGATCGTCCTGAAAGCGCGCGTGCGAAAGGGCAGGGTGCGGCTGGGCAGCGACGCGTTCTACTTCCGGGAAGGCACCGGCCAGCGCTACGAAAAGGCGCGCTACGGCGAGTTTCGCGTCGGCACCGACGGCGAGATGGTGCTGGTGCGATTGCTCGACGAATCCTTGACCGCACTGGCGGCGAACTAGAATCCTCGCCCATGGCTACCGGTGCGACTATCCATCGCGCGGACCTGTCGATCGCCGACATGGACCGCAACTACTACGCGAATCATTCGCTCACCCTGGCGCGGCATCCTTCGGAGACGGAAGAGCGGCTGATGGTGAGGTTGCTGGCATTCGCCATCTTCGCCGCGGACGACCTCGAGTTCGGCCGCGGCCTGTCGACCGACGACGAGCCGGATCTCTGGCGCCGCGACCTGACCGGATTGGTGCAGAGCTGGATCGAAGTCGGGCTGCCGGAGGAGAAGTGGCTGCGCAAGGCCTGCGGCCGGGCGCGGGAGGTGGTCGTGATCGCCTACGGCGCAGCCAAGGCCGAGCAATGGTGGAAGCGCAATGAGGCCGAGCTGATGCGCCTCGACAACCTCGCGGTGCTGTCGCTGCCGGCTGCGGCCGGACCGGCGCTGGCGGCGTTGGCGGCGCGTTCCATGCGGCTCGACGTGACCATCCAGGAGTCGCAGATCTGGCTGGGTTCGGACGCGGGCGAGACGTCGCTGCAATTGCAGGTTCTCAAGGCGCCGCCCGCGGGCGCCTGAGCCGCCTCGGGCCCGCCTGTTAGCATGGGGCATCCAGCCCTCGAGGATCATCGTCCGCCGATGCCGTTCAACCTGCCCAACCTCCTGACGTGGCAACGCATCCTGGCGATTCCACTGCTGGTGGCCGTGTACCTGGTGCCGTGGGAAGGCTGGAGCATGCAATCGCGCAACCTGGTGGCGACGGTGATCTTCGTCCTCGCGGCGGTCACGGATTGGGTCGACGGCTATCTCGCCCGACGGCTCGGACAGCAGACACCCTTCGGCGCCTTCCTCGATCCGGTGGCCGACAAGCTGCTGGTGTGCGTGGCGCTAGTGATGCTGCTGGAACTCGGCAGGGTGGATTCCGGCGTGGCGGCGATCATCATCGGACGCGAGATCGCGATCTCGGCGCTGCGCGAATGGATGGCGACCATCGGCGCGAGGCGCAGCGTCGCGGTCAGCTCGCTCGGCAAGCTGAAGACGGTGCTGCAACTGATCGCCATCCCGCTGCTGTTGTTCCACGGCCGGCTGTTCGACGCGATCGACACCCAACGCGTTGGCACCTGGTTGATCTACGTCGCCGCCATCCTGACGCTCTGGTCGATGGGCTACTACCTCAAGCAGGCATGGCCGCAACTGCGCGGCGCGGCCAAGTAGGGCGCGCGCGAGGCGACGAGCGGCGGCGGTTATTGGCGCCTCATTTGCATTGAGGCAAATGTTTTGGCTATACTCAAAGGCTTGACGCGATCGCGGGAGTAGCTCAGTTGGTAGAGCGCAACCTTGCCAAGGTTGAGGTCGCGAGTTCGAGACTCGTCTCCCGCTCCATTCCTGGAGCCGTATCCGGAAAGGCACCCACCGCGTCCTCCTGTGCCTCCGGGTGCTCTAGCGCCCGATAGTCCGGGTTCCTGACACCGGCGCGATAGCAAAGCGGTTATGCAGAGGACTGCAAATCCTTCCAGGCCGGTTCGACTCCGGCTCGCGCCTCCATTCTTCATCCCCGCTTCTTTCCGAGGCGTTGCCGTCATCCCGGCGCCGTAGCCTCGGTCAGCTGACGGGCACCGGGTGCCGATCCGGCGTTGGTTCGTCGGACCCGAAGATCTTGTCTGCCTCCGGCAGCGACCTGTCTGGCTACCGGGCCGGCGGCGGCTGGATGTTGTCGGCGTTCTTGATGAGGATGTTGCCGATGGCGACCATGATCTCGCCGTGCATCCGCATCGCGAGCTTCTCGTTGCCTGGCGGCAATGCGCCGGCCATCGGACAAGCGCCCATCATGTGGCCGCCCATGCCGCCGCCCATGCCGCCGCCCATCATGCCGCCGCCCATCATGCCGCGCCCGTGGCGCTCTGCGTGGTGCTGTCCTGGTGTGTACTGGCCGGCGCTGCCTGGTCGCTGCCTGCCCATTGCATCCGGCGACGACGACATCGACGGCGGCGATGCGGACTCCGAAGGCGACGGTGCTTGTGACGGCGATGGCGTCTGCGCCATCGCCAGGGTACTGGCCGTGACCAGCGCTGCCAGAACCGAGGATCGCGAACAGGGGAACGTGGACATGGCGGAGTCTCCGTAGTTGAAATGCCGCTGCCTGGCCGCGCTGCCGGCCAGCTGACCGCCTGGCCAAGTCCGCAGCGAAGGCCCGCCGCGAACAGGAAGGTTCGCATATTTTTGGCGCAGTTACCGTCGAATGGCTGGCGGACGCTGCGCCAGCATCGTCCGGCTGCTGCGCGGCGGCCCGGCGGACGCCGGCGGGATGCAGCCCGGTGACGTGGTGGTTGCGGTCGACGAGCAGGCGGTCGTCGATACCGTCGACCTCATCAACCGGACCGCCACCATCAAGCCCGGCGAGAACGGCCGCTACAAGGTCATGCGTGGCCGCGACGAAGTCGAGCTGGTGGTGAAGACCGGGCGGCGCCCGCCGATCGAGCAGCAGGTGCGCCGCCGTTGAGCTGGCCGGCATCGCCGCTGGCGCTCATGGCACCAGCACGGCGGCGCCCTGCAATCGGCCCGCTCGAAGGTCGTCGAGTGCGTCGTTCGCCCGCTCGAGGGGATACGTCGTTGCCGCCACCGCGAGCGGCTCCTGGGCGATGAAGCGCAGGAACTCGACGCCGTCGTCGCGGGTGAGGTTGGCCACCGACAGCAGCTGCCGCTCCTCCCAGAGGAGCCGATAGGGAAACGTCGGAATGTCGCTCATGTGAATGCCGCCGCAGACGACGCGGCCGCCCTTGCGGACCGCGCGCAGGGCCAGCGGCACCAAGGCGCCCACCGGCGCGAAGATGATGGCCGCATCGAGCTCTGCCGGGCAGGGCTCGTCCGAGTTCCCGGCCCAGGCTGCGCCGAGGCTGCGGGCGAAGGCCTGCGCCTGCAGGTCGCCGGGGCGCGTGAAGGCGTAGACCCGCCGTCCCTGGCGCACCGCGCACTGCGCCACCAGGTGCGCCGCCGCCCCGAAGCCGTACAGGCCGAGGTCGCTCGCCTCGTCGCCGGCCATGCGCAGCGAGCGCCAGCCGATGAGGCCGGCGCAAAGGTAGGGCGCGACATGAACCGGATCCTGCGCCAGCGCGAGCGGCAGGCAGTAGGCGGCATCCGCCAGCACGTGGCTGGCGAAGCCGCCGTCGCGCCCGTGTCCGGTGAAGAGCGGCCGGTCGCAGAGATTCTCCCGCCCCGACCGGCAGTACCGGCAACGGCCGCAGGTGCGGGCCAGCCATGGCACGCCGACGAGTTGCCCGACCGCCAGGATCTCGACGTCCCGGCCGACTTGTTCCACCGTGCCGACGATCTCGTGGCCGGGGACGATCGGCAGGCGCGGCAACGGCAACTCGCCGTCGACGAGATGCAGGTCGGTGCGGCAGACGCCGCAGGCCCGAACCCGGATGCGGACCTCCGCCGGTCCCGGTTGCAGCTCGAGACGCTCCTCGAGGCGAAGCGGTTGCCGCGGAGCCGTGAGTACCATCGCATGCATGGGCGGATTCCTCATCCGATTCGACCGCAAGGCCCGGAGTGCGGCTTCTGCTGCTGCTGCCTAGACTGCCTTCAGGCGCTGCAGATCGCGGCGCCGCGAACGGACCCGACGGTCGGGCAGGACATGATGAAGGAATACACGATGAAGGATGGCATGTTGACGGGGCCGGCGGCAATGCCGGCGGAAACCGGGGGCGTGGCTGCCGCTGCGTCGCGCAGCCTGGCATCGCGGCGTCGCTGGGTGGAAGGTCCGATCGCCTGGGCGGTCGCCAGGCATCCGCGGCTCGAGCCCTCATCGGCGGCCGCGGCGGCATCGCGCGCCACGACGGGATCGCCGCGCCCGGCAGGGGCCGGCGACCCGGCAGGAGCGGGTAGCTCCGCGGCATCGCTCGGCAGCGTCCTGCTGGCGCGGTCGGCGCGCGGCGTCTGCGCCATCCTGCTCGGCGAGGACAAGGCGTTGCTCGCGGCTGAGCTGGCCGGCCACTTCCCGGATGCGCTCCTGCAGGAGGATGCGGCATCGCTCGCAGGCCCGCTCGCCGACTGGTGGGCCTTTCTCGACACGCCGGCGCAGGGATTCCATCACCCGCTGGATGGCGGCGGCACGCCGTTGCAGCAGCAGGTGTGGGAGGCGCTGCGCGCGATCCCGGTCGGTGCGACGCTGACCTACAGTGACCTCGCCGCCCGGGTCGGCCGCCCGCGTGCCGTGCGTGCCGTTGCTTCGGCCTGCGCGGCCAACCGCCTCGCGGTGGTGATTCCTTGTCACCGGGTCATCGGACGCAGCGGCTCGCTGACCGGCTACCGCTGGGGGATCGACCGCAAGCGCAGCCTCCTCGAAATGGAGGCGCGCGGATGAACCTCGCGAAGGGCTCGCGGTCGCCGGCGCGTCCGGTGCCTGCGGGCAGCCACGCGCCACTGGCAGGCCGACTGGATGCGGTCCCATGGCGGGCTGTCGAGGAGCAGCTCGATAGCGCCGGCTGCGCCGTCCTGCCCGCCCTCCTGACCGCTGAGGAATGCGACGCACTGATTCCGCTGTACGCGCAGGACGCGGCGTTTCGCAGCCGGATCGTGATGAGCCGCCACGGATTCGGTCGCGGCGAGTACAAGTACTTCGCCTATCCCTTGCCGCAGTTGGTGGCGCTGCTGCGCGAGTCGATCTATCCGCGCCTCGTGCCGGTCGCGAATCGCTGGCACGAGGCGCTCGGGCTGGAGACGCGCTTTCCCCCGCGGCATGCCGACTTCATCCGGCGCTGCCATGAACACGGCCAGCTGCGCCCGACGCCATTGATGCTGTGCTACGGGGAAGGGGACTACAACTGCCTGCACCAGGACCTCTACGGCGAGCAGGTGTTCCCGCTGCAGCTGGCGGTCCTGCTGTCCGAACCCGGCCGGGATTTCAGCGGCGGCGAGTTCGTGATGACCGAGCAGCGGCCGCGCATGCAGTCGCGGCCCGAGGTCGTCGCCCTGCGCCAGGGCGATGCCGTCGTGTTCGCGGTGAATGCGCGACCGGTGCAGGGCACCCGCGGCGTCTACCGCGTCAATCATCGCCACGGTGTGAGCCGGCTGCGCAACGGGCAGCGCTTCACCCTCGGCGTCATCTTCCACGACGCGCAATGACGCAGTCGCCGGCGCGCCAGCAACTCGGTCCGTGCGCGTGGCTCCTGCGTGGCTTTGCGGTCGCGGAGGCGCCGGTCCTGCTGGCGTCCCTGCAGGCGATTCTTGCGCGCGCGCCGCTGCGGCACATGATGACGCCCGGCGGCCAGCGGATGTCGGTGGCCATGAGCAACTGCGGCGCGCTCGGCTGGACCAGCGATCGCCGCGGCTACCGCTATCGGCCCGACGACCCGCTGCACGACCGGCCCTGGCCGGCGCTGCCGGCGCCATTCCTGCGGCTTGCCGGCGACGCGGCCGGCGCGGCCGGCTTCGGCGGCTTCGAGCCCGACGCCTGCCTGATCAACCGCTACCTCCCCGGCAACCGGCTGTCGCTGCACCAGGACCGCGACGAGCGCGACCTGGACCACCCGATCGTCTCGCTGTCGCTGGGCCTGCCGGCGGTGTTCCTCTTTGGCGGCCTGGCCCGCGGCGACCGCGCCGCGCGGGTGCTGCTCGAGCATGGCGATGCCGTGGTGTGGGGTGGCGTCGACCGCCTGCGCTTCCACGGCGTGCTGCCACTCAAGGACCCGCAGGCCGGCCGCCAGGACGACCTGCTCGCGGGGCCGGCCGGCGTGGGCGGCGGCGGCCACGAACTGCTGCGCGGCTGCCGCATCAACCTCACGTTTCGCAAGGCCGGTTGAGCCGGTGGCAGCGGCGCGGCGATCGCCACCGGTGGCGAATTCGACAGCAAGAGCCGGAATGCAGCCGCCGACTCCAACGGCTATCCTTGCCACATGAGCAGCGGAGTCGTCATGAGCACGATCGGCACCAGGGACGGCGAGCGCGGCCGCGGCGCGACCGACGACCGGCGCTGGGCGGCGGTGCAAGCCCGCGACCCGGCGGCGGATGGCCAGTTCGTCTACGCCGTCAAGACGACCGGCGTCTATTGCCGGCCCAGCAGCCCCACGCGGCTGCCGCGGCGCGAGAACGTCGAGTTCTTCGAATCCGGCGAGGCTGCTGAGGCGGCCGGTTATCGCCCGAGCCGTCGCGCAAGCAGGGACCGCAGCAGCCTGGCAGCGCGGCATGCGGCGCTGGTTGCCGCCGCCTGCCGACGCATCGAGGCAGCGGAGGAGCCGCCGAGCCTGGCCCAACTGGCGCAGGATGCCGGCATGAGTCCGTTCCACTTCCACCGCGTCTTTCGGTCGATCACCGGTCTCACCCCCAAGGCTTATGCCGCCGGCCATCGCGGCCGGCGGGTGCGTGAGCGCCTGCGGCAGGGCCGCTCGGTCACCGAGGCGATCTACGACGTGGGCTTCGGTTCCAACAGTCGCTTCTACGAGGCATCCGATCGATTGCTCGGCATGAGCCCGGCGAGCTTTCGCGACGGCGGCGCCAACGCCACGGTGCGCTTTGCGGTCGGGGAATGTTCGCTCGGCTCGATCCTGGTCGGGCAAAGCGAGCGCGGCGTCTGTGCCATCTTCATCGGCGACGACCCGGACCGGCTGGTACGCGACCTGCAGGACAAGTTCCCGCGCGCCGAGATGGTCGGCGGCGACGCTGGTTTCGAGGGTCTGGTCGCAAGGGTGGTCGGACTGGTCGAGAAGCCGGCTCTCGGGCACGACCTGCCGCTCGATGTCCGCGGCACGGCATTCCAGCAGCGTGTGTGGCAGGCGCTGCGCGAGATACCGGCGGGCGCCACCGTGACCTACGGCGAGATCGCCAGCCGGATCGGCGCGCCCGGTGCGGTGCGCGCCGTGGCCAACGCCTGTGCCGGCAATGCGCTCGCCGTTGCCATTCCCTGTCACCGCGTCGTCCGCCGCGACGGCGGATTGTCGGGCTACCGCTGGGGTGCCGAGCGCAAGCGCGCGCTGCTGGTGCGGGAGGGCGCTGCCGCGGCCAGGGCCACCGTGGAGTCGGCGGCCGGCGAATGACCGAGGCTCGCCGCTGGACCCTCGTCGGACCGGACGGTCGCCCGTGGCAGAGCCCTCGGCCCGGCACGCTCGGCGGTCACCGCGGCAGCCGCCTCTACGGCCGGCTCGACTGCCGCACGGCGCTGCGCGCGATCGCGAAGGGCGGCTACGTTGCGCAGCGCGTCTTCTTCCAGGACGAGGCGCATGCGCGAGCCGCCGGCTACCGGCCATGCGCCGTCTGCCTGCCCGCGGCATACGCGCAGTGGCGGGCATCGTCCGGCGCGTGATCGCGCAATGGCGCCGTCTGCTACTATCCGCGCCATGCATGCCCTGTGGTGTTCGATCCGGACAGCGCGGTTGGTCCTGGCCGCTTACTGGCTCGTCGTGATCGCCGGGCTTCTGTCGCCGATGCTGGCGCATGCCGAGATGCAGATCGTCTGCCATGGTGGCGCCGGCGTGAAGCTGGTGGTCGTGGGAGATGACGGCAGCGAGCAAGCCACGCGCAACGCATCGATGGCCTGTCCGCTCTGCCAGGGCGTGGCGCCACCCCCGTTGCTCGCGCCGGTACCTTTGCCACCGGTCTCTCCGCTCGCGCATGCGGCCAGTCCCGCCGTCATCGCGCACCTGCATGCGCTCGCCGGCGCGGCGCTGCCGGCTCGAGGGCCACCCCGGTCCTGACCTCCTCGCGGGCGGCTGCCGGCTGCGCTGATCGAGTCCGCATGCGGATGGCAGTGTCTGGCGGCGCATCCTGTTTCCGGCGCTTCGCGCCGGCGCCCTCCGCCCCGCGTCCGCTGTGGACCCCTTGGCACGCCGCCG
>JAEZQX010000538.1 GCA_023441105.1 Pseudomonadota bacterium | reverse complement strand
TTTCCTAGCGGGTCGTTTAGGTACCGACGCGGTGCGCCGTCGGTGCGTTATCGAGACGATTTTCTTTTTCTGTTGCGGGCACGCTGAAATTGTCGTCGCTTTTTTCCAATTTCGCAAAGAGGACGTTCACGTACGCCCCTGGGACATGCCCTGCCCCGCCGCTCCCGTCCTCGGCCCCGGGCATTGCCGGCAGCGGGAACGGCTCCGGCCGGTTGCCGACTTCGACCCGCCCGCCGTGGTCCTGGACGATCTTCCTGACGATCACCAGGCCCAAGCCGGTGCCCTTGGCCTTGCTGCTGACGTAGGGCTCGAACACCCGGGCCATCATCGCCGGCTCGAAGCCGGGCCCGTTGTCGCGCACCACCAGGCGCACGCCGTTGATCTGGCCGGCGGTGTTGTGGGCGGCATCGGTGAACACCTCGAGGATGCGCACCGTCTGCTTCTCGGTCGCTTCGATGGCGTTCTTGAACAGGTTGTGGATCACCTGCCTGAGCTGGCCGGCGTCGCCGAGGATGCGCGGCAAACCCGGCGTCAGGTGGACCCGCACGGTGCGGTTGGGATCGGTATCGGCGTAGAGCGACAGGATCTCGGTCACCAGCTCGTTGAGATTGAGCGGGGCGAGCCGAGCCGTCGGCAGGCGGGCGTAGTCGCGGAACTCGTCGACCATCAGCTTGAGCGCGCCGACCTGGTTGACGATGGTCTTCGTATTGCGGGCCAGCAGCTCGCGGTCGCTGCCGGCGAGCTTGCTGCCGAGCTTGAAGTCCATGCGTTCGGCGGCGAGCTGGATCGGCGTGAGCGGATTCTTGATCTCGTGGGCAAGGCGACGGGCGACCTCGCTCCAGGCAATCGCACGCTGCGCGGATACGACATCGGTGATGTCGTCGATCACCAACAAGTGATCGCCATGTGCTTCCGGCAGCAACGCGCCGCGCAACAGCAGCGTCTTGCCGGTGCCACGCTGGTCGGTGTCGCCGCTGCTGGGCGCATCGATGGCCACCTGGCGCTGCCAGCTCTGGGACTCGGTGTCGCCGGCCTCCTCGAAGGCGCGCGAGATCTCCGCCTGGAAGGCGGCCAGGCCCGGCAGCGAAGCGAACGGCTGCCCCACCATGCGCTGCGCCGGTTCGCCGAGGATCTTCTCGGCGCCGGCATTGGCGAGCGATACGCGGAAGTCCCGGTCGAGGACGATCACGCCGGCGGTCAGGTTGGAAAGAACGCTGGCCAGCCGCGCATTGGCGAGCTCGAGCTCGACCCGGTTGCGCTCCACCTGCGCCCGCGCGTCCTCGAGCTGGCGGGTCATGGCGTTGAACGACTGGGTCAGCACGCCGAGCTCGTCGCGGCCGACATAGTCCTTGACCGGCCTGAAGTCGCCCTCGGCCACCGCGCGGGTGCCGGCGGCGAGCATCGACAGCGGCCCGGTCATCCAGCCGGCCAGCAGGAAGGCGGCGGCGATCGCGGAGAAGACCGTGAGCAGGACGGTGACGGTCAGGGTCACGCGGAAGATGCGCTTGAGGCCCATCCGCGACAGCGACAGCTCCTGGTAGTCCCTGAAGCCCGCCTGCACCGCCTCGGCGTTTTCCGACAGTGCCGCCGGCACCGGATGCACCAGTTGCAGCAGGCGGTTCTCCTCGCCCAGCGACGGCGAGCTCAGCGACACGATGGAGCGCATCTTCAGCCCGGGCATGCCGGGCGCCGCGGTCGTGGCCCCGGCAGCCTCGAGCGGCTCGATGGCGGCGTAGGAGCGGGTCACCCGTGCCTGGCGCAGCGCGGCCGCCGACGGCAGGTCGGGTACCAGCGACGAGAAGCGCGAGCCGCTCGCCTGCAGGATCCGCCCGGAGCTGGTCAGGATCAGCGCCTCCTGGACGCCGGCGCGTTCACGCAGCTCCTGCAGCTTCTCCGCCCACTGCAGCGGCGACGCCGACTCGAGCTCGCTGGCGGCCACTCGCGCCTTGGCGTTGAGGTCGACCAGCAGCGAATCGAGGGTCGTGCGGCCGAGGGTTAGGCCCGAATCGAGCGCGCGCTCCATCGGCACGTCGAACCAGGATTCGATCGAGCGGCCGAGGAACTGCACCGCGACCAGGTAGATCAGCAGCACCGGGACGACCGTCATGAAGATGAAGGCCATCGCCAGGCGAGCCATCAGCCGGGTGCCGAACAGCCCGCGCCGGTAGCGGATGTAGAGCCGGCGCGCCAGCTCGATCGCCAGGATCGCGAGGCCGATCGCGATGCCGACGTTGAGCCACAGCAGCAGCCCGTAGTGGTGCTGCAGCAGCTCGTTGTTGCCGCTCGCGACTGCCAGCAGCGACAGCAGCACGGCCGCCAGCGCGACCGACAGCACCAGCGACAGACGCAGCGCGCGGGTTACCGAGCGCTTGTCGGGGTCGGGACGGTGAAGTCGAGCCGCTTCCATTCGGATTGGGGGTTCCAGTCGCGATCGGTGAGCGCAGTCATCTGGAACGGCTTGGGCAACCGGGTGGTGTCGAGGCGCATGCGCACCCACACTTCATAGACGCTGCCCTTGTTGAAACGAGACAGCGGCGCGACCTGCCAGCGCTTGACGCTGCTCATCGCCGCCAACGCCTCCTCGAGCGAACCGAACGAGTCGCTGCGGCCGTTGGCGGCCACCCGGAACTGGCGCGTCAATGCATGATAGGACAGTCGCCACTCGATCTGCGTCTCGATCACGGTCTCGTCGAACCAGTACCAGCGCCCGCGTTCGACCAGCACCTCGGTCAGGAAATAGAGCGGCAGGCCGCGGTTGACGGCATCCTGGAGGGTCGCGGTGAGCGCGACCACGAAGTCGGCGGACAGCAGGACCAGGCCGTCCGGACGGGAGACGTCCAGCCGGGCCTGCTCCACCTGGATGGTGCCGTTGGACTGCGCCGGCCGCATCCAGGTCAGCAGCACCGCGCAACCCAGCGCCGCCAGAAAAGGACGCCGGTTCAAGTTTGCCTGTTCAGTAACGCGTAGAAGAATCCATC
>JAEZQX010000457.1 GCA_023441105.1 Pseudomonadota bacterium | reverse complement strand
GGGCGGCTCCGGCGCGGGAGGCGGCGGCGGTTCCGGTTCCGGCGGAGCAGCCGGCGGTTCGGGTGGCGGTGCTGGCGGCGGCTCGGCCGCCGGCGGTGCCTCTGGCGGCGCCGGTTCTGGCAGGAGTTGCACGAACAGGGGGGCAGGTTCGACGTCTTCGTGTACCCGCACGTCGACGCGACTCAGCGACCAGGCCGCCGCGAGATGTACGAGGACGACGCCCACCACCACCGGCGCATGGTGCCAGCGCGGAGGACGCGAGCCGAGGCTCAGCGCCGCGGCCAGCCTGGCGGCATCCGGTCCCGAGTAAGCAGCCGGGTCACCGTCCGCCGGGGGCGGGGTGGGCGGCAGCGGCGTGGCGGGCGAGGCTTGCGAAGCTGGCGGAGGAGTCGATGTCACGGGAGAAGCATGGGCCGACTGACGGTTCGCGACGCGGCCGGGGCAGCGTTCGGACCATCAACCTCGAGGCCCCTGGGTAATATGCGCAGCAGGAACGGTGCGAACCAACGAGATCAGGATCCGGCAGCGGCGGGAACCCCCGGGGACCCCCATCCGCCGCCGGACGTCAATGGTAATGATTCTCATTGTACACATCCTCCGCGCAGTTCCCGCGGCCGGGGTCACCGGTTCGCGTCGGGATCGAGCGGGTAGATTGGCCGGCGCAGGTTGCGGAAGGGGAACTGACCGTAGTCGGAGCTGCAAACACCGGGGCCCGCCGCCATCAGGATCGACTTCGCGATCGGCTGGAACCCGGCACGGAAGTGTTGCCGCGAATAGATGATCAGGTAGCGCGCCCGCAGCGGGTCGAGGCCGCAATGGGTGAAAACGCCCAGATCCACCGGTTCGGTCCGCTCTTCCGACACTACCAGCTGCAGCGGGCCGGTGTCGAGCACCGCCGTGCGGCCGCAGGCGACCTTGACGCCGGTCATCATCGGGCCGGTGATGGTGAACTGGCCGTCGGTGATGGCGCGTACGGTTCCGGTCAAGGTGAGCGGCACGCCCTTGCGGCCGATGCTGGGCATGTCCACCCGGCCGCCGACCGGCAGCGTGACGCGGGCGCCGACGCCGGCCTCGATCATGGCGGCAACGCTGCGGGGATCGCAGATCGGGCCGGCAAGAATGCCGTGCAGTCCCTGGCGCAGGGCCTCGGCGATGGTCTCCATGGTGTCGGCCGAGCCGCCGGAGGCGGTGTTGTTGCCGTGGTCCGCCAGCACGACCGGAAAGTCGTCCAGCGCCTTGGCCTGGGCGATGGTGACCGCCAGCGGATCCGGCCGATAGACGAACCCCGCGCGCCGCTGCCACGCCAGGTCCGCGAGCTCCTCGCAGCAGGCCTGCGCCCGCGCCAGGCCGCCGGGGCGGGATTCGTCGCCCACCACGATCACGCTGAGGCCCGCCCAGGGGATATCGGCCAGCGGAAAGCCACCGAAGACCGACGCATTCAACACTTCGCCGGCGGCTTCCAGCTCGATGGCACGGCCCATGATGTCCTTCATCGGCTGGAACATCGGCGAGTGCTGGTTCATGTGCGTCAGCATCGGCAGCCAGCGCTGCACGGTGACCGGCCTGGCCCGCCCGTCGAGCATCGCCATCAGGGACCGCGCCGCCCGTTCGCCGGTCTCGCCCATGTCGACATGCGGATACGTGCGATAGCCGGTGATGATGTTCGCCCGCTCGACCAGTGCCGGGCTGAGGTTGCCGTGGAAGTCGAGCGCGACCGCGATCGGCACCTCCGGGGCGACTTCCCGGATTCGCCGCAACAGCTCCGCCTCCCCGTCGTCGTAACCCTGCACCACCATGGCGCCGTGCAGGTCGAGCATGACTGCGTCGCATCCCTTGGCGACCGCGGCGACGATCGCGCCGGCCATGGTGTCGAACGACTGCCGGTCGGTTGGCGCGCTCGGCGAGGCGTTGGCATAGACCGGCACCTCGACCTCGCCGCCGACCCTCGCCGCCGCCTCGAGGAAAGCGGCGAACGCGATGTTGGTGCCGGCATAGGCGTCGATGGCGCGCCGACCGCTCAGCATCGGTCCTTCCGCCGGATCGAGAGCCGCCGCCCGCGAGAAGAAGGATGCCAGCGGGGTCGCGACCGGCGAGAAGGTATTGGTTTCGTGAAGCATGCCTGCGACGACAAATCGACGTGCCATGGGGCGACTGGCTCCGGTGGGTGAGGGTGGCGTGAAATCGCGGAAGTGGATCGGCGGGTGAATCGCAGCGGATCGACGAGGTGGAGACGGGATGGAAGGCGGCGTCGGTCCGTCGCGCGGCGGCAAGGAGTGGCAGCACCGGCCCTCGGAATCGCCGTCGAAGAGATTAACATCGGCGTCCGGAGGCGTCGACGGTCGACGCAGGCGAGCAGACCAAGGGGACTCAGTGAAGACGGATTCGATTCTGACTGCCGACGAGCAGTCGGCTTATGAGCGTGACGGCTACTTCATGGTGAAGAAGCTGTTCGACAGCGAGGAGATCGCCTTGATGCGCCAGGCGATCGAGATGGATCCGGCGCTGCGCGAGAGCTTCTACGATCGGCGCGACAAGACCGGCAATGCCACCCGCATGGCGCTCTGGAACCATCCCGGCGACAGCGTCTACGGCCTCGCCGCCCGCTCGCGGCGGGTGGTCGACAGGATGGAGCAGATGCTCGGCGGCGAGGTCTACCACTACCATTCCAAGCTCACCGCCAAGGAGCCCGAGGTCGGCGGCGCCTGGGAGTGGCACCAGGACTACGGCTACTGGTACCACAATGGCTGCGTCTTCCCGCTGATGGCCAGCGTCATGGTTGCGCTCGATCATTCGACCCGCGAGAACGGCTGCCTCCAGGTGGTGAAGGGCTCGCACCTCTGCGGCCGCATCGAGCACGGCGTGCTCCCCGGCGAGCAGGTTGGCGCCGACCCGCGCCGCGTCGAGCAGATCCTCGAGCGGATGCCGCTCGAGTACGCCGAGATGGAGCCGGGCGATGGGCTCTTCTTCCACAGCAACGTGCTCCACCGGTCGGATCAGAACCGCTCGCCGAACCGCCGCTGGACCGTGCTGATGTGCTACAACGCCGCGCGCAACGATCCCTACGTCGAGCACCATCATCCGCGCTACACGCCGCTCGCCAAGGTGGAGGACAGCGAAGTGAAGAAGGCCGGGTTGAAGCTGTCTTCCGGCAAGGATACTTTCCGCCAGGCCTCGGCCAACCCGCCGGAACTGCAGAAGCGCATCGAAGCCTGATCAGGCCGCGGCGGAGCGGCTCCGCCCCGCCTCGTCCCTGGCATCGGGCGCCATTCAGCCCAACCCGGCCTTAACCGTCGCAAGCCTGACCGCCCCACACCCAGCAGCCGCCGAGGATCGGGCTTTGCCCGGCCTCTGGCGGCGCCCCCCCAGGACGGCAAGGGGG
>JAEZQX010000449.1 GCA_023441105.1 Pseudomonadota bacterium | reverse complement strand
CGCACCCCGGGCCCCGGCCCGCGACCCGGTTCTCGAGCGGCACCAGGCGGTTGCGGGTGAAGGGCCTGACTGCGTCGCGCAGCGCAGAGAGGGTGTCGTGCTCCATGGTCGGCTCCGGTTGCTACGGTGCTTCAGATCTGCCGCCCGGCATCCTGCCAGTACGGTTCGCGCAACAGGCGCTTGCGGATCTTGCCGGACTCCTCGCGCGGCAGCGAGGCGCGCAACTCGATCCGCCGCGGGACCTTGAAGTCGGCCAGGCGGTGCTTCAGGAAGGCGCGAATCTCCGGCTCGGACGGTGCGTGGCCGGGCATCGGCTCGACCAGCGCAGCCAGGCCCTCGCCGAATTCCGGATCCGGGATGCCGAAGACCGCACAGTCGGCCACGCCGGGCATCGTCTGCAGGATCGCCTCGATCTCGGCCGGGTAGAGGTTCACCCCGCCGGAAATCACCAGGTCGCGCTTGCGGTCACAGAGGTAGAAGTAGCCGGCAGCGTCGCGCCGTCCCAGGTCGCCGGTCGCCATCATGCCGCGCCGCTGGAGTTCCGCCCGCGCCTGAGGGCGGTTCAGATAGGTGAAGTCGGCGTAGCCGTCGTTCCTCACGAAGAGCTCGCCCACCTCGTCGGTGTCCAGTGGTCGGTCCTCGGCGTCGCGCACCTCGATGTGGACGCCGTCGACCGGCCTGCCGATGGTTCCGGGCCGCTCGAGCCACTCCTCGGCCCGGACGAAGGTGCTCGGACCTGCCTCGGTCGAGCCGTAGTACTCGTTGATGACGGGGCCCCACCATTCGATCATGCGGCGCTTGACCTCGGGCGGACAGGGGGCGCCGGCGTGCAGCGCGAAGCTCAGCGAACCGAGGTCATGCCGACGTCGGACCGGCTCCGGCAGCGCCAGCAACCGGATGAAGATCGTCGGCACTGCATAGAGGTGGGTGATCCGGTGCCGCTCGATCTCCGCGAGCATTCCTTCGGCATCGAAGCGCGCTGGCAGCACCAGCAACTCGGCGATCCGCGCGGCCCGCAGCGCGAAGAAGTTCGGCGCCGTGTGGTAAAGCGGCGCGGGAACCAGGACCCGCGCGCCAGGCACGATCCCGAAGACGGTCTCGCGCATGCGCGAGGTCAACCGCTGCTGGTCCGGTGTCGCCGCAAGACGCCGCACGCCCTTGGGAAGGCCGGTGGTCCCGGAGGTGTAGATGATGCTCTCCGGTGCGGCGGCTGCCGCGGCGGCAATCGGCGCCTGGGCCCCGATCCAGTCCGACCACGGCGGGGCGGCGCCCGCCGGCATCGTACCGTCCCAGGATGCGTGGTAGGCAGCAAGTACCGCCGGGGAGGGCGCCACCGGCACGAGGCGCGTCGCCGTCGGCACCGCGCTGGCGACGGGGGCCAGCAGATCCGCATGCGCGATCAGCACCGAGGCACCGCAGTCGGTCAGGACGTGATGGATTTCGTCGGCCTTGGCATGCCAGTTCAACGGCACCGGGTAGGCCCCCAGGTGCTGCGTGGCGAGCAGGGCCTCCACCAGCGGCTGGTCGTTGCGCATCAAGAGCGCGACGCGGTCACCGACACCCACGCCGATCGAAGCCAGCGCCGTCGCTGCGCGGGCGACCCGATCCGCGAGCGCTCTACCGTCCACCGAGCCTGATGCGGAGATCAGTCCGTTCAACTGCTTCATGCACGCCTTCCCAACCGCCGTTCGGTCCTATCATCGACCTTCATCATTGGAATGAGCCTTCGATGGCAGCGAAGTTGCCCCCCCACCCCGTCGGCAATCGCCTGCGACAGCGTTCGCAACGCAGCCGGCGTGCCGACGAGCCCATGGCAGGCGTCGCACCGGCGACCGGCGGTGCGGATGAAGACAGCCAGTTCGTCGGCGCAGTCGCCCGCGCCGTGGCGGTGCTCAATGCCTTCCGTCCAGGCGACGGGCCGCTGGGCAATACCGAGCTTGCCGAGCGAACCGGCCTTCCGAAGCCGACGGTCTCGCGCCTGACCTTCACGCTGCAGCACTGCGGCTACCTGGCCTATGACCCGCGCCATCGCGTCTACGAACTCGGTGCCGGAGCACTCGCGCTGGGCGCGCTCGCCATGTCCGCGACGCACCTGCGCCGCATCGCGCGGCCGTTGATGCAGGAGCTCGCCCGCTCGGCCAACTTCAACGTCGGGCTCGGCACCCGGGACGGCCAGCAGATGGTCTACACCGACGCCTGCGAGGGCGAGGCGCTGATCGGCCTGAGGCTCCATGCCGGTTCCCGGATCCCGGTGCTGACCACCTCGATGGGACGCGCCTGGCTGGCAGGCCACGGACCGGAGGAAGCCGAACGCCTGGTCGCGGAGCTGAGGCCGCTGCATGACGGCGCGGGATGGAACGCGCTGATCGCAGCCGTGGGCAAGGCGCGGCGCGAGGTTGCCGCGCATGGCTACTGCGTGAGCGTCGGTGACTGGCAACGGGACATCCATGGCGCCGCGGCGCCGATCCGGCACCCCGCGAACGGCCGGGTATTCGCGATCAACCTCGGCGGCCCGGCCTACAGCCTGCCGGAGAAGCTCCTGCACGACGACCTCGGGCCGCGTATCGCGCGGACCGCAGCTGCCATCGAGCGAGCGCTCGACCCGCCGGACCTGATGCCGCGCTGAGGTCGGGCGGCGCAGGCGGATCATGTCAGGCGGTGGCCCGTTCGAGCACGGTCACGACGCAGGCGGCTTCCTCGAGGCCATGAAAGCCGCCGCCGTTCTCCGCCAGGCCGAGTCGGGCACCGGCCACCTGCGCAGGTCCGGCCTCGTGACGAAGCTGCCGGACCAGGTCGTGGATCTGGATCGCGCCGGTTGCGCCGATGGGGTGACCCTTGGAGTGCAACCCGCCCGACACGTTGATCGGCAGCCGGCCACCCAGCCGGGACTCGCCCCGTTCGGCGAACGGGCCGCCGTCGCCATAGGCGCAGAAGCCGACGTTCTCGGCATGCAGGATCTCGGCGATGGCCGAGGCATCGTGGAGTTCTGCCACCGAGATGTCGTCGGGTCCGACGCCGGCCATGGCGTAGGCCCTCTGTGCGGCGACCCGGGTCAGATGCCGGTCCACCTCGGAAGCCGGTCGGTCCGAGCTGCTGCTGACGCCGATACCGCGGATGCGCACGGCACGCTCCGGCGAGAGGCGGCGCATGGCCGCACCCGAGGTGATCACCAGCGCACAGGCCCCGTCGGTCATCGGCGCGCACATCGAGCGGGTGATCGGCCAGGCGATCAGCTTGTCGGCGAGCACCTCGTCCACCGTCATCGGATGACGGTACTGGGCCAGCGGATTCCACTGCGAGTGCCAGTGGTTCTTCGCGGCCACGGCTGCGATCTGCCGCTGGGTCGTGCCGAAACGCAGCATGTGGAAGCGAGCCTGGGCGGCATAGATGTCCATGAACACCGAGCGATCGCCGGTCGCCGCCGCAGCCTCGGGCGGAAGCGGCAGGCCCTCTCCCATGGCCAGCAGTGCGGCGAGGTGCTGATCGGCCAGCTCGCGATCCCAGCTGCCCTTGAAAGCCTCGAACATCGCTTCCCGGCGTTGCGGGTAGTTCATTTTCTCGGCGCCGACGACAAGCACGATGTCGTGGATGCCGGCGCGCACGGCGGCGAATGCCTGGAACAACCCGGAGCTCGAGCTTGCGCAAGCGTTGTCGGTGTTGAAGATCGGGATGCCCTGGAAGCCGTGGGCCCGCAGCGAGCACTGGCCGCGGATCCCGTGCTGGCCTTCCAGCGCGCCCTGGCGGGTGTTGCAGAACCAGGCCGCCTGGATCGCTTCGCGATCGACGCCGGCATCTGCCAATGCCTTGTCGACGGCGTCGGCCGTGAGCTGCCGCACCGTCCGCTCCAGGTGCTTGCCCAGCGGCGTCATGCCGACGCCGGTCACGTATACGTCGATTCCCATCGTCTCCTCGCGAGTGCCTGGTCGGACGAAGAATGAAATTGATTTTCACCGATATTGCGTGGATTCTACGGGCGTCCCGTGGCGGCGGGAAGGGCGATAGCGACGCTATCGCTTCACCTGCCGATCGACGCCGTCGGCCGCCGTGTCCGGCGTGCGATGAAGCGCAGGCGGTGCCGCTGCGCGACGCGCGCGCCTTCCCACGTCCTCCCGTTGTGTGCTAAAGTGATTCTCATGAAACGCATTTCGCTAGCCCTCCTACTAGGCATCCCCCACGGGCGGAGACGGTAGCGCGCGCGCAATCCTTATCAAACGGCCCGTCTGCACCAGCAACGGGCCGTTTTGCATTTGGGGGTTGCTGGTTCCCGCAACACGTTAGGAAGAACATCATGCTGAAGCAACCCGCCACCAAGTACCGCGCCTTCGCACCCGTACGCCTGACCGACCGGACCTGGCCGGATGCCGTCCTGACCAGGGCTCCCCTCTGGTGCAGCGTCGACCTTCGCGACGGCAACCAGGCGCTGATCGAGCCGATGGACGTGGCGCGCAAGCTGCGGATGTTCCAGCTCCTGGTGCGAATCGGCTTCAAGGAGATCGAGGTCGGCTTTCCGTCGGCGTCGCAGACCGAATTCGACTTCGTGCGCCGCCTGATCGAGGAAAACCTGGTGCCGGACGACGTCACCATCCAGGTGCTGACCCAGGCACGCGAGCCGTTGATCGCCCGCACCTTCGAGGCGATGAGGGGCGCCAAGCGGGTGGTGATGCACTTGTACAACGCCACGGCGCCGATCATGCGCGAGGTGGTGCTCGGCCTGGACGAGGACGAGATCGTCGGCCTGGCGGTCGCCAATGCCCGCCTGATCCGGCAGTTGGCCGAGAAGCAGCCGGAGACGGACTGGACGTTCGAGTATTCGCCGGAGATGTTCTCCGGCACCGAGCTCGCCTTCGCCAAGCGCGTGGTGGACGCGGTCACTGCCGTGTGGGAGCCGACACCGGCGCGCAAGTGCATCATCAACCTGCCGTCGACCGTGGAGCATTCCACGCCGAACATCTTCGCCGACATGATCGAATGGATGCACCGGAACATCGCCCGCCGCGATGCGGTGGTGCTGTCGGTCCATCCGCACAATGACCGGGGCACCGGCACGGCTGCCGGCGAGTTCGCGCTGATGGCCGGCGCCGATCGCATCGAGGGCTGCCTGTTCGGCAACGGCGAGCGCACCGGCAACGTCGACCTGGTCAACATCGCGCTCAACCTCTATACCCAGGGCGTGGCCCCGGGCCTGGACTTCTCCGATATCGACGACATCCGCCGCACGGTCGAGCATTGCAACCAGCTGCCGGTGCACCCGCGCCATCCCTACGCCGGCGACCTGGTCTACACCTCGTTCTCCGGCTCCCACCAGGATGCGATCAAGAAGGCGTTCGCCGCCCGCAAGGAGGACGACATCTGGGTCATGCCCTACCTGCCCATCGATCCGAAGGATCTCGGCCGCAGCTACGAGGCGGTGATCCGCGTCAACAGCCAGTCCGGCAAGGGCGGCATCTCCTACCTGCTCGAGAGCGAGTACGGCCTCGAGCTGCCGCGACGGCTGCAGATCGAGTTCAGCCAGGTGGTGCAGGCGGTCATGGACTTCGAAGGCAAGGAGCTGACGGCGCAGGCCATCTGGCAGCTGTTCGATCGCGAGTACGGCATCGGCCGCATTCCGGCACCGTCGCACCACATCGTCGACGAGAGCCGGGGGGCCAACCGCTCGCTGGTGCTGAGCGCGGAAGTGCAGTGCCTGGGCCGGCAGGTCAAGGTGAAGGGCTCGGGTTCCGGGCCCATCGACGCCTTCATCAACGGCTTCAACGCCGCCACCGGCCGCTCGGTGCGAGTGCTGGACTACCACGAGCATGCCGTCGGCGAAGGCGCCAATGCGCAGGCCGTCGCCTATCTCGAACTGCGGGTGGACGACCAGCAGACGCTGTTCGGCGTCGGCATGGATTCGAACATCGTCACCGCCTCGCTGCGGGCGATCGTTTCCGGCATCGAACGCGCCGAGGCGACGCAGCGCCGCATCGCGGCAGCCGCCGAATAGCTTCCTTCACCTTTCGCGAGGGCGGGCATCCGCCCCGGGCCCTCGCGCGGCGCGTAGACTGTTCCGGACGTGCTGCCGGGTCGCGGGTTCAGGCCCTGGACCAGACCCGGCCACGAATCGTCGGCCCCGGATGACCATCATGCAAACGTCTTCGTCGCTCGGCCTGCTGTGGCGATACCTGACCTTCGTCTGGTTGTTCGATGAGATCCCGGCGCGTGCCGGCACCTTGCAGCGCGCGGCCATCGTGCGCAGCAACCGTGAACGCGGCTTGCGCTTCCTGCCGATCTACATGGCGCGCTACCTGCGCATGCTGCTGGCGCTGGTGGCCGCCGGCACCGCTTCCGACGCGATGGCGTCGTCGCCGCTGCTCGCCGGGGCCTGCTTCACGCTGTCGACCATGGTGCTGGTCGCGCTGCTGATCGCCGGCATCGGCTTCGCCGCCATGCGCTTCCGGGCGTTCGACCACGCCCGCTGGTAGCAGGCTCAAGCCATCCACTGGCCGCCGTTGACCTCGACCGTCTGGCCGGTCACGTAGCCGCTCAGCTCGTCCGACGCCAGGTACAGGAACGTGCCGGCGCATTCGTCGGCTTCGCCGAGCCTGCCCATCGGCACCGTCGCCTGCATGGCCTTCAGTTGCTCGGCGGTGGTGAAGCGCTCGTGGAATGGCGTCAGGATGACCCCCGGCGAGATGGCATTCACCCGGATGCGGTCCGGGGCGAGCTCGCGCGCCCAGCCGCGGGTGGCCGTCGACACGAAGCCCTTGGCCGCCGCATAGAGCACGGAACCGGGGCCCCCGCCGTTGCGGGCGGCAATGGAAGTCGTGTTGATGATGTTGCCGCTCCCCTGGGCGCGCATCACCAGGCTCGCCTCGCGCACGAACCAGACCAGCTGGCGGACGTTGACGGCGAGCACTTCGTCGAGCAACTCGATGCTGTAGTCCGGCACGCGGGTGCGCTTGACGAGGCTGCCGACGTTGTTGACGAGGATGTCGATGCGTCCCATCTTCTGGACGGTTTCGCGCACCACCCGGCTGACATTGGCGAGATCGGTCACGTCGCCGCCGACCATCTGCGCTTCGCCGCCGGCGCCGGCGATCTCCGCCATCACGGCCGCCGCCGCCTCGCGGCTGGCGTTGTAGTGGATCATGGTCCGTGCGCCCTGGCGGGCGAAAGCGCGGGCGGCCGCCGCGCCGATGCCGGTGGAGCCGCCGGTCACCAGGACGACCTTGCCTTCGAGATCCTTCATCGGCTGTTCCTCATGCTGCTGGCTGTGGAAGCCGCGAGGTTAGCAGATGACGGCGGCGGATTGCCCGGGCTCCTACAATAGGTCGATGCTGAAAGCGATCAGGCAATTCTTCGACAGCCGCATCGCCGGCGACCAGGGCAGGGACGATCCGGCGCGCGCCCTGCAATTGGCGACGGCGGCGCTGCTGCTCGAGACGGTCCGCGCCGACAATTCCATCGTTCCCGACGAGCGGGCGCTGGTGCAGCGCGCGGTGCGCGAGCAGTTCGCCCTCGACGATGCCGCCGCCGGCGAGTTGCTGGCGCTGGCGGAGCAGGAGGTGGCGCAGGCCACCGATTTCTACCAGTTCACCTCGCTGGTGAACCGGCATTTCTCGGTCGAGCAGAAGAACCGGGTGGTCGAGCTGATGTGGCGCGTCGCCCATGCCGACGACCACATCCATGCCCACGAGCGCCACCTGATCCGCAAGATCGCGGACCTGCTGCATGTCACCCATGCCGACTACCTGGCGGCGCAGGAGCGGGCGCGCCATCCCGACTGAGGATCCTGCCGCAGCCGGTACGACGCCGCCTCAGCCGTTGCCCTGCCGGGCCTGCCGGGTCAGCGCCACCAGCCGCGCTCGCAGGCCGGTCGCATCGTCCAGCGGCTGCGCGTAGGTGTAGCGCAGGACGCTGCCGTCCAGGCGCAGGTCGAGCCCGTCCGGATCGAGCCCGGTCAGCTGCCAGTCGCCGTCGACGCCGCCGCAGAGCCGGGTGGCGATCAACCGCACCGCGTCCGCATGGTCGGCATTCATGTGGGCGATGGCCGATTCCTCCGCCTCCCGCAGCGGCTGCAGCGTCTCGCCGGACGAGGTCATGAAGTCGCTCGCGGCCAGTTCGCTGGCGCGCGCAAACCCGGCATTGAGAAATGCCCGGCGCGGCTCCAGGCGCACGAAGCCGAAGTCGCCGAAGTCGGCGTATAGCGCCGCCTTGGGATGGCGCCTCAGGAAGCGTCCGCGCGCGTGGCCGGCTTCCTCGCCGGCGCGGTCCATGAAGCGCGCCTCGGCGAAGACCGTCAGGCGCGGGTGCGCGAGCGGATCGCCGCTGCCCGGCGCGTCGACCAGCAGGCTGCAGCGCGGATCCGCGCGCAGGGCCGCGGCGTGGGCGGAGAGGTCGGACAACAGCAGCAGCGGTGCGCCATCGAGGGCGGTGGCGACGGTGACCAGGCTGGCGTATGGCCAACCGGTGCCGGCTTCGCTGCTGGCCAGTGCCGCGCGCGTGGCGCTGCGCAGCAGGCGCCTGGCCAGCGCTCGCGCGCTGTCGTCGACCGGGCGCAGGACGTCGTCCGCCACCCGCGTTGCCTGTTCAGGAGGACGAACGCACCGCTCCCTGCGGCGGCAGGGCGGCGCCGTCC
>JAEZQX010000389.1 GCA_023441105.1 Pseudomonadota bacterium | reverse complement strand
GCAGTGCCGCGCCCGACGGATACCCGCGAAAGCAGGCCAGCCCGCGGCGCTGCACGAAATCGCACGCCCCCCGCGCCCCGCCCCGCGAGCTTTCGGCGTACGACGACCACCCCCTTCGGAAGGTCGCTTCCGTCACATGAGATCGACTCGGTCGAACCGCGCGGCTCCGACGGAGTGCTCTACGTGAGTGGGACGCGCTGCGCCCGGGACCCTCAGGCAGTGGCAGCGGGAGCCGTATTTGTCCCCCGCCGCTCGGCGATGGGCCGCTGGTCGATCGGCAGGTGCATGGCTGCCGCGAAGGCGCCGAAGGCGATGGCGCCCATCCACGCCAGGTCGTAGGAGCCGGTCAGGTCGAAGATGCGACCGCCGAGCCAGGCGCCGAGGAAGCTGCCGATCTGGTGGCCGAGGAAGATGACGCCCACCAGGAGACCGAAGTTGCGCACGCCGTAGATCTGGCCCAGCAGCGCATTGGTCGGTGGCACCGTCGACAGCCACAGCAGGCCGATCACCGCGGAGAAGACGTACACCGAGAAGCTGCTCAGCGGCAGCAGCAGGAACAGCGCCATCGCGATCGACCGGCCGACATAGATGCCGCTCAGCAGCCATTTCTTCGAGATCCGCATGCCGAGCCAGCCGACGCTCAGGCAGCCGACGACGTTGAACAGCCCGACCAGGGCGATCGCCTTGGCGCCCAGCTCGAGCGGCATGCCCTTGTCGGTGAGGTAGGCGGGCAGGTGCAGGCCGATGAACACCACCTGCAGCCCGCAGACGAAGTAGCCCCAGAACAGCAGATGGAAGTTGCGGTCGCGGACCGCCTCGTTGAGCGCGTCGCGCAGGTTCCCCGAGCCGCTCGAACGCAGGCCGGCTTCGCGATCGCCGCGGATCCACAGGGCGAGCAGCAGGATCAGCGCGACCAGTGCCGCATGGACCTGCAGCGCCGCCTGCCAGCCGAAGTCGCGGATCAGCCAGGCGGTGAACGGCAGGAACAGGAACTGGCCGAAGGAACCGGCGGCAGTGCCGATGCCGAAGGCCCAAGTGCGCCGCTGCGGCGGCACCAGCTTGCCGACGGCGGTGAATACCGCGCCGAAGGCGGTTCCGCCGATGCCAAGGCCGATCAGCAGCCCCACCGTCAGGTTGAGCTCCAGGCCGGTGCTGGCGTAGACCGTGCCGAGGAATCCGGCGGCATACAGCACCGCGCCAAGCAGCAGCGTGCGCATGGCGCCGAAGCGGTCCGACAAGGCGCCGAGCAGCGAGCCGCCGATGCCCCAGATCAGGTTCTGCATGGCGATGGCGAGACTGAAGGTCTCGCGGCTCCAGCCGCGCGCCTGGGTCAGCTCCGGCAGGAACAGCCCCCACGAGGAACGCGCGCCGTTCGAGATGACCAGGATCAGGCAGCCGAAGATCAGCACGGTCATGAACCCGTGCGCGCCGCCCGGCGCTGCCGGCGGCACGGGCGCCGTGCTGGCTGCCGCCGACGAAGGCGCGATGGCGGCCGGCTTCATGCCAGCTGCTTCAGCGCGCGCGCGGCGACGTCGATCGTCTGGTCGATGTCGGCGGCCGTATGGGCGGAGGACAGGAAGAAGGCCTCGACCGGCGAAGGCGGCAGGTAGATCCCGCCGTCGAGCATGAGGTGATAGAACTTGCGGAAACGGTCCATGTCCTGGTCGAGCGCCTGCGCATGGGTCTGCGGCGGCGTCGCCCGCATGTAGACGCCACCGAGGCCGCCCGCCGCGCGGGCGCAGAAGGCGACGCCGACGTCGGCAGCTGCCGCATTGAGACCGTCGACCAGTCGCTTCATCGACGTCTCCAGCCGCTCGAAGAAGCCGGATTTGGAGATCACCTCGATGGTCGCAAGCCCGGCAGCCATCGCGATCGGATTGCCGGACAAGGTGCCGGCCTGGTAGACGGTGCCAAGCGGCGCCATCATGTCCATCACCAGTGCCGGCCCGCCCACGGCGCCGACCGGCATGCCGCCGCCGATCACCTTGCCGAAGGCGCTCAGGTCCGGGGTCACGCCGTAGCGCGCCTGCGCGCCGCCGAGGGCGACCCGGAAGCCGCTCATGACCTCGTCGAAGATGAGGATCGCGTGGAACTCGTCGCACAGCGCCCGCAGGCCCTGCAGGAAACCGTCCTCCGGCAGGATCAGGTTCATGTTGCCGGCGATCGGTTCGACGATCAGGCAGGCCACGTCCTCCGGATGCTGCTCGAACAGGCTGCGCACGCTGTCGAGGTCGTTGTACTGCGCCACCAGCGTGTGGCGGGCGATATCCTCGGGCACGCCGGCCGAGCTCGGCGTTCCGAAGGCGAGCGACCCGCTGCCGGCCTTGACCAGCAGGCTGTCGGCGGTGCCGTGATAGCAGCCCTCGAACTTGATGATCTTGGTCCGCTTGGTGTAGCCGCGCGCCAGCCGCAGCGCCGACATCGTCGCCTCGGTGCCGGAGCTGGTGAAGCGCACCCGGTCGACATGCGGAAAGAGCTTGCAGATCTCCTCCGCCAGCTCCGTCGCCATCCCGTTGGGCGCGCCGAACGAGAGGCCGCGCAGCGCCGCCTCCTGGACCGCCTTGACCACGCGCGGATGGGAATGGCCGATGATCATCGGCCCCCAGGAGCCGAGGTAGTCGATGTATTGCCGCCCCTCGACGTCCCACATGTAGGCGCCTTCCGCCTTGGCGATGAAGCGCGGCGTACCGCCGACGGCGCGGAAGGCGCGGACCGCGGAATTGACGCCGCCGACCAGCACCTTGCGGGCGCGGTCGAACTGCTCGCCATTGCTGGTGGCGGTCATTTGGCGAAGAGCTGCGACGGATCGCCGAAAGCCTTGAATTCCAGCGCGTTGCCCGACGGGTCGAGGAAGAACATGGTGGCCTGCTCGCCGACCTGCCCCTTGAAGCGGACGTGGGGCTCGATCACGAAGCGGGTGCCGCCGGCCTTGAGTCGCTCCGCCAGTTGCTCCCAGGCCTGCATCGCCAGGACGACGCCGAAGTGCCGCACCGGCACCGCATCGCCGTCCACCTGGCTGGTGGCACGGTGTCCGCATTCGTCCGGCGCCAGGTGGGCGACGATCTGGTGGCCGTAGAGATCGAAGTCGATCCAGTCGCTCGAGCTGCGGCCCTCCGGGCAGCCCAGCAGGCCGCCGTAGAAGGCGCGCGCCGCCGCCAGGTCGTGAACCGGAAAGGCCAGGTGAAAGGGTTGGCTGACGGGATAGCCGCTCATCGGGAAACCTCAAGGGGAACTGATGCAGGGATCCCTATTGTAGTGGCTCGGCCAGGCGTGGCCCGCCACCGCATCGCCCGAATGACGAGGCTCCTCAGCCGGCGACCGGCACGACCTTGACCGCGCAGTACTTGAACTCCGGGATCATGCCGAAGGGATCGAGTGCGGGATTGGTCAGCAGATTGGCGGCCGCCTCGGCATAGGCGAAGGGGATGAAGACGGTGCCGGCAGCGATGCCGTCGTCCACCCGCACCTTCAGCCGGATGGCGCCGCGCCGCGATGCCACCTCGGCAGGCTCGCCCGGCGACAGACCCAGCCGCGCCACCTCCTTGCTGTTCAGCGACACGGTGGCTTCCGGCTCGGTGGCGTCGAGCACGTAGGAGCGCCTCGTCATCGCGCCGGTGTGCCAGTGTTCGAGCTGGCGGCCGGTGATGAGGACATACGGATAGTCGGCGTCCGGGCGCTCGTCGGCGGGCACGAAGCCGGCCGGCACCAGCCGCGCCTTGCCGGTCGCGGTGGGGAAGCGCTCCATGAACACCACCGGCTGCCCGGGATCATCCTCGTCCTGGCAGGGATAGGTGACGCTGCCCTGGGCCTGCATGCGCTGCCAGCTGATGCCGGCGATGGAGTCCATGGTGCCGCGCATCTCCTCGAACACCACGCCCGGGTCGTCGTAGCGCCAGTCGAGCCCGAGCCGCCGCGCCATCTGGTTGATGATCCACAGGTCCTGCCGCGCCTCGCCCGGCGGCTCGAGCGCCTGCCGCCCCAGCTGCACCATGCGATCGGTGTTGGTGAAGGTGCCGGTCTTCTCGGGAAAGGCCGAGGCCGGCAGGATCACGTCGGCAAGCCAGGCGGTCTCGGTCGGGAAGATGTCCTGCACCACCAGCATCTCGAGCGAGGCCATCGCCGCGCGGGCATGCTGCAGGTCGGGGTCCGACATGGCCGGGTTCTCGCCCATCACGTACATGCCGCGGATCTCGCCACGGCTGGCCGCATCCATGATCTCGACCACCGTGAGCCCGCGCTGCCGATCCATCGGCGCATTCCAGAGCTTCTCGAAATATTCGCCGACGGCGTCATCGTCGACCCGTCGGTAGTCCGGGTAGGCCAGCGGGATGAGACCGGCATCGGACGCCCCCTGGACGTTGTTCTGGCCACGCAGCGGATGCAGGCCGGTGCCGGGCCGGCCGATCTGGCCGGTGATCATCGACAGCGCGATCAGGCAGCGGACGTTGTCGGTGCCGTGCACGTGCTGCGATACGCCCATGCCCCAGAAGGTGATCGATGCCTTGCTGGTGGCGTAGAGCCTGGCGACCTCGCGGATCATCGCGGGCGGCACGCCGCAGATCGGGGCCATCGCTTCCGGACTGCAGCCGGCCACGTTGTCGCGGATCTCGTCGAAGTTGAGCGTGCGCCGCTCGACGAACTCGCGGTCCACCAGTCCCTCGGCGATGATCACGTGGAGCATCGCGTTGAGCAGCGCCACGTCGCCGTCGGCCTTGAACTGCAGCACATGCTGCGCGTGGCGGGCGAGCTCGGTGCGGCGCGGATCGGCGACCACCAGGGTGGCGCCGCGCTTGACCGCGTTCTTGATCCAGGTGGCGGCCACCGGATGGTTGGCGGTGGGGTTGGCTCCGATCACGAAGATCAGGTCGGCGAACTGCACGTCGCTCACCGGGTTCGACACCGCGCCCGAACCGAGGCCTTCGAGCAGCGCCGCCACCGACGACGCGTGGCACAAGCGCGTGCAGTGGTCGACGTTGTTGCTGCCGAAGCCGACGCGCACCAGCTTCTGGAACAGGTACGCTTCCTCGTTGCTGCCCTTGGCGGAACCGAAGCCGGCCAGCGCCCGCGGGCCGTGCCGGTCGCGCAGCCGCGCCAGCCCCAGGCCGGCATGATCGAGCGCCTCCTCCCAGCTTGCCTCGCGGAAGGAATCGCGCCAGTCCCCGGGTACCCGGTCGAAATCCGGATTCTTGGGCCGGCCTTCCTTGCGGATCAAGGGCACCGTCAGCCGATCCGGGCTCATCGCGTAGTCGAAGCCGTAGCGGCCCTTGACGCACAGGCGCGACTGGTTCGCCGGACCATTGCGGCCGTCGACGAACAGGATGCGGTTGTCCGAGATGTTGTAGGTCAACTGGCAGCCGACACCGCAGAATGGACACAGCGAGTCGACCTTCTTCTCGACCTCGCGCGGCGCCACCTCGCCGGTGCCCGGCAACTTGGGCATCAGCGCGCCGGTGGGGCAAGCCTGCACGCATTCGCCGCAGGCGACGCAGGTGGAGTCGCCCATCGGATCGTCCATGTCGAAGACGATCATGGCCTGGTCACCGCGCCAGGCGTAGCCGATGACGTCGTTGACCTGCTCTTCGCGACAGCCGCGCACGCAGCGGCCGCACTGGATGCAGGCGTCGAGGTTGACGGCGATACCGGGATGGCTGAAGTCGCGCTCGACCGGCGCGCGGCGGGCGAAGCGGCTGGCGGCCAAGCCTTCACGCGCCGCCCAGGTGGTCAGCTCGGAATCGCTGCGCTGCTCGCCGGCCGGCGCATCGGACAGCAGCAACTCCAGCACCATGCGCCGGGCAGCCGTGGCGCGGCTGCTGTCGACCTTGACCTTCATGCCGGGGGCGACGGCGCGGCAGCACGAGGGCGCCAGCACCCGCTCGCCTTCGATCTCGACCATGCAGGCCCGGCAGTTACCGTCGGGACGATAGTCGTCCTTGTAGCAGAGGGTGGGGATCTCCAGGCCCTCGCGGCGCGCGACCTGGAGGATGGTCTCGCCGGCCAGCGCCTCGCAGTGGCGGCCGTCCAGTTCGAATTCGATGGCCAGGGCCTCAGGCCGGGCAGGCGCATTCATCGCAGGCTCTCCTCGCTTTTTCGGCCCGACACTTCACCCGGGAAGAACTTCAGCACCGACAGCATCGGATTCGGCGCGGCCTGGCCCAGGCCGCAGATGGAGGCATCCATCATCACCGCCGACAGCTCGCGCATCAGCGCGTCGTCCCAGGCAGGCTCCGCCATCAGCTGCACCGCCTTCGCAGTGCCGCTGCGGCACGGCGTGCATTGGCCGCAGGACTCGTGCCGGAAGAAGTCCATCATGTTGCGCGCGACATCGCGCGCCCGATCCTGCTGCGACAACACGATCACCGCCGCCGAACCGATGAAGCAGCCGTGCTTCTGCAGGGTGTCGAAGTCGAGCGGCTCGTCCGCCAGGGACGCCGGCAGGATGCCGCCCGAGGCACCACCCGGCAGGTAGCCGTACAGTTCGTGCCCTGGGGCCATGCCGCCGCAGTATTCCGCCACCAGCTCGCGCAACGAGATGCCCGCCGGTGCGAGCTTGACGCCCGGCTCGCGCACCCGGCCGGAGACCGAGAAGCTGCGCAGCCCCTTGCGGCCGCGGCGCCCGTGCGAGGCGAACCACTCCGGGCCGCGGCTGATGAGCTCCGGCACCCAGTAGAGAGTCTCGACGTTGTGCGCCAGGGTGGGCTTGTCGAACAGGCCGATCTCGGCAATGTAGGGCGGGCGCAGGCGTGGCATGCCACGCTTGCCTTCCAGCGATTCGAGCAGCCCGCTCTCCTCGCCGCAGATGTAGGCGCCGGCGCCGCGGCGCAGGTGGATCTCCGGCAGCCGCCAGCCACCGGTGTTCTCGAGCGCCCTGCCCCAGGCCTCGAGCTTGGCGATCTCGACCGCCAGCAGCTGCCGGACGCCGGCGTATTCGTCACGCAGGTAGATGTAGCAGGCGCGGCAGCCCACCGCCCAGGCGGCGATCAGCATCCCCTCGAGGAACTGGTGGGGCCTGCGCTCGAGGTAGTGGCGGTCCTTGAAGGTGCCGGGCTCGCCCTCGTCCGCGTTGACGACCAGCACCCGGTCGATCTCACGCTGCTGGCTGACGATGCGCCACTTGCGTCCGGCGGGGAAGCCCGCGCCGCCGAGGCCGCGCAGGTTGGCCGATTCCAGCCGCGCGCACAGCGACTCGACCGCCTCCGGCGTATGCGGCTCGGCCACCAGTGCGCGCAAGCTGGCGTAGCCGCCTTCGGCGAGCGCCTGCTCCAGGGGCACAGCCACCGGGGGAATCGGGCACTCGCGAAGCCCGCCGCGCACGGCTGCGTCGATCGCCTCCACCGTGGCCGGCGCCACCGGATATCGCTGCACCACCGCTGCCGGCGCCTCGGCGCAGCGTCCGATGCACGGCACGCGCTGGATGCGCACGGCGGTGTCGAGGCCGGCCGCGTAGCGTTCGAGGCGCGCCAGCAGCTCTTCGGCGCCGGCCATGGCGCAAGGCCCGGAATCGCAGACCCGCACGGTCAGCGCCGGCGGACGCGACTCCCCCTCCTTCACCAGGTCGAAATGGTGATAGAAGGTGGCCACCTCGAAGACCTCCGCCTGGGACATCTTCAGCTCGTCGGCCAGGGCCTTGAGCATCGGCGCCGGCAGGCAGGCCTGCGAGTCCTGGATCAGGTGAAGGTACTCGATCAGGAGATCGCGACGACGCGGCCGGTCGGCAAGCAGTTCGAGGACTGTCTGGCGGGCCTGTGCGTCGAGTGGTCTTCCCTTGCCGCGCCCGATCGGGCGTCTCAGTTCGCTGCTGCGCATCCCGTGACTGTAGCCCACTCGGCGGACCGGCGGCAAAAAGCCATGCCGCCGCGCCGCGCGGCACGACTGGAAGAGCCTACTGGAAGAACTCCTTGACCCGGTCCTTCCAGCTGCGCGTCTGCGGGCTGTGCCGGGCGTCCGACAGGCTGTGGTCCAGCTCCCTGAGGATCTGCTTCTGCTTGTCGGTGAGGCGCACCGGCGTCTCGACCGCGATGTGCGCATAGAGATCGCCCGGATGGGCCGAACGCACGCCCTTGATGCCCTTGCCGCGCAGCCGGAACACCTTGCCGTTCTGCACGCCCTCCGGCAGCTCGATCTCGGCCTTGCCGCCGAGCGTCGGAACCTGGATGGTGCCGCCGAGCGCCGCGGTGGTGATGGCGATGGGCACTTCGCAGTGCAGGTCGTCGGCATCGCGCTTGAAGACCGTATGCTCCTTGATGCGGATCTCCACGTACAGGTCGCCGGCCGGACCGCCGTTGGCTCCCGGCTCGCCGTTGCCGGCCGAGCGGATGCGCATGCCGTCGTCGATGCCCGCCGGAATCTTGACCTGCAGGGTCTTGGTCCGCTTGATGCGGCCCGCGCCTTCGCAGACCTCGCAGGGCTCGGGGATCACCTTGCCGGACCCGTGGCAGGTCGGGCAGGTCTGCTGCACCGAGAAGAAGCCCTGCTGGATCCGCACCACCCCCTGGCCGCCGCAGGTCCGGCAGGTCTGCGGCTTGGTGCCGGGCTTGGCGCCGCTGCCCTTGCAGGTGGTGCAGTTGTCCCAGGACGGTACCCGGATCTCCGTCTCGTAGCCGGCGGCCGCCTGCTCCAGCGTCACCTCCATCGCGTAGCGCAGGTCGGCGCCGCGATAGACGTTGCCGGCACCGCCGCGTCCGCTCGCGGCACCCGCGCCGGCGCCGAAGATGTCGCCGAAGATGTCGCCGAACACGTCGGCGAAGCCGCCGAAGCCGCCCGCGCCGCCACCCGGACCCGGCGCACCTTCGACGCCGGCATGGCCGTAACGGTCGTAGGCTTCGCGCTTCCGGGGATCGGTCAGGACCTCGTAGGCTTCCTTGACCTCCTTGAACTTCTCCTCGGCCTTGGCGTCGCCCGTGTTGCGATCCGGATGGTGCTTCATCGCAAGCTTGCGATAGGCCTTCTTCAGTTCGTCCTCGCTCGCGTTCTTCGCGACACCGAGGACATCGTAGAAATCACGTTTCGCCATTTGCCCGGACGCACCCTTGCTGCAATCAAAAAAACGGATTCCCGCTGCGCCTGCGCGCGCGGGATCCGCACGTTCCCATACCTCGCCGGCCTGCCGCGGCCGGTGTCGCAACCGATGCGCCCGTCACCGGCGCCGTCGCGACGCCGACCGGCGCCGAACCTCGAGCCCGATCAGGCGTCGCGCTTCACTTCCTTGAACTCGGCATCGACGACGTCCTCCGCGGGCTCTTCCCGCTGCTTCTCGCCCTGGTCGAAGCCGCCGGCGGCGCCCGCGGCACCCGCGCCGGCTGCACCCGATGCGGCGGCCGCGGCCTGGGCGTCGGCGTACATCTTCTCGCCGAGCTTCTGCGACGCGGTCGTGAGCGCCGTGGTGGCCGACTCGATGCGGTCCTTGTCGTCCGTCTTCAGCGCCTCGCGCACCTCGTTCATCGCCTCTTCGACCTTGGCCTTCTCGTCGGCATCGAGCTTGTCGCCGTGGTCCTTCAGCGACTTCTCCACCGTGTGGATCATCGCATCGGCATTATTGCGCGCCTGCGTGAGCTCGACCCGCACCTTGTCCTCGTCGGCATGCAGCTCGGCGTCCTTGACCATCTTGTCGATCTCGGCTTCCGACAGCCCGGAGTTGGCCTTGATCGTGATCTTGTTCTCCTTGCCGGTGGCCTTGTCCTTGGCCGAGACGTGCAGGATGCCGTTGGCGTCGATGTCGAACCCGACCTCGATCTGCGGCGTGCCGCGCGCCGCCGGCGGGATGCCTTCCAGGTTGAACTCGCCCAGCGGCTTGTTGGCAGAGGCGATTTCCCGCTCGCCCTGGAACACCTTGATGGTCACCGCCGGCTGGTTGTCTTCCGCGGTGGAGAACACCTGGCTGAACCGGGTCGGGATGGTGGTGTTCTTCTGGATCATCTTGGTCATCACGCCGCCCAGCGTCTCGATGCCCAGCGACAGCGGGGTCACGTCGAGCAGCAGCACGTCCTTGCGGTCACCGGCCAGCACCGAGCCCTGCACCGCCGCACCGACGGCCACCGCCTCGTCGGGGTTGACGTCCTTGCGCGGCTCCTTGCCGAAGAACTCCTTGACCTTCTCCTGGACCTTGGGCATGCGCGTCATGCCGCCGACCATGATCACGTCGTCGATGTCCGAGACCTTGACGCCGGCATCCTTGAT
>JAEZQX010000364.1 GCA_023441105.1 Pseudomonadota bacterium | reverse complement strand
GCGTCGCCGCCGGTGAGCAGGTTGAACAGCGTCGACTTGCCGGCATTGGTGTAGCCGATCAGCGAGACGCGCAGCGCCTCCGAACGCTGGCGGGCGCGGCGTCGCGTGCGCCGCTGGCGCTCGACCTTGTGCAGCTTCACCCGCAGCCGCTTGATCTTGTCCTCGATCATGCGGCGGTCGAGCTCGAGCTGGGTCTCGCCCGGGCCGCCGCGCAAGCCGATACCGCCGCGCTGGCGCTCGAGGTGGGACCACATCCGCACCAGGCGCGACGACTGGTGCTGCAGCTGGGCGAGCTCGACCTGCAGCTTGCCTTCGCTGCTGCGGGCGCGCTGCGAGAAGATGTCGATGATCAGCTCGGTGCGATCCGAGACGCGGACCTTCCACAGCCGCTCCAGGTTGCGCTGCTGCACGGCGCTGATCGGATGGTCGAACACGACCAGCGCGATCTCCTGTTCCTGGAACTGGGCGCCGAGTCGCTCGGCGGCGCCGCTGCCGAGATAAAGCGCGGGATCCGGTCGCGGCCTGCGGACGATCTCGCGCAGCGTCGGCGTCAAGCCGGCGGAACGGGCCAGCGCATCGAGCTCGTCGAGGCTGTCGGTGTCGAGGCGTTTGCCGCTGGTTGCAACCGCAAGGAGTGCGACGGGGGTCGCGACAGCACGGGTGGCGATTTTCTCGCTGGCGTGATCTTGTTTCAGCTCTCCGGACTCTCTTGGTGGAAGTCGACCGCGCGCGCAGGCACGACGGTGGAGATGGCGTGCTTGTAGACCATCTGGGTCACGGTGTTGCGCAACAGGACCACGTACTGATCAAAGGACTCGATCTGCCCTTGCAGCTTGATGCCGTTGACCAGGTAGATGGACACCGGCACATGTTCTTTTCTCAGAAGGTTCAGAAAGGGGTCCTGCAGTAACTGTCCTTTGTTGCTCATGGCGGCTCCGTTATGATGAATATTCTTTGGGGCTCGTCAGTTCTTTTCAAGTCTGGAGAGCACATCGGACCTGCGGTCCGCTCTCCGTCACTGTAACCGAAATGCCAAGCACCTTGTTATCCGGGGGTCTTCGCCGCGAAGGGGTTCCGGCCTGAGCGCAGCTCGATGCGCAGCGGCGTTCCCTGCAGGGACAGCCGCTCCCGGAACCAGCCCTCCAGGTAGCGCTTGTAGCTCTCGCTGACCTTGTCCAGCGCACTGCCGTGGATCACGATGATCGGCGGATTCTGGCCCCCCTGGTGGGCGTAGCGCATCTTGGGGCGGAACTGACCGCTGCGCGGCGGTGCCTGGTGCTGGACGGCGGCGATCAGGTAGCGCGTGAGCTTGGGCGTGGGCAGCCTGCTGGTGGCGGCCGCATGGGCGGCGATCACCGATCGCATCAGCGTGCGCAGCGACGTGCGCTTCAATGCGCTGATCGGGTGCATGCGCGCGAATGAAAGGAAGTGCAGCTTGCGGCCGAACTCCTGCTGCACCCAGGCGCGGTTGTCCGCCGGCACCGCATCCCACTTGTTGAGCGCGATGACCAGCGCCCGACCCGAGTCCAGGATGTAGCTCGCGATGCTGCCGTCCTGCTCGGAGACACCCTCGACCGCGTCGATCAGCAGGATGCAGACGTTGCAGTCCTCGATCGCCTGCAGCGTCTTCACGACCGAGAACTTCTCGATCACCTCGTGCACCTTGCCGCGCCGGCGGATGCCGGCGGTGTCGATCAGGGTGAACTTGCGCTTCTCGAACTCGAAATCCACGGCGATCGAGTCGCGGGTGGTGCCCGGGGTGTCGAAGGCGATGAGCCGCTCCTCGCCGAGCAGCGCATTGATCAGCGTGGACTTGCCGCTGTTGGGCCGCCCGACCACCGCCACCCGGATCGGCCGGTCGGGATCGACCGCATGCTCGTCCTGGCGCGCGTCGGCATCCGGCGGCCCTGCCCCTTCGGCGTCGGCATCCGGCACTGCCGGAGCCGCCTGCGCCGGCAGCGGTACCAGCGCTTCGCGCGCCTCGTCGATGGCGTCGAGGCAATCGTCGATCAGCTCGCCGACGCCTTCGCCGTGCGCCGCCGAGATGGCGCTCGGCTCGCCCAGTCCGAGGGCGTGGAAGTCGGCGCGGGCGATGTCGCGCGGCAAGCCTTCGCTCTTGTTGACGGCCACCCGCACCAGGCGCGCGGAGCGGCGCAGCTCATTGGCAATGTCCTGGTCCCGCAGGGTGATGCCCTGGCGACCATCGACCACGAACACGACCAGATCCGCCTCCACGATCGCCTGCCGGGTCTGGCGCGCCATCTGGGCGGCGACGCCGGTGGCGGCGACCGGCTCGAAGCCGCCGGTATCGATCAGCACGAAGCGGCGGTCGCCGCGGGTCGCGGGACCATAGTGGCGATCCCGGGTCAGTCCCGGAATGTCGGCGACGATCGCCTGCCGCGACCGCGTCAGGCGGTTGAAGAGGGTCGACTTGCCGACATTGGGGCGGCCGACCAGGGCGATGACCGGCGCCGGCTGGTCGACTTCCTCGAGCCGGCCGCGCGCGGCCCGGCGGGTACTGCTCACCTGCGTTCTCCGGCTTTGGGTTGCGCCAGCGGCGACGCGGGGCCCGACCTGCTCATGGCGCGCTCAACGGATCGGTAGCGCGGCGAGCGTGCCGCCGAGCGTCTGGATGTAGACGGTGTTGCCGACCGCCAGCGGCGCCGAGGCCGGCGCCTTGCCGCCGATATCGATGCGCGCGAGCGGCGCGCCGTCCGCCAGCGACAGTATGCTGAGATTGCCGTAGCGGTCGCCGAACACCACCCGACGCTCGACCAGGATCGGCGCGGTGACGCCACGACGCACGAAGGCGTCCTGTTTCCAGATCGCATCGCCGGTGGGCCTGAGCCCCTGGATCACGTCGCTGCCGTCGACGGTCACGATGGTCTCCCCGCTGACCGCCAGGCCGGCCGAGGACGAGATGTCACGGCTCCACAGGATGCGCCCGTCGGCGCTGTCGAGGCAGGCGAGCTTGCCCTGGTAGGCGACGGCACAGACCTGGCCGCTGGCCAGCGCCGGGGCACCGACGATGTCCACCAGCCTTTCGAGCTCGGTCGCCCCGCGCGGCGTGGCAATCACCGTCTCCCAGCGTGGCGCCCCGAGGCGCAGGTCCAGCGCCATCACCCGGGCGCCGGGCATGCCGACGAAAACGATATCGTCGTACAGCACCATCGGCGCGCTCTGGCGCAGGACCAGGGTCGGCATGGTGCGCTCGAAGGTCCACTTGACCGTGCCGCCGCCCCGGTCGAGGGCGACGATGCGGCCATCCACCGTGCGCACCACCACCGCGCTTTCGGTCACCAGCGGCGCGGTCACGACCTCGCCCTTGAGCGGCACGCTCCAGCGGCGGCGGCCGCTGTCGTCGAGGGCGATGACCTCGCCGTCGCGCGACACCACCACCACCATGCTGCCGTCGCTGCCGACGCCGGCGC
>JAEZQX010000266.1 GCA_023441105.1 Pseudomonadota bacterium | reverse complement strand
GCCGTTCGACATGAAGCGCCAGCTCGGCGACACCGCAGGCGGCATCGCGCCGCCGGTCCATCGGCGTCGTGCCGGCATGGCTCGCCATGCCGGTCATGGTCGCCACGTGCCGCACGCCGCCGTTGATCGACGTCACCACCCCCAGCGGCAGGCCCATCTCATCGAGCACCGGGCCCTGCTCGATGTGCACCTCGATGAAGCCGAGGGCGCTTTCGAGGTCGCGCCGGCAGCCGCCGATGGCCGAGGGATCGAGCCCGGCTGCCTCCATCGCCGCGCGCATCGTCGTGCCGTCGGCATCCGTCTGGTCGAGCCAGCGCGGATCGAACTGGCCGATCGCCGCGCCGGAGCCCAGGAAGGTCGCCTTGTAGCGCTGCCCTTCCTCTTCCGCGAAGCCGATCACTTCGATGTGGTACGGCAGCCGCCGGCCTTCCCGTGCCAGCTGCCGCACCACCGCCATCGGCGCCAGGATGCCGAGGCGGCCGTCGTACTTGCCGCCGTTGCGCACCGTGTCGAAATGGCTGCCGGTGTAGAGCGTCTTCAGCGGTGGCGCATCGCCGGCCTCGCCCGGCGATCGCCCTGCCTGCCGCCCCAGGTAGCGTCCCCAGACATTGCCGACCGCATCGCTGCCGGTCTCGTCGAAACCGCATTCACGCAGCCAGCCGAGCAGCCGGCGGGCGCTGGCCTGGTGGGCGTCGGTCAGGTAGGTCACCGTCAGCTGGCCGGCCTGCTTGAACGGCGGATCGCTGTACTCGGCGAGCGCCTCCGCCCAGTCCCACACCAGGTTGCCGTCGGCGGGCTGGCTGCCGAAGCGGTCGTTCAGCCGCAGCTCCGCGATCCGGTTGACGTGGCGCAGGCATTCCGCCAGCTCGACCTCCGGATGCCCCTGCAGGCGCCGGGCGAGGGTGGCGATGATCTCGGTGCGCGTCAGGCCGCTGCCCCGCGGGCCGCGCACCGCGAGGATGAACGGAAATCCGAAGCGCGCGTTGTAGGCGGCATTGAGCTCGTTGAGCCGCGCCAACTCTTCAGGACTGCAGTGCGTGAGCCCGCTGCGGGTCTGCTCGTCGGTGGATTCGGCAGTCAGGCTGGAGGCCAGCATCGCCTTGCCGGCGAGCTCCGGATGGGCCCGCACCAGCGCCAGGCGCCTTTCCAGCGGCGCGGCCGCCACGGCGGCGCTCATCGCCAGCTTGAGCTGCGCGAGCGAGCGAAACGGCCGCGACTCGATGGCGCGCTCGGCCACCCACCCCGAGTGCTCGTAGATCCCGTCGAGCATGGCCAGGGCGTCAGGCGGCGGGGCGTCGTTCAGCTGCTCCAGGGTCGGCATGGCTCACTCGGCCTGTTGGTGTGCGACCGGCCGATTGTAGCCAGCGAGGCGCGGCGATGCCCCGTGCGACAATCGACGCAGCCCTTGCATCCGGTCATACCCTTAGCACTCCAGCGCGCCATGGCACGACTCTCGACGCATGTCCTCGACACCGCCCACGGCCGGCCGGCGGCCGGCGTCGCCGTGCGCCTGCAGCGGCTCGACGCCGCCGGGCAGCCGACCGTGATCGGCAGCCATCGCACCAACCGCGACGGCCGGACCGATTCGCCGCTGCTCTCCGGCGCCAGCATCGCCACCGGCCGCTATCGCCTGAGCTTCGACATCGCCGACTACTTCCGCAGCTGCGGGCTGGCTCTTGCGGACCCGCCGTTCCTCGACGTGGTGCACATCGACTTCGGCATCGCCGACGCCGGCGGCGACTACCACGTGCCGCTGCTGGTCAGTCCCTGGAGCTACTCGACCTATCGCGGCTCCTGAGCCCGGCCGGCAACGACGATGGACATCTACCTGATCGATTGGGCCAACCTGCTGCTGCGCTGGCTGCACGTCATCACCGCCATCGCCTGGATCGGCGCCTCCTTCTACTTCGTCTGGCTGGACAACAGCCTCGAGCCGGCGGCGGCGGCGGAAGACCGCGCGCGCGGCGTCAGCGGCGAGCTGTGGGCGGTCCATGGCGGCGGCTTCTACAACCCGCAGAAATACCAGGTGGCGCCGCAGTTCATGCCGCAGAAGCTGCACTGGTTCTACTGGGAAGCGTATTCCACCTGGCTGTCGGGTTTCGGGCTGCTGACCGTGCTCTATCTGTTCAATGCCAGCGCCTTCCTGATCGACAAGTCCCTGTTCGACTGGTCGCCGGGGGCGGCCATTGCCGGCTCGCTCGTCTACCTGGCTGCCGGCTGGGTGTTCTACGACCTGATCTGCCGCTTCTTCGGCGCACGCGCCGGCGGCGACCGGCTGGTCGGCCTGCTGGTCGCGATCTACGCGGTGATCGCCACCTGGATCGCCTGCCAGCTGTTCGCCGGCCGCGCTGCATTCGTGCTCACCGGCGCGATGCTGGCGACGATCATGAGCGCCAACGTGCTGATGGTGATCATCCCCGGCCAGCGCAAGGTGATGGCGCAGATGAAGGCCGGCGAGCCGGTCGATCCGGCGCACGGCCAGCGCGCGAAGCAGCGCAGCGTCCACAACACTTACTTCACGCTGCCGGTGCTGATCGCGATGCTGTCGAACCACTACGGCATGCTCTACCAGGCGAAGCACAACTGGCTGGTGCTGGTGCTGCTGATGCTGGCCGGCGTGCTGATCCGGCAGTTCTTCCTGCTGCGCCACAAGGGCGTGAT
>JAEZQX010000152.1 GCA_023441105.1 Pseudomonadota bacterium | reverse complement strand
GCCTTCCACGGCTCCTCGGATGCACTGCAACTGGCCCGCCTGGCCGAGCCGGGCGACAAGCCGGTGCACGTGATTGTATGCGCCCATACCAACGACTGCGCCCGGCTGATCGCGGAGATCGGCTACTTCGCGCCGACGCTGCGGGTGCTCGGGTTGCCGGACTGGGAGATCCTGCCGTACGACCACCTCTCGCCGCACCAGGACCTGATTTCGGAGCGCCTGTCGGCGCTTCATTCGTTGTCGAGTCGCAAGGTCGACGTGCGGGTGGTGGCCGCCACCACCGCTGCCCACCGGCTTGCGCCGCCGTCTTTCCTCGCCGCCCGCACCTTCGATTTCAGCAAGGGCCAATCGCTCGACGAGCAGGGCCTGCGGTCGCAACTGACCCTGGCCGGCTACGAGCACGTGTCGCAGGTGCTGCGCCCCGGTGAATACAGCGTGCGCGGTGGGCTGATCGACCTGTTCCCGATGGGCTCGGAGTTGCCCTATCGCATCGACCTGTTCGGCGACCAGATCGACACGCTGCGCACCTTCGATCCGGACACGCAGCGCAGCCTCTACCCGGTCGATTCGGTAAGGCTGCTGCCCGGCCGGGAGTTCCCGCTCGACGAAGCGTCGCGCACCGCGTTTCGCGGACGCTGGCGCGAGCGGTTCGAGGGCGACCCGTCCAGGGCGACGGTCTATCGCGACATCGGCAACGGCATAGCCGGCAACGGCATCGAGTTCTACCTGCCGTTGTTCTTCGACCAGATGGCGACGCTGTTCGACTACCTGCCGCAGGATGCGGTGGTGGTCATGCACGGCCCGGTGCAGGAGGCACTGCTCGCCTTTCGCGACGACGCGGAGCAGCGCTTTCGCTTCATCGGCAACGACGCCGAGCGTCCGGCGCTCAAGCCGCAGGAGATCTTCCTGGCCGCCGACGAGTTCTTCGTGCGCGCCCAGTCGTTCACCAGGCTCGCCATCGCCTCGTCCGACACCAAGGCCGCCACCGGCGAGCCGGCGGATGATTCGATCTCGGAAGCGGGCGACGATTCGCGCCCCGGCAGGAGCGACGCCGTGGCGGTTCCGCCGGTGGCGATCAATCGCCGGCTCACCGATCCGCTCGCGCTGCTGAAGGAGGCGCTGGCCTCACCGTCGCCGGTTGCCGGCGCCGTGGAGCGGCGCGCCATCCTCGCCGAGTCGCCCGGTCGCCGTGAAACGCTGGCGGAGCTGTTCGCCGAGCACGGCCTTCGCCTGCCGGCTTTCGAGCGCTGGGGCGAGTTCGCCGCCAGCGACGAGCGGGTGATGCTCGGCATCGGGCCGGTGTTGCGCGGCTTTCGACGCAGCGCCGGCGACCTGATGGTGATCACCGAAAGCGAGCTGTTCCCCGGCTTCGTGCGGCAGACCACGCGCAGCCGCGGCGGCACCCAGGCGACCCAGGTCGACAGCCTCATCCGCGATCTCTCGGAGCTCAAGCCCGGCGATCCCGTGGTCCACGCGCAGCACGGCATCGGCCGCTACCAGGGGCTGGTCAACCTCGATCTCGGGGAAGGGATCACCGAGTTCCTGCATCTCGCCTACGCCGGTGATGCAACCCTTTACGTGCCGGTGTCGCAGCTGCACCTGATCGGCCGCTATTCCGGCGCCGCGCCGGAGAGCGCCCCGCTGCATTCGCTCGGCTCCGGCCAGTGGGACAAGGCGCGCCGCAAGGCGGCCGAGAAGGCGCGCGACACCGCCGCCGAGCTGCTCGACCTGTATGCCCGCCGGGCGGCCCGCGAAGGCCATCCGTTCCGCTTCAACGCCGGGGACTACGAAGCCTTCGTCGAAGGCTTCGGCTTCGAGGAGACGCCCGACCAGATCGCCGCCATCCATGCGGTGGTGCAGGACCTGGTGGCCGCGCGACCGATGGATCGGCTGGTGTGCGGCGACGTCGGCTTCGGCAAGACCGAGGTGGCGCTGCGCGCGGCCTTCATCGCCGCTGCCGGCGGCCGCCAGGTCGCCGTGCTGACGCCCACGACCCTGCTCGCCGAGCAGCACTTCCAGACGTTCAGCGACCGCTTCGCCAACTGGCCCCTCAGGCTGGCGGAGTTGTCGCGCTTCAAGAGCAGCAAGGAGACCAAGGCGGCGATCGCCGGGCTCGCGGCCGGCACGGTCGACGTGGTCATCGGCACGCACAAGCTGCTCTCCCCGGAGGTGAAGTTCAAGAACCTTGGGCTGGTGATCATCGACGAGGAGCATCGCTTCGGCGTGCGCCAGAAGGAGCGGCTCAAGGCGTTGCGCGCCGAGATCGACGTGCTCACCCTCACCGCCACGCCGATCCCGCGCACGCTGGCCATGAGCCTCGAGGGCATTCGCGACTTCTCGGTGATCGCCACGGCGCCGCAGAAGCGGCTCGCGATCAAGACCTTCGTGCGCAAGGAGGTCAGCGGCACCATCCGCGAAGCGCTGCTGCGCGAGCTCAAGCGCGGCGGCCAGGTCTACTTCCTGCACAACGAGGTGAGCACCATCGAGAACCGGCGCCGCGAGCTGGCCGAGCTCGTGCCCGAAGCGCAGATCCGCATCGCGCACGGCCAGATGCCGGAGCGCGAGCTCGAGCACGTGATGCGCGACTTCCACCAGCAGCGCTTCAACATCCTGCTGTGCACCACCATCATCGAGACCGGCATCGACGTGCCGACCGCCAACACCATCGTGATCCACCGGGCCGATCGCTTCGGCCTGGCGCAGCTCCACCAGCTGCGCGGCCGCGTCGGCCGCTCGCATCACCAGGCCTATGCCTACCTGCTGATACCCGACGAGGAAGCGATCACCCGCGATGCCACCAAGCGCCTGGAGGCGATCCAGATGATGGAAGAGCTCGGCTCGGGCTTCTTCCTGTCGATGCACGACCTCGAGATCCGCGGCGCCGGCGAGGTGCTGGGCGAGACGCAATCAGGCGAGATGCAGGAGGTCGGCTTCGCGCTCTACACCGAGATGCTGCAGGCGGCGGTCAAGGCGCTCAAGGCCGGCAAGGAGCCGGACCTGGCGGCCACGCTGGCGCGCATCCCGGAGATCAACCTGCATGCGCCGGCGCTGCTGCCCGCGGACTATTGCGAGGATGTGCACGAACGGCTGATGCTCTACAAGCGGCTGGCCAACTGCAGCGACGGCGACCAGGTGAGCCTGCTGCGCGAGGAGCTGGTCGACCGCTTCGGCAAGCTGCCGGAGCCGGCCTTGACGCTGATCGACCTGCACCGCATGCGGCTGCTTGCCCAGTCGATCGGGCTCGCCAAGGTGGACGCCACCCCGGAGGCCATCACGCTGCAGTTCGATGCCCAGCCGATCACCTCGCCCGCGGTGATCCTGAAGTTCGCGCAGGCGCGGCGCGATACCACCTTTGCCGGCCAGGACCGCCTGCGCATCAAGCTGGCGACCGCCGACGTGACGACGCGCGCCCGCAAGCTGCGCGAGATCCTGATGGCGCTGCAGCCTGCCGTCGGGCAGCTGTCGGAGCGCCTGGTAACCGAGCGCGGCTGAGCCTGCGCTCGCCTGTCCAACCCTCTCATTCCATCCTTGAAGAATCCGCCCTCCCCTTCGCGCCACCGGCTGGTGGTGCAGCACCCGGCCTTGAGCCCCGAAGCCGTCGCCGCCTTCACCACCCGGCTCGGGGCCGGGCCCACGTCGCTGCGCGCGGCCGATGGCGGCGCCGCCGGCCGGCATGACGGGAACGCGCGCGACGCGAACGCGCCAGGGGTCGCGGAATGGGAAGCGGCGGACATCGCCGCTGCCGAGGTGGCCGCGCTTGCCGGCACGCTGTCGGTCGACGCCGCGCTGGTCCCGGCCGGATCCCGCCTTGCCGACTACCGGCTGCTCGCGTTCGACATGGACTCGACCCTGATCACCATCGAGTGCATCGACGAGATCGCCGACTACGCCGGCCGCAAGGCCGAGGTCGCTGCCATCACCGAGGCTGCGATGCGCGGCGAGATCACCAACTTCGCCGACAGCCTGCGGCGCCGGGTGGCGCTGCTCGCGGGCCTCGAGCAGTCGGTCCTCGAGCGGGTCTTCGACGAGCGGCTGCGGCTTTCGCCAGGCGCGACCGAGTTGCTCGCCGCGGCCCGCCGGCAGGGACTGACGACGCTGCTGGTTTCCGGCGGCTTCACCTACTTCACCGAACGGCTGCGGACGCAACTCGGACTGGATCACGCGCGGGCCAACAACCTCGAGGTCGTCGACGGCAGGCTGACCGGCAAGGTGCTGGGGCGGATCCTGGACGCCGACGGCAAGGCGCGGGCGTTGCAGGAGGTATGCAGCGCCATCGGCTGCCATCCCGGCGAGGCGGTCGCGCTGGGCGACGGGGCAAACGACCTGAAGATGATGGCGTTGGCCGGCGTCTCGGTGGCCTATCACGCCAAGCCGGTCGTGCGCGCGCAGACGACCTTCGCGATCAGCTGGTGCGGGCTGGATGCGGTGCTGAACCTGCTTCCCTGATCTGCCCGCCGACCGGGGCCGCGCATCGAACCGTCGCGCGCGGCCGGCATGGCTGCCCCTGCGACCACCGGTTTCTGATAACTTGGCGTTGTTCCTGCACGCGGGCCGTCATGTGAGCATTCGAAGCCGCCTATTGCTGCTGGTGTTCGCGGTGTGGCTGCCGGCGGCGGCAGGCTTCGGTTTGCTGGGCCGCGCAACCTACGAGCGCGAGGCGCGCGTGGCGCGCGAGGGCGTCGAGCAACTCGCCGCGGCGCTGGGCCTGCTGGTGGAACGCGAGCTCGACAAGCGTGCCGTGCTGGCCCAGGCCCTGGCCGCGTCCGCCGCCGTGCAGGAGGGCGACCTGGCCCGCTTCCATCGCGATGCGACGGCGGCCACGGCCGCCATCGACAGCTGGGCATTGCTCGTCGAGAGCGACAAGCAGCTCGTCAACACGCGCCTGCCGCTGCCGGTGGCCGGGGCGGTGCCGCGGGTGGACGAGGCGCCGATGGTCTCCGGCTCGCCGCAGGTGTTCTTCACTCCGCAAGGGCCCGTTGCGATGAAGCCGGTGGTGGCGGTGTTCGCGCCATCGTCCGGCGAGCAGCAACCGCGCCTCAACGCCGCCGTCGCCTTCGAGCCGACGGTCATCCAGGAGCTCGTCGAACGCCAGCCTTTTCCGGATGACACCCTGGTGGCCATCATCGACCGCGAGCATCGGGTCATGGCAAGAAGCAGGGATCCCACGCGCTGGGTGGGTACCTCCGCCACCGGCGACGTGCTGCGGCGGGCGCAGAGCGGCGAGCCGGGATTCGTGCCGTCGGTCACGCTCGATGGCGTGCCGTCGTTGAGCTACCTGTCGGACGCGAACCGCTATGGCTGGCGGGTGGTGATCGGCATGCCGCAGGCCGCGCTCGCCAAGGCAGCCAGGCGCGTGACGCTGCAGGCCTTCGTGGCCGCCGGATCCCTGTTGCTGATCGGGCTCGCGGTGGCGCTCTACGGCGCCGGCCGGATCAGCCGCCCGGTGGCCGCCCTGCGCGGGGCGGCCGGGACCCTCGAGAACGGCGGCGTGCCGCCGCTCCTCGCCACCGGCATGGCCGAAGCCGATGCCGTCGGCAAGGTGCTGCACAGTGCCGGCCTCCGCTCCCAGGAGGCGACCAGGACGCTCGAGCAGCGGGTTGCCGATGCGGTGCGGCAGGCGCAGGACGCGCAGGCCAAGCTGTTGAATGCGCAGAAGCACGAGGCCATCGGCCGCCTCACGGCGGGCATCTCGCATGATTTCAACAACCTGCTGCAGACCATCGCCACGGCGCTGCACGTGCTCGACCGGCAGGTTGCCGAAGGTCCAGCCAAGCGGGTCCTGCAAGGCGCCGTACGCGCCTCGTCGCGGGCGGCCGATCTCATCCGCCAGATGTCGACCTTCGGCCGCTCGCAGGCCCTGGCGCCGCGCCCGGTGAGCCTTGGCGACCTCGTGCTGAAGAGCCGGGAGCTGACCGGCAAGGCGGTCGGCGAGAAGGTCGTGCTGTCGGCGGCGATCGACCAGGACCTGCCCTGCGTCTTCGTCGATCCCAACCAGCTCGAGCTGGCGCTGCTGAACGTCATCTTCAATGCCCGCGACGCGCTGCCGGACGGCGGCAACATCCGCATCTCCGCCCGGGTGGCGACCGCGCAGGAGGAGGCCGAGGTGGGGTCCGCGCCACTGGTCTGCCTCGAGGTCGCGGACGACGGTCAGGGCATGAGCGAAGAGGTCCGCAGCCGGGCCTTCGAGCCCTACTTCACCACCAAGCCGGTGGGCCACGGCTCGGGCCTGGGACTGTCCCACGCGCAGGCGTTTGCCCGGCAATCGGGCGGCGACGCCAGGCTCGCCAGCGAGCCGGGCAAGGGGACCCGCGTGAGGTTCTACCTGCCTGCGACCCGCGAGGCGCCGGCCGCCGTCGAACCCGCTCGCGAGGAACCGCTCGCCGCCCGCCCGCTGAGTCTCCTGATGGTCGAGGACGACCTGCTGGTTTCATCGGTGGTCGTGCCGGCACTGGAATCGGCCGGCCACCGGGTCACGCTCGCGGCCACCGTCGATGAAGCGCTGGCCATCCTCGACCGCGGCCTGCAGGTCGACGTCCTGTTCACCGATGTGGTGATGCCGGGCAAGCTTACCGGAATGGACCTGGTCGCCTGGTGCGGCAAGCATCGGCCCGACCTGCCCGCGGTGGTCGCCACCGGCTATACCGCCCAGCAGGGCGAGGGGGCCTACGCGGTGCTGCGCAAGCCCTATGGCATCGAGCAGCTGCTGAGGGTCCTGCAGGCGGCGGCCAACGCCGATCGATCCGCGCTGGCTGCCAGGCGCCGCGCCTCGTAGCCGACCCGGGCCGCAAGTCCCTCAGGTCGGGCGCTTGCGGACGACCTCGGCATGCAGGTCGTGGTCATCGGCCGCGGTGATCCGGACCTGCGCGAACTCGCCGACCTTCAGCCCCGGTGCCGACTTGACCACCACCAGCCCGTCGATTTCCGGCGCATCGGCCGCCGAGCGGGCGAGGAAGCACTTGCGGCCCTCCGGCGTACGCGCCTCGTTGTCGACCAGGACCTGGATGGTGCTGCCGACTCGGCGCTGCAGGCGCCGGGCGCTGATGTCGGCCTGCAGCGCCATCAGGCGCTCGCGACGCTCCTCGCGGACTTCCTCGGGCACCGGATCGGGCAGCTGGTTGGCCGTGGCCCCTTCCACCGGCGAATAGGCGAAGCAGCCGACCCGGTCGAGCTGCGCCTCGGCAAGGAAGTCCAGCAGGTACTGGAACTGCTCTTCCGTCTCGCCGGGAAAGCCGGCGATGAAGGTGCTGCGGATGGTGAGCTCGGGGCAGGCGGCACGCCAGCCGGCGATGCGCTCGATGTTGCGCTCCCCGGAAGCGGGTCGCTTCATCGCCTTCAGCACCGCCGGATGCGCATGCTGGAAAGGCACGTCGAGGTAGGGCAGGATGCCGCCGTCGGCCATCAGCGGCAGGATCTCGTCGACCGACGGATAGGGATAGACGTAGTGCAGGCGAACCCAGGCGCCGTGACTGCGCGCGAGCGCGCCGAGCTCGGTGCAGAGCTCCTTCATCCGCGTCTTCACCGGCCGCCCGGCCACGAAGTCGGTGCGGTACCTGAGGTCCACGCCGTAGGCGCTGGTGTCCTGCGAGATGACCAGCAGCTCCTTCACCCCGCCCTTGAGCAGGTTCTCCGCCTCGCGCACCACCTCGCCGATCGGCCGGCTGTCGAGGTCGCCGCGCATCGACGGGATGATGCAGAAGCTGCAGCGGTGGTTGCAGCCTTCGGAGATCTTCAGGTAGGCATAGTGCCGGGGCGTGAGCTTGATGCCGGCCGGCGGCACCAGGTCGGTGAA
>JAEZQX010000150.1 GCA_023441105.1 Pseudomonadota bacterium | reverse complement strand
TCTCGCGCTCGTCGCCGCCGAGGTCGGCGATCGGGTGATCACCCGCGATGACGTGGATGCCTATGCCGAGCGCGAGGAGCGCGAATACGAGGCCGCCCGCGACCGGGTCGAGCGCGAGGACGAGGAGCTGCTGCCGGATCCGGACGAGGATCTCGGCCCGCCCGAGTTCGAGGCGCCCCGGCTCGCTCCGGTGCCGCCGGAGCCGCTGCCCTCGGAACGGGCACAGCCCCGGCTCGATCCGGCACGGCTCGATGTCGCGCGAACGCCCGACGGCCGTTCGGGCTCGGCCGGCTTCGAAAACACGCGGCCGTTCAGGCCCGGCTCGGTCGACACCGGCCGGGGCGTGGCCGCGCCAGTTGCGGTCGATGCGGCCGTCGCCGAGGCCTTGTCCGGCGCTCCGGCACGCGCTGCGGCGGCAGCCAGGCCCGGAGACCCGCGCGGCGCCCCACGCGCCGACAACACCCGCAACGCCGGCGGCCCGGTCGCCGACGGCGATGCTGCCGCAGCGGCAGCGGACGGCGAACAACCGCCGGTTTATGTCCCCGCGGATGTCGACTACGTGGTGACGCTCATCCCGCGCACGCCGGTGAACGCCGAGCGGCTGATCGCGCTGACCTCGCCGCTGCGCCATGTCGGCTCCAAGGCCATCCGCATCGAGATCGACGGCGGCCAGGGCCGCTGGGTGCCGCTGCATTCGGGTGTCATGGTCGGCTGCCTGCGCTGCTCGGTGCTGCTGGCGAACCGGCAGGGGCCGCTCAATGCCGTCGAGCTGTCGGACTTCGCGGCGGCGATGGAGTCGCTGGCCGGTCAGGTCGGCGCGCGCTTCGTGCCGCCGGATCTCAACCAGGTCCTGCGCCAGGCCCGCGAGCTCGACGCGCTGGCAGCCCGGCTCGATACCCAGGTCGACCTCGGCGTCGAAGCGTCGGCGCCGGTGACGCCGCAGAAGCTGGCGGCGGTGGCACGCAAGCTCGAGCTCTTCGATCGCGGCGGCGGCCGCTATGCCGCCGTGGCCGAAGGCGGTGAAATCCTCTTCGTGCTGATGGCCGGCGCCACCGAGGACATGCTTGCCTTCGTGCTCGACGTTCCGCGCACCGGCCACGAGCACGATCCCTGGCGCAGCATGGTCGCCTGCGCCAGCAGCTGCGCGCAGCTGGTGGGCGGCCGGGTAGTGGACAGCGCCGGCCGCGGCATGTCGGTGGGCATGATCGACAACGTCGGGCTGCAGATCCGCAAGCGCTACCAGGAGCTCGAAAACGCCGGCCTGCGGGCCGGTTCGCCGGCGACGCTGCGGGTCTTCAACTGAGGACCGACCGCGTGCAGACGGCCTCGCCGGAAACCGTCGCCCGGGTGACGCAGTTGCGCGAGGAGATCGATCGCCACAACTACGCCTACTACGTGATGGACGATCCGCTCGTCGAGGATGCCGTCTTCGACGGGCTGATGCGCGAGCTCGAGGCGCTCGAGGCTGCCTATCCCGAACTGCGCAGCGACGACTCGCCGACGGCGCGAGTCGGCGCGCCGCCCCAAGAAGCGTTCCGCACGGTGGCGCACAGGGTGCCGATGCTGTCGCTCGGCAATGCCTTCTCCGACGACGAGATCCGCGCCTTCGACCGCCGCATCCGCGAAGCGATGCCGGGCGCGCCGGCCGTGGTGGACTACCTGGTGGCGCCCAAGTTCGACGGCCTCGCCGCGACCCTGCGCTACGAGGGCGGCCGGCTGGTGCTCGGCGCCACCCGCGGCGACGGCAGCGTCGGCGAGGACATCACCCTGAACCTGCGCACGGTCAAGGGCATCCCGGCGGTGCTGCGGCCGCCGTATCCGGACGTGCTGGAAGTCCGCGGCGAGGCGCTGATGTACCGCAAGGACTTCGAGCGACTCAATGCCGCCCAGGCCGCGCGCGGCGAGAAGGTCTTCGTCAACCCGCGCAATGCGGCTGCCGGCAGCCTTCGGCTGCTCGATTCGCGCATCACCGCGTCGCGCTCCCTGCGCTTCTTCGGCTACGGCATCGGCGAGGCGACGCCTGCGTCGCTGCTGCCGGACTCGCAGCTCGACCTGCTCGACTGGATCGCCGCGCGCGGCATCCCGGCGGCGCCGCAGCGCCGGCGCGTCGGCGGCGTGGAGGCGTTGCTCGACTACTACCGCGACATCGGCCGGCGCCGTGCCGAGCTTCCCTACGACATCGACGGCGTGGTGTACACCGTCGATCACCGGCCGTCGCATGCCGCGATCGGCTTCGTCGCGCGCGCGCCGCGCTTCGCGATCGCCCACAAATATGCCGCCGAAGAGGCGCGCACCGAGCTGGTCGGCATCGAGATCCAGGTGGGCCGCACCGGCTCGCTGACGCCGGTGGCGCGGCTCAAGCCGGTGTTCGTCGGCGGCGTCACCGTCAGCAATGCGACCCTGCACAACGAGGACGAGATCGCCCGCAAGGGGCTGAAGATCGGCGACACGGTCATCGTGCGCCGCGCCGGCGACGTGATTCCCGAAGTGGTCGCCCCGGTGCCCGAGCTGCGGCCGGCGGACGCGCGGGAGTTCCGCATGCCCGATGCCTGCCCGGTGTGCGGCTCGCGCGTCGAGCGGCTTCCCGGAGAAGCCGCCTGGCGCTGCGTGGGCGGGCTGTTCTGCGCGGCACAGCGCAAGCAGGCGTTGCTGCACTTCGCGCAACGGCGGGCGCTGGACATCGACGGCCTGGGCGAGAAGCTGGTCGACCAGCTGGTGACCGGCGGCATCGTCAAGAGCCCGGCCGATATCTACCGCCTGACGCTGCCGGTGCTGGTGGACCTGGAGCGTTTCGGCGAGAAATCGGCCCGCAACCTGCTGGCCGCCATCGACCGCTCGCGCACGCCGACGCTGGCACGCTTCCTGTTCGCGCTCGGCATCCGGCACGTCGGTGAGGAGGTGGCGCGGGTGCTCGCCGCGCAGTTCGGCTCGCTCGACGCCGTGCTGCAGGCGGACTGGGAGGCGCTGCTCTCGCAGAAGGCGGCGGTCATGAAGGAGAACACCCGGCGCCGGGCGCGCGGCGAGGCCCTGCAGCCGGTGCCGCTCGAAGGGGTGGGCCCGGAAATCGTCGCCAGCATCTCGAACTTCCTGGCCGAGGAGCACAATCGCCAGGCCATCGCCGGCCTGCGCGAGCAGGGGGTCGAGCCGACGGCGCAGGCGGGCGTGACGGGCGCGACGGGCGCGGGCGGCGCCGCCGATACCGCGCCGGCTACCGCTGGTTCGCCTGCCGATGAGGACGCAACGGTTGCCGCCGCCGGTCCGGTCCTTGCTGGCCAGACGATCGTCATCACCGGTACGCTCAAGAAAATTTCCCGAGAGGAGGCCCAGGAACTGATCCGCCGGCACGGCGGGCATGCTTCTGGCTCGGTTTCGAAACGGACCGATTTCGTCCTTGCGGGCGAGGCGGCCGGATCGAAACTGGAGAAAGCACGTGCACTCGGAGTCCGGGTGTTGGACGAGGACAGTTTCTTCAGGATGATCGAAAACAATGGCTCAGACCGTACGTAAGGCTGTATTCCCGGTTGCCGGACTCGGCACCCGCTTCCTCCCCGCCACCAAGGCAATGCCCAAGGAAATGCTGCCGGTCGTCGACCGGCCGCTGATCCAGTATGCGGTCGAAGAGGCGGCCGCCGCCGGCATCACCGAGATGATCTTCATCACCGGCCGTGGCAAGCGCAGCATCGAGGACCATTTCGACAAGGCCTACGAGCTCGAGAGCGAGTTGCAGGCGCGCGGCAAGAAGGCGCTGCTCGAGGCAGTCAAGGACGCGGTGCCCAGCGGCATCAACTGCGTCTACATCCGCCAGGCCGAGCCGTTGGGCCTCGGCCACGCGGTCCTGTGCGCCCGCCAGGTGGTCGGCAACGAGCCGTTCGCCATCCTGCTGGCGGACGACCTGATGCAACCGGGTGCCGACGGCGTGCCGGTGCTCAAGCAGATGGTGGACCTGCATGCGCGCCAGCATGCCAGCGTACTCGCGGTCCAGGAAGTGCGCCGCGAGGAGACCCCGTCGTACGGCATCGTCTCGAGCACGCCCTGGTCCGAGCGCACCAGCCGCATCACCGGCATCGTCGAGAAGCCGAAGCCGGAGAACGCGCCATCCACGCTGGCGGTGGTTGGCCGGTACCTGCTGTCGCCCATGATCTTCGACCACCTCGCCAACATCAAGCCGGGCGCCGGCGGCGAGATCCAGCTGACCGACGCGCTGGCCAAGCTGGTCAACGAACAGCCGGTGCTGGCCTACAACTTCGAGGGCCGACGCTACGACTGCGGCTCCAAGATCGGCTATCTGCAGGCGACGGTCGAGCTCGGCCTGCAACACGCGGAGGTCGGGCCGGAATTCCGGGAGTTCCTGAAGACGATCGAGCGCGGCTGAGGCGCATGATCGGCATCATCGGCGGCAGCGGGCTCGCCAAGCTGGTGGGCCTGCAGAACGTGCGCCGCGAGATCGCGCGCACCGCCTGGGGCCAGCCGTCCAGCGCATTGAGCTTCGGCGACCTCAACGGGGTGCCGGTGGTCTTCATGGCGCGCCACGGCTACGGGCACACGATCGCGCCGCAGGACATCAACTACCGTGCCAATATCGCAGCCCTCAAGCAGGCTGGCGCGCATGCGGTGGTGTCGGTGGCCACCGTCGGCGGCATCCGCGACGACCTGCGGCCCGGCGTGCTGGCGGTGCCGGACCAGCTGATCGACTACACCAGCGGCCGCGCCGGTACCTACTACAGCGGCCCCGACCAGCCGGTGGTGCACATCGATTTCACCAACCCGTACGATGGCGCGCTGCGCCGGCGGCTGCTCGCAGCCGCCCGCGGCCTCGGCACGCCGATCGTCGATGGCGGCTGCTACGCCTGCACCGGCGGTCCGCGCCTCGAGACCGCGGCCGAGATCCGTCGGCTGGAACGCGACGGCTGCGACATGGTCGGCATGACCGGCATGCCGGAAGCCGTGCTGGCGCGCGAGACGGAGCTGCCGTACGCGGCGCTGGCGGTGGTCGCCAACAGCGCCGCCGGCAAGCGCGATGCCGCCGATGCCATCCCGCTGCACACCATCGGCCCGGTGCTCGAGGAAGCGATGGACCGGGTGCTGGCAATCCTCGGCGAGCTGGTCAGGCTGCCGGACTGAAGAAACCGGCAGCCTAGGGAGCCCAGGCTCCTACAGCACCGCCAGCAGCTCGCGCTCGAAGCGCAACCGCTCCTTCTCTCCGGCCAGCTTGTCGCCGGCGACGGTGAAGATGTCCTCGGCACGCTCGCCCAGCGTCGCCACGCGGGCGCCGTACATCTCGACCCCGTTCTGCGCCAGGACCCGCGCGATGTCGTAGAGCAGGCCGGTGCGGTCGGTGGATGTCACCGACAGGTGGTAGCGGCGGCCGGAATCGTCCGAGCGCAAGTCCACCTTGGGCGGCAGCGGGAAGGCGCGCGAGCGGCGCGACAGCCTTGCGGGGGCGGCCGGCTTGAGCTCGGCCACCGCGAACGGCTGCCGCAGCCGTTCCGCCAGCTCCACCTCGACCAGCGCGAGCATGTCGCGGTAGGGCAGGTGCAGGTCGGGATCCACCACCATGAAGCTGTCGAGCGCATAGCCGGTGCGGGTGGTATGCACCCGTGCCTCGAGGATCGACAGGTTCTTGCGATCGAAGTAGCTGCAGATGCGGGCGAACAGGCCGGGTTGGTCGACGGTATAGACCAGCACCTCGAAGCCCTCGCCGATGGGGCTCAGGCGGGTCTTCACGATCGCTTCGGTCGGCGCCAGCGTCCGGTGCAGCACCCGCGTATGCCAGGCGATGTCGTGCGGCTCGTGGCGCAGGAAGTAGCCGATGTCGAGGCCCTCCCAGAACGCCTGGTAGCGCTCGGGATGGATGCCGTAGAGCAGCAGCAGCCGCGTCGCCTCGCTGCGTCGCGTATCCATCCGGGCGTCCGGCCTGAGGTTGTTGCCCGACAGACAGGCGAGGGTCGCGCGGTACAGATCCTCCAGCAGCTTGCCCTTCCATGCGTTCCACACCTTGGAGCTGGTGCCGCGGATGTCCGCCACCGTGAGCAGGTAGAGCGCGATCAGGCGGCGTTCGCTGCCGACCAGGTCGGCGAACTCGCGGATCACGTCCGGATCGGTGAGGTCCTTGTTCTGCCCGGTGGTCGACATGCTCAGGTGATGCCGCACCAGGAACCGCACCAGCGCGCGGTCGTCGCCGAGGATGCCGTGCTGGCGGCAGAAGCGGTCGGCATCGCGCTCGCCGAGCACCGAATGGTCGCCGCCGCGTCCCTTGGCGATGTCGTGGAACAGCGCCGCCACCACCAGCAGCCACGGCTTGTCGAAGTTGGCGATCAGCTGGCTGCACAGCGGGTATTCGTGCGCATGCTCGGCCTGCATGAAGCGGCGCAGGTTGCGCACCACCATCAGGATGTGCTGGTCGACCGTGTAGACATGGAACAGGTCGTGCTGCATGCGACCCACGATGCTGCGGAACGACGGCAGGTAGCGGCCGAGCACCGACCACTTGTTCATCCGCCTGAGCTCGTGGGTCACCCCGCGCGGCGCCTGCAGCAGCGACAGGAAGGCCGTGCGGTTGACCGGGTCGTTGCGAAAGCGCGCGTCGATGCGGAAGCGCGCATGCCACAGCGCCCGCAAGGTGCGCACCGTGATGCCGGAGAGCTCCGGATGGCTTTGCATCATCAGGAACGTGCGCAGCAGCAGCTGCGGGTTGCGTTCGAAGCCGCCGGGATCGCGCAGGTCGAGCAAGTCGTCGATGCGGTCGAAGTCGCCGTCGAGCGCCACCGCCTCCGCCGGCGGCCGGCCGAGCAGCCGCTGCTCGAGCGACTGCAGCAGGATGGTCGACAGCTGCGTGATCGCCTTGGCCGCCAGGTAGTAGCGCTGCATCAGGCTTTCGGACAGCGCCCGCGAATTGTCGGCCTTCAGCCCCATCTCCCGCGCCACCGCCGGCTGCAGGTCGAACACCAGCCGGTCCTCGCGACGGTTGGACAGGATGTGCAGCCAGGCACGGATCTGCTTGAGCAGCCGCTCGTGGCGCTGCAGCTGGCGCGCCTCGAGCGGCTCGATCACCCCGGCATGGACCAGTGCGTTCCAGCCCAGCCCGAGGCCGGCGGCGCGGGTCACCCAGGCGATCACCTGCAGGTCGCGCAGGGCGCCGGGACTTTCCTTGCAGTTCGGCTCGAGGCTGTAGGGCGTGTCCTCGTATTTCTGGTGCCGCTGGCGCATCTCCAGCAGCTTGTCGCGCAGGAAGGTGGCCGGCACCAGCAAACCCTGCATCACCCGATCGAGCTCGCCCGCCAGCTGGCGGCTGCCGGCGATGCGGCGCCGCTCCAGCAGGCTGGTCATCACCGTGACATCCGCCTGCGCCTCCTCGACGCATTGCGCCGGGGTACGCACGCTGTGCCCGATCTCCAGGCCGATATCCCAGCAGGCGCCGATGAACCGCTCGATCAGCCCGATTTCCTGCGGTCCGGGCGCCCGCGCCGTCAACAGCAGCAGGTCGACGTCCGAATGCGGCTGCAGTTCGCCGCGGCCATAGCCGCCCACGGCCAGCAGCGCCCAGTCCGCCGGGAAGCCGCCGGCGGCCCAGAGCCGCAACAGCACGGCGTCGGTGCCTCGGGAAAGGCCCTTGAGGAGTGCGCCGACCTGCTGATCCTTGCGGAAGCGGTCGATGAGCCCGTCACGCAGCTGCCGCAGCTCGGCCTTGAGCTGGAGCGCGTCGGACGGATCTGCCGGTTCGCTGCCCCGGCACACGGGATCAGGCCGCCGCCGCGATGATCGCCGGCCGGGCGGGCGTTCCTTCCGACACGGTGAGGACCTCGTAGCCATCGGCGGTCACCACCACCGTATGCTCCCATTGCGCCGACAGGGAATGGTCCTTGGTGACGATGGTCCAGCCGTCGGCCAGCTCGCGAACCTCGCGCCGGCCGGCGTTGATCATCGGCTCGATGGTGAACGTCATGCCTTCGACCAGCCGCTCGCCGGTGCCGGCCCGGCCGTAGTGCAGGACCTGCGGCTCCTCGTGGAAGCGCCGGCCGATGCCGTGGCCGCAGAATTCCCGCACCACCGAAAAGCCGGCTGCTTCGGCATGACGCTGGATCACCTGGCCGATGTCGCCGAGGGTCGCGCCCGGCTTGACCTGCTCGATGCCGAGCCACATGCATTCGTAGGCGACGTCGCACAACCGGCGGGCGGCCACCGACGGCTGACCGACGACGTACATCCGGCTGCTGTCGCCGTGCCAGCCGTCCTTGATGACGGTGACGTCGATGTTCATCACGTCGCCGTTCTTCAGCACCCGATCGCCGGGAATGCCGTGGCACACCTGGTGGTTCAGCGAGGTGCAGATCGACTTCGGGAACGGCTTGTAGCCCGGAGGCGCATAGTTGAGCGGCGCCGGGATCGCCTGGTTCTGGTTGACGATGAAGTCGTGGCACAGGGCATCGAGCTCACCGGTCGTCACGCCGGCCTTGACGTGCGGCGTGATGAAATCGAGCACCTGCGACGCCAGGCGGCCGGCAACGCGCATGGCTTGGATCTCTTCCGGGGTCTTTGGCGTGGCAGTCATGCTATGGCTTCGTCTGGTCAGGTGCGTCCCGGTACCCTTGGGCGACCGAAATCTTGTTACTATTATAGGTTAGTCCCGGGTAGATGCCCGGGGCTGCGCCTGCCGCCGCTGCTGCTTGCCCGCCGGAGACCGTTGCTGGTCCCCCCGGGTGTTCCGCTGTCCGGCCTGGCGCTCAAAGCCGCCTGGGCTCCTGGGCTGGTCCGATTTCCCTGCTGCTGCCGAAGTCGGCTTCGAGCGGATCGCCGGACCGCCTGTCGCCGTGGATAGGGTGCCCGCCAATGCGGGTAGATCCACCGACTGCCCCAGGTATCTGACCAACCCTGAACTGGAGCATTGCATGACCGTCACCATTCGCCAGATGCTGGAAGCCGGCGTCCATTTCGGCCACCAGACGCGGTTCTGGAATCCCAAGATGGCCCCGTTCATCTTCGGCCACCGCAACAAGATCCACATCATCAACCTCGAGAAGACCCTGGTCCAGTACCAGGCTGCCACTCGCTATGTGCGCCAGCTGGCCGCCAACCGGGGCACCATCCTGTTCGTCGGCACCAAGCGCCAGTCGCGCGAGATCGTGGCCGAGGAAGCTGCCCGCTGCAGCATGCCTTATGTCGACGAGCGCTGGCTCGGCGGCATGATGACCAACTTCAAAACCGTCAAGGGCTCCATCAAGCGCCTGAAGGACATGGAGCAGGCGGCCGACGAAGGCGCGCTCGAGCGCATGACCAAGAAGGAAGGCCTGATGTTCGCCCGCGAGCGCGAGAAGCTCACCCGCAGCCTGGGCGGCATCAAGGAGCTGGCCGGCCTGCCGGACGCCTTGTTCATCATCGATGTCGGCTATCACAAGATCGCCGTGACTGAAGCGAAGAAGCTCGGCGTGCCGATCGTCGCGGTGGTGGATACCAACCATTCGCCGGAAGGCATCGACTATGTGATCCCCGGCAACGACGACTCGGGCCGGGCGGTGCGCCTGTACGCCCGCGGCATCGCCGACGCCATCCTCGAGGGTCGCCAGGCGGCCCTGCAGGACGTGGTCAAGGGCGCCGAGGAAGACGAGTTCGTCGAGGTCGAGTCCGAAGAGGCTTGATCCCGGCTTGACCGCGGAGGGGGTGGCGGAGCTGCCGCCCCGAAGGATTGACGAGCCCCGCGACCCGCCTGCCGGTCGGGCGTGGGGCTTTCACGTATCCCCGGCCGCTGCCGGCGCCGGGGGTCCACCAGACATTTGAGAGGATTTGCAAGCATGGCGGAAATCACCGCGAGCATGGTCAAGGAACTGCGCGAGAAGACCGACGCGCCGATGATGGAGTGCAAGAAGGCCCTGACCGAGGCCGGCGGCGACCTGCAGCGCGCCGAGGAGATCCTGCGGGTGAAGCTCGGCAACAAGGCCAGCAAGGCCGCCTCCCGGGTTACCGCCGAAGGCGTGGTCGGCATCCACGTCACCCCCGATGCAACCTGCGCGGCGATGATCGAAGTCAACTGCGAGACCGATTTCGTCGCCAAGAACGACGACTTCCTCGCCTTCGCAGCGTCGCTGGCCCGCCTGGTCGTCGAGCAGAATCCTGCCGACGTCGCGGCGCTGTCGGCCCTGACGCTCGACGGCGCGCCGGTGGAGCAGGTCCGCACCAACCTGATCGGCAAGATCGGCGAGAACCTGTCGATCCGCCGCTTCAACCGCGTCCAGGCCGCGGGCAAGGTCGCCAGCTACCTGCACGGCGGCGCCCGCATCGGGGTGCTGGTTGACCTCTCCGGCGGCGACGAGGCACTGGCCAAGGACCTCGCCATGCACATCGCCGCCCACAAGCCGGTGGCGCTGAGCCGCGACCAGGTCTCCGAGGAGCTGATCGCCAAGGAGCGCTCCATCGCCGAGCAGAAGGCCGCCGAGTCCGGCAAGCCGGCCGACATCGTCGCCAAGATGGTGGAGGGCTCGGTGCAGAAGTACCTCAAGGAGGTCACGCTGCTCGGCCAGCCGTTCGTGAAGGACGAGAAGCAGACGGTGGAGCAGCTGCTCAAGTCGCGCCAGGCCAAGGTCAACGTCTTCCACCTGTACGTGGTGGGCGAAGGCATCGAGAAGAAGCAGAGCGATTTCGCGGCCGAAGTGGCTGCGCAGGTCTCGGCCGCCCGCTGATCGCCGGGACGGCCCACCCATGAGCAACGTCACGCCCGCGACTGCCGGCTCCTCCGCCGCGGGATCCGCCGGCTCCGCCACGGCCGGTGCGGCCGCCGCAGCAGGAGGCGCCTCCGCGTCCGCCGCCGCCGGCCTCAACCCCGCCTACCGGCGCGTCCTCCTCAAGCTGTCCGGTGAAGCCCTGATGGGCGAGGACAGCTATGGCATCAACCGCCACACGATCGAGCAGATGTGCACGCAGATCGTGGAAGTGACGCGCCTCGGCGTCGAGCTGGCCATCGTGATCGGCGGCGGCAACATCTTCCGCGGCGTGTCCACCGGCGCCGCCGGCATGGACCGTGCCACCGCCGACTACATGGGCATGCTCGCCACCGTGATGAACGCGCTGGCCCTGCAGGACGCGCTGCGCCAGCTCGGCGCCGCCGCCCGGGTGCAGTCGGCGCTCAACATCGAGCAGATCGTCGAGCCCTACATCCGGCCCAAGGCGCTGCGCTACCTGGAGGAGGGCAAGGTGGTGATCTTCGCCGGCGGCACCGGCAACCCGTTCTTCACCACCGATACCGCCGCCGCGCTGCGTGGCGCGGAGATCGACGCCGAGATGATCCTCAAGGCGACCAAGGTGGACGGCGTCTACAGCGCCGACCCGGTCAAGGACAAGTCGGCCACCCGCTATCGCGAGATATCGTTCGACGATGCCATCAGCCGCAACCTGAAGGTGATGGATGCCGCCGCCTTCGCCCTGTGCCGCGACCAGAAATTGCCGGTCAAGGTATTCTCGATATTCAAGCCCGGCGCCCTCGTGCGCGTCATCTGCGGCGATGACGAAGGGACGCTGGTGCACGTCTGAGGCCCGCTCGCCGCAGGTCGAAGCCATCCGGAGGAACGAATGTCCATCAGTGAAATCAAGCCGTCGACCGACAGGAAGATGCAGAAGGCGTTGGAGGCCTGCAAGTCCAGCCTGTCGAAGATCCGCACCGGGCGCGCCCACGTCGGGCTGCTGGACCACATCCACGTCGACTACTACGGCAACTCCACCCCGCTCAACCAGGTCGCCAACGTGACCCTGGTGGATGCCCGCACGCTCAGCGTGACCGTCTGGGAGAAGAACATGGCCACCGTGGTCGACAAGGCAATCCGCGATTCGGACCTGGGGCTCAATCCGCAATCTCAGGGCACGGTGATCCGCGTGCCGATGCCGCCGTTGTCGGAGGAACGCCGCCGCGAGATGGTCAAGGTCGTCAAGCACGAAGGCGAGAACGCCAAGATCGCCATCCGTGGCCTGCGGCGGGACGCCAACGCCGAGTTGAAGGAACTGTTCAAGGCCAAGGAAATCTCCGAGGATGACGAGCGGCGCGCCCAGGACGACATCCAGAAGATGACCGACCGCTATGTCGCGGAGATCGACAAGCTGCTGGTCGCCAAGGAACAGGAGGTGATGACGGTTTGAGCAGGGTTGGCTCGACCATGAGCGGCAGGCTGGCCGGACGATGACCTTCATCAGCTCCACCCAGACGATTCCCGGCGGCAGCCCGGTACCGCGCCACATCGCCATCATCCTCGACGGCAACGGCCGCTGGGCCACGGATCGCCATCTGCCGCGGGCAGCCGGCCATCGCAAGGGGGTCGAGGCGGTCCGGTCGACGGTGGAAAGCTGCGCCCGCCTCGGCGTCGAGTACCTGACCCTGTTCGCCTTCAGTTCGGAGAACTGGCGCCGCCCGGCCGACGAGGTGTCGCTGCTGATGCGGCTGTTCATTTCCGCCCTGCAACGAGAGGTCGACCAGTTGCACCGCAACGGCATCCGGCTGCGGGTGGTCGGCGACGTGACCCGCTTCGAGCCGCGCCTGCAGCGCCTGATCGAGGATGCCGAGCGCAACACCGCCGGCAACCGCCGCATGACACTGACCGTGGCGGCCAACTATGGCGGCCGCTGGGATATCCTGCAGGCCACCAGCGCGCTGATCCGGGCGCGGGCGGCGGCCGGCGCCGACGTGGCTGCGCCGGTCACGGAATCCGAGCTTGCCCAGTACCTGTCGTTGTCGTTCGCCCCGGAACCCGACCTGTTCATCCGCACCGGCGGCGAGCAGCGCATCAGCAACTTCCTGTTGTGGCAGCTGGCCTATACCGAACTCTTCTTCTGCGAGTGCTACTGGCCGGATTTCAACGCCGAGGCCCTCGACGAAGCCATCACCTGGTACCGGCAGCGCGAGCGCCGCTTCGGCCGGACCGGCGGACAGCTTGCAGCAGCAGCCGGCTGAGCGCGGCCGTCCCATGAACGGCCGCACCTGCCGCGGGCTGGTCGCCGCTTCGCTTCGCTGCTAGCCCGCGAGCCATGCTGCGCCAGCGCGTCATCACTGCCGTCATCCTGCTGGTCGTCATCCTGTGGGCGCTGTTCTTCGCCCAGCCTTGGGTGTGGGGGGTGCTGTCCCTGGCCGTGATGGCGGCGGCCGGATGGGAATGGGGCATGCTGGTTGCCGTCCAGCCGCAACCGCGGCGCGAAGCGGTGCGGGTCGTCGGGTTGATCGTCCTCGCGGGACTGACGTACCTGGCCTGGCGCGGCAGCGAAGGCCAGCCCGGGCCCTGGCTGGCGGCGCTCCTGGTACTGAACCTGCTGCTCTGGGTCGGCATGGCGCTGCCGGCGGTGCTGGCCGCGCGGATCGGCAATGCACGGCCGCTGCTGGCGATCGCGTTCGCGGTGTTCTCGATGCTGTGCGTCTGGGCGGCGATCTACGAGTTGCGGCTAATCCATCCCATCCTGGTGTTCTCGGCCATGGCGATCATCTGGTGCGCCGACATCGGCGCCTACTTCTTCGGCCGCGCCTTCGGCAAGCGCAAGCTCGCCGTGCGGGTCAGCCCCGGGAAGTCGTGGGAAGGCGCCTTCGGCGGCCTGGCCACGGTGCTGGTCGTGGCGGCGCTCGCCTGGTGGCTGTACCCGCAGGCTCCGGTGCTCAGCAGCATCCTCGCCGAGCGGGCCGGACCGGCGCTGACGGTGCTCGGACTCACCCTGATCGTGGCGCTGTCGATCGTCGGCGACCTGTTCGAATCGCTGCTCAAGCGCAGCCGGGGCGTCAAGGACAGCGGCAGGCTGCTGCCCGGCCATGGGGGCGTGCTCGACCGGATCGATGCGCTGATCCCGACCATGCCGGCATGCCTCCTGCTCTGGAGGCTTCTCGCATGACCGACGCGGCGCGCCAGCGACCGGGCGCCCGCGACCACTGCCCCCCGCTGGAGCACGGCGCCCGATGAAGACCATCACGATCCTTGGCGCCACCGGCTCCATCGGCGACAGCACGCTCGACGTGGTCGCGCGCAACGCGGACCGCTATCGGGTCCATGCGCTGACCGCGAACCGCAACGTCGACAAGCTGCTGCAGCTGGCGCAGCGCCATCGGCCGGAAGTGATCGCGGTCGCGGACCCGGCGGTGGCCGGCGGCATCGAAACCAGCCTGCGCGCCGCGGGGCTGGCGACCCGCCTGGCGGTCGGAGCGGACGAGGTCGTGGCGGTGGCGGCCACGCCCGGCATCGACTGCGTCATGGCGGCGATCGTCGGGGCGGCCGGCCTGGCCCCGACGCTGGCCGCGGCCCGGCACAGCCGGGCGGTCATGCTGGCGAACAAGGAAGCCATCGTCATGGCCGGCCGGCTGTTCATCCAGACCTGCCGCCAGTCGCAAGTGGCTTTGCTGCCGATCGACAGCGAACACAATGCCTTGTTCCAGTGCCTGCCGGCGCCGCGCCAAGAGGGCGGCCAGCCCCGCGGCCAGGCGGTCCGTCGGCTGATCCTGACCGCCTCCGGCGGGCCGTTCCGCACCACGCCGGTGGCGGCGCTGGATGCGGTGACCCCCGACCAGGCGTGCGCCCATCCCAAGTGGAGCATGGGTCGCAAGATCTCGGTCGATTCGGCAACGATGATGAACAAGGGGCTGGAACTGATCGAGGCGTACTACCTGTTCGACATGCCCGCCGCCCGGCTGGACGTGCTGATCCACCCGCAGAGCATCGTGCACTCGCTGGTCGAGTACGTCGACGGCTCGGTGCTCGCCCAGCTGGGTAATCCGGATATGCGGGTACCCATCGCCCACGCACTGGGCTATCCTGAGCGTATCGCCAGCGGCGCCTCGCTGCTGGACCTGGCGGCCGTCGGCCGGCTGGACTTCGAGGCGCCGGACGAGGCACGCTTTCCGTGCCTGCGGATTGCCCGCGAGGCCTTGCATGCCGGCGACGGTGCCCCATGTGTGCTCAATGCGGCCAACGAGGTGGGTGTGGCGCAGTTCCTCGCCGGCAGGATACGCTTCAGCGATATTGCCCGGATCAACCAGGCGGTGCTGGAGGCGATGCCGCAGCACCAGGCGCCGGGTTCGCTGGAAGAAGCCGTGGATCTCGACCGCCGGTCGCGGCGGCTGGCCATGCAACAGCTTGAAAGGTGTCATCCATGACTACGCTGCTGTCCTTCCTGTTCGCGCTGGCGGTGCTCGTGTTCATCCACGAGCTCGGCCACTACAGCGTGGCGCGCTGGTGCGGCGTCAAGGTCCTGCGCTTCTCCATCGGCTTCGGCAAGCCCCTGCTGACCTGGCGGGTCGGGCCGGACCGCACGGAATGGAGCCTGTCGCCGATTCCGCTCGGCGGCTATGTCAAGATGCTCGACGAGCGCGAAGACGGCAGCGTCGACCCCAAGGAAGCCCACCGCGCCTTCAACCGCCAGTCGCTCGCCCGGCGAAGCGCCATCGTGGTCGCCGGGCCGGCAGCCAACTTCCTGCTGGCCATCGTCCTTTATGGGGTGCTGGCGATGTCGGGGCTGGAGGAGCCGGCGCCGGTGCTCGGCAATCCGCCGGCCGGCAGCGTCGCCCACGCGGCCGGCATCAGCGACGGCGACCGGGTGCTGGCCATCGACGGCGAGCCGGTGGCGACCTTCAACGACCTGCGGCTGCGGATGATCGACGGGATCGTCGAGAAGCGGCCGATCCAGCTGCGCGTCAGCGGCGCCGCCGGCGAGCGCAACGTGGCCATCGCGACCGCCTCGCTGCCGGAGGGCGAGCTCGAACGTGACTTCGCCCGCACCCTCGGCCTGGAGTTGCGGGCCGGGGCGGTTCTGGTCGGCAACGTCGTCGGCGGCAGCGCGGCGGCGGCCGCCGGCCTGCAGCCGGGGGACGAGATCGTCAGCATTGCCGGCCAGCCCATCCGTCGCGCCCGCGACCTGATCGATACCGTCCGTACCAGCGCCGACAAGCAGCTGCCGTTCATCATCCGCCGCGGCGACACCGAGCTGCAGATCCAGGTCACGCCGCGCGGCGAGACCGAGGCGGCTGCCGGCGAAGCCGCCGGCGCGCGGGTTGGCAAGATCGGCGCCGCCCTGCAGCAGCGTGTCGAGATGGTGACGGTGGACCTGGGGCCGGTCGACGCCCTGGCGCACGGTGCGCAGAAGACCTGGGAGATGTCGATCTTCTCGCTGCGCATGCTGGGCAAGATGGCCACCGGCGACCTGTCGTGGAAGAACCTTTCCGGTCCGGTGGCGATTGCCGATTTCGCGGGGCAGTCGGTGAAGATCGGCTGGTTCGCCTACGTCGCCTTTCTGGCGCTGATCAGCGTCAGCCTCGGTGTACTGAACTTGTTACCGGTGCCGGTTCTCGATGGTGGGCATTTGGTATATTACGCGCTCGAAGCGATCAAGGGCCGACCGCTGTCGGAACGCTTCATGCAGGTGACCCAGAAAGTGGGACTTGCCATGGTCGCCGGCTTGATGATTGTCGCGCTGTTCAACGACCTCAGTCGATTGCTCAGCTGACAATGTTCCAGTCAGGCGTTCTTATCCATTGATCGCGGCGCGCGCCCCGGCGCCGCGCCGCCGGGGCATCGCGTATCAAGCCTTCGCCCACAAGAACGCTCCTGCGAGGAGCCGCCAGACTCTTGAGCATGGCGGCTCTTTTCATGGCAGGCCAGGCATTTGCCTTTGAACCATTCGTCGTCCGCGACATTCGCGTCGAGGGCCTGCAGCGAACCGAGGCCGGCAGCGTCTTCGGCTACCTGCCCATACGGGTCGGCGACCGGGTCACCGACTCCAACGCCGCCGAGGCAGTCAAGGCGCTTTTCGCCACCGGCTTCTTCAAGGACGTCCGGCTGAGCGTCGACGGCGACGTGCTGATCGTGACCGTCGAGGAACGGCCGGCGATCGCCTCCGTCGACATCAGCGGCTCGAAGGAATTCGAGGAAGAGGCGCTCAAGAAGGCGCTGCGCGACACGGGCCTGGCCGAGGCGCGCATCTTCGACCGCTCGCTGCTCGAGCGCGCCGAACAGGAGATCAAGCGCCAGTACCTGTCGCGCAGCAAGTATTCGGTGAAGATCACTTCCACCGTCACGCCGCTCGAGCGCAACCGGGTCGGCATCGCACTCGCCATCGAGGAGGGCGGCGACGCCCGCATCGCCCAGATACGCATCATCGGCAACAAGGCCTTCACCGAGTCACAACTGCTCGACCAGCTGAAGCTGACCACGCCGACCTGGCTTTCCTGGTACACCAAGACCGACCAGTACTCGCGCGAAAAGCTGGCCGGCGACCTGGAGACGCTACGCTCCTTCTACCTCAACCGCGGCTATCTCGAGTTCGCGCTCGAATCCACCCAGGTGTCGATCGATCCCGATCGCGAGGGCGTGTACGTGACCCTGACCATCAAGGAAGGCGAGCGTTTCACGGTCAAGGACATCCAGCTCGGCGGCAACACGCTCGGGCGTGACGATCAGTTCCGCAAGCTCTTCAAGCTGCAGCCCGGCGACACCTTCTCCGGCGAGCGGCTGACCGAAACCACCAAGGCAATCACCGATGCCCTCGGCGCGATCGGCTATGCCTTCGCGGCGGCCACGCCGGTGCCCGAGATCGACCGCAACAACCGCCAGGTATCGTTCGTCATCAACGTCGATCCCGGTCGCCGCGCCTATGTCCGGCGGGTGATCATCTCCGGCAACCAGCGTACGCGCGACGAGGTCATCCGCCGCGAGATCCGGCAGTTCGAGGGCGCCTGGTTCGACTCCGAGCGCATCAAGCTGTCGCGCGACCGCATCGAGCGGCTCGGCTACTTCCAGAACGTCACCATCAACACCGAACCGGTGCCCGGCACGCCCGACCAGGTCGACCTGCTGGTGAACGTCATCGAGCAGCAGACCGGCAGCTTCACCTTCGGTGTCGGCTTCTCGAGCACCGACAAGTTCCTGATCTCCGCGCAGATCAACGAGCCCAACTTCCTCGGCACCGGCAACACCATGGCGGTCGAGGTCAACACCGGCGAAACCCAGCGTACCGCGTCGCTGTCGTTCGTCCAGCCCTACTTCACGCAGAGCGGGGTGAGCCGGTCGTTCGACGTCTACTCGCGCACCTTCAATGCCCAGAACCTGGGCCTGGGCGACTACCGCTTGCGCGCCAACGGCGTCGGCCTGCGCTTCGGCATCCCCTATACCGAGCTCGATCGGATCAACATCGGCGTGGTCGGCGAGGAGAACACCATCCTTCCCGGCGGCACGGTCCTGCCGCAGCGCTATGTCGACCACATCGCCCAGTACGGCGAATCGAGCGGCGCCTTCCTCGGCGTCATCGGCTGGGTGCGGGACTCGCGGGACAGCGCGCTCACCCCCAGCCGCGGCCGGCTGCAGCGCTTCAACGTCGAGGCGACCTTCCCGGGCCAGGACCTGGAGTACGCCAAGGCCACCTACAAGCACCAGTGGTACATCCCGGTCACCAAGGACTACACCCTCGCGCTCAATGCCGACGTCGGCTACGGCCGCAGCCTCGGGGACAAGACCTATCCGGTGTTCAAGAACTTCTATGCCGGCGGCATCAACTCGGTCCGCGGCTTCAGCCCCAACAGCCTCGGGCCGAAGGATCCGGTCGACAACCTCCCGATCGGCGGCACGGCGCTCTTCGCGGCCAGCGCGGAGTTCCTCTTCCCGCTGCCGGGCACGGGCAACGACCGCACCATCCGGACCTTCCTCTTCCTCGACGGCGGCAACGTCTTCGAGACCACCATCGACCTTACCGACCTGCGCTATTCGTTCGGTTTCGGCCTGAACTGGCTGTCGCCGATCGGGCCGCTGAAGCTGTCGCTCGGCTATCCGATCAGCAAGCGGCCGGGCGATGAC
>JAEZQX010000591.1 GCA_023441105.1 Pseudomonadota bacterium | reverse complement strand
GGCCGAGCATGCGCTCGCCCTGCTGCTGGGCTGTGCCAAGTCCATCCCGCAACTCGACGCAAGAATGCATGCCGGCCATTGGGACAAGGCGACCCACAAGAGCATCGAGCTCGAAGGCAAGACCATCGGCCTGATCGGCCTCGGGGCCATCGGCCTGCGCTTCGCGACGATGGTCGGCGCCATGGGCATGCGGGTCCTCGGCTTCGACCCCTTCGCGAAGGCCTTGCCGGCCCTCATCCGTGCCGTCGACCTCGACACGATCTGGCGCGAGTCCGACGTGCTGTCGTTGCACTGCCCGCTGACCGACGACAATCGCGGCCTGGTCGGGGCGCGGACCCTGGCGCGCTGCAAACCCGGCGTGATCGTCATCAACACGGCCCGCGGCGGGTTGATCGACGAGGCGGCCCTGCTCGAAGCGGTGCGCGATGGCCGCGTCCGCTGCGCGGGTCTCGACAGCTTCGCCATCGAGCCGATGGCCGCAGACCATCCTTTTCGCCAGCATCCGGGGTTCGTCCTGAGCCCCCACGTCGGTGGCGTCTCGCGAGAGGCGTACGTGAAGATGGGCGTCGGCGCGGCAAGCAATGCGCTTGCCGTCCTCGGGGCAGCGCCCTACTTCACCGCGGAGTAGCCCGTCGGCCTGAGGATGTAGTTCTCGAAGTGCCCGATGATCGGGCCATCCGCCTCGGACTCCGCCCTGGCCCGATGCCACTCCGGATCCGCCTCGAACGCGCCCCAGCGCTGCTCGCGCTCCGCCAGGCTCTCCCATTCCAGCAGGTAGTAGAGCGCGGTGTTGCTGGGTCCGACGACCACGGTCCAGAATCCCGCCTGGCGGATGCCGTGCTTTTTCCAGATCGCCAGCGTGGCGTTCTCGAAGCGCTTGTTGAGGGCCGGCAGGCGGCCCGGCAGGCAGTGATAGATGCGCAGTTCGTGCAGCATGGCGGCCCTCAGTGGTTGTCGCGCGGCAGGCCCTTGCTCTGGGCGATGCGCTGGTACTTGACCGCGAAGTCCAGGCAGGCGCCGGTCTGCAACTGGCCGACCGTCATCCGCTGCAGCTCCTGCCAGGGGGTCTGGTGCTCCAGCTGCGGCGGCTTCCAGGCCTGCCGGCGCTTCTCGAGCTCGGCTGCGTCGATGAGGATGTCGGCACTGCGGCGGCCGAGGTCGATGCGCACCCGGTCGCCGGTCTGCAGCAAGGCAAGGCCGCCGCCGACCGCCGCCTCGGGCGAGGCGTTGAGGATCGACGGGCTGCCGGAGGTGCCCGACTGGCGACCGTCGCCGATGCAGGGAAGCATGGTGATGCCTTGCTTCACCAGCGCATCCGGCGGCAGCATGTTGACCACCTCCGCCGCGCCGGGATAGCCGATCGGCCCGACGCCCCGGATGAACAGCATGCAGTCGGCATCGATCTCGAGCGACGGATCGTTGATCCGATGGTGATAGTCCTCGGGGCCCTCGAAGACGATGGCGCGGCCTTCGAAGGCGCCGGGATCCTCGGGGTTGTCCAGGTAGCGCTTGCGAAACTCGTCGGAGATCACCGACGTCTTCATCACCGCCGATTCGAACAGGTTGCCCGACAGGACTGCAAACCCTGCTTCGTGCAGCATCGGCTCCTGGTAGGGCTTGATCACGCGGCGGTCGCTGGCTTCGGTATGGGCATAGTTCTCGCCGATGGACCTGCCGTTGACCGTCTTCGCGTCGGCATGGAGCTTGCCGGCCTTCAGCAACTCGTGCATCACGGCCGGCACGCCGCCGGCACGGTGGAATTCCTCGCCGAGGTATTCGCCGGCGGGCATCACGTTGCACAACAACGGGATGTCGTAGCCGACCCGGTCCCAGTCCTTGATGTCGAGCTCGACGCCGGCATGGCGCGCGATGGCGGTGACGTGCGGCGGGCAGTTGGTGGAGGCGCCGAGCGCGCTGGCAGCGACGACGGCGTTCTCGAAGGCGCCGCGGGTGAGGATGTCGGAGGGCTTCAGGTCCTCGTTCACCATCTCGACGATCCGGCGGCCGGTGAAATAGGCCATCTGGGCCCGCTCGCGGTACGGGGCGGGAATCGAGGCACAGCCCGGCAGCGACATGCCCAGCGCCTCGGCCATGCTGTTCATCGACAGCGCCGTGCCCATGGTGTTGCAGTGCCCGATCGACGGTGCCGCCGCCGCGACCATGTCGAGGAACTCGGCGTAGTCGATGCGGCCGGCAGCCAGCTCCTGGCGCGCGAACCAGACCACGGTACCGGACCCGGCCAGGCCGCCGCCGTAGTAGCCGTTGAGCATCGGCCCGCCAGAGAGCACGATGGCGGGAATGTTGACCGTGGCCGCGCCCATGATCAGCGCCGGCGTCGTCTTGTCGCAGCCGGTGGTCAGCACCACCCCGTCCATGTAGTAGCCGTACAGGCACTCGACGAGGCTGAGATAGGTGAGGTTGCGGTCGAGGCCTGCCGTCGGCCGCTTGCCGGTCTCCTGGATCGGGTGCACCGGAAACTCGATCGGGATGCCGCCGGCGTCGCGGATGCCATCCCGTACCCGCGCGGCGAGCTCGAGGTGGTGGCGGTTGCACGGCGAGATGTCGCTGCCGGTTTGCGCGATGCCGATGACCGGCCGGTTGCTCCGGTGCAACTCGTCCAGCGTGAGGCCGAAGTTCATCTGGCGCTCGAGATACAGCGCGGTCATGCCCGGGTTGTCGGGGTTGTCGAACCATGCCCGTGACCGCAGGGTGCGCGCCGCCTTGGGCGCGCTGCCGGGCTTGGACTTTGCATCGCTAGCCATCGTGATTCCGAAGAAGAGTGGACGGGAAGAAAGGGTGGACCAGACGTGCCGGGCGCGGCCTGCCGGCCGGCGCCAGCCCCCTCGTTCGCGAGTCTAACAAGTCACCGCTGCTGCACTGCGATGAGCGGTTCCGTCAACGCTGCCAGGGCGGCGCCGTGTCCGCTCCACCCGCCGAGGCCGCCCGTGCCCTCTCGAGCGCATCGCCGCCGACCCTGCCATCCAGGTGCAGGGCGTGGACCGCTGCCAGCACGATGGCATGGCGATCGACTTCGAAGAAGGCCCGCAGCTCGGCGCGGGTGTCGCTGCGGCCGAAGCCGTCGGTGCCCAGGGTGACGTAGCGTCGGCCGGTGGGCAGCCAGGGCCGGATCGACTCCGGAACGGCGCGCACGTAGTCGCTCACGGCAACCACCGGGCCGTCGCTCGACTCCATCCGCTGGCGCACGAAAGGCACCGGAGCGGCAGCCTGCAGGCGCGCCGCGCGCTCGGCGGCCATGCCGTCGCGAGCGAGCTCGCTCCAGCTGGTCACGCTCCAGACATCGGCGGCGATGCGATAGTCGCGGGCCAGGATCTCGGCGGCCACGATCGCCTCGTTGAGCAGCGAGCCGCTGCCGAGGAGCTGCACCCGCGCCGCCGGCGCGTCCCCCTCGCCCGCCTGCAGGCGGTAGAGGCCGCGGATGACGTCATCGCCGACGCCGGCGGGCAGCGACGGCTGCGCGTAGTTCTCGTTGCCGACGGTGACGTAGTAGAAGACGTCGTGCTGCGCCTCGAGCATCTCGCGCATGCCGTGCTCGAGGATCACCGCGAGCTCGCCGGCGAACGCCGGATCGTAGGCTCGACAGTTGGGGATGGTGCTGGCTGCGAGGTGCGACGAGCCGTCCTGGTGCTGCAGTCCCTCGCCGCCCAGGGTGGTGCGGCCGGCGGTGGCGCCGATCAGGAAGCCGCGGGCGCGCTGGTCGGCTGCCGCCCAGATCAGGTCGCCGACCCGCTGGAAGCCGAACATCGAGTAGTAGATGTAGAACGGCAGCATCGGCATGCCGTGCACCGAGTAGCTGGTGGCGGCGGCGGTCCAGGAGGCGAGGGCCCCGGCCTCGGTGATCCCTTCCTCGAGGATCTGGCCCTCCTTGATCTCGCGGTAGTACAGCATCGAGCCGATGTCCTCCGGCTCGTAGCGCTGGCCGACCGACGAATAGATGCCGACCTGGCGGAACAGGTTCGCCATGCCGAAAGTGCGCGCCTCGTCGGCGACGATCGGCACCACCCGCGGCCCGAGCGCCTCGTCCTTGAGCAGGCCGCCGAGCATCCTCACGAATGCCATCGTGGTCGACATCTCCTTGCCGGCGGCTTCGATCGCGAAGCGGCCCCAGCGCGCCACCCCCGGCACCGGCACCGGCGCCGCGC
>JAEZQX010000589.1 GCA_023441105.1 Pseudomonadota bacterium | reverse complement strand
GGCCTGCGACCTCGACACCCGCCGCCACCGCCCGGCGCCAGCCAGCGCGAATTCCCCACTGTCGGCCTGCGCCCTCGACACCCGTCGCCACCGCCCGTCGTGCACTCAGCCGACGGGAGTCCACTTCCGATCCGACCGCGCCGACTCGATCGTCGCCTCGATGAACCGCACCCCGCGAGCCCCGTCCTCCACCCGCGAATAATCCGCATCCACCGGATCGGCGCTGCCGCCCGCGAGTCGCGCCTGGATATCGGCGGCCACGCCCAGGTAGACGTTGGCGAAGGCCTCGATGAACGCCTCCGGATGGCCGGGCGGCAGGCGGCAGGCCTGCCGTGCCGGGCGGCCAAGCCAGGGCGAGCCGCGGGTCAGGATGCGGCGGGGGCCGTCGATCGGCGCGTGCACCAGCGCATTGGGCTCCTCCTGCCGCCAGTCGAGCGTGCCGCTGCTGCCGAAGATGCGCAGCCGCAGGTCGTTCTCGCAGCCGGCGGCGATCTGCGAGGCGATCAGCACGCCGCGCGCGCCGGAATCGAAACGCAGCAGCAAGCTGGCGTCGTCGTCGAGCAGCCGGCCGGGCATGAAGCTGTGCAGGTCGGCGCAGAGGCTTGCGATGCGCAGGCCGGTGACCGTGCACACCAGGTTCTCGGCATGGGAGCCGATGTCGCCCATGGTTCCGGCGATGCCGCTGCGCGCCGGGTCGGTGCGCCAGTCGGCCTGTTTGTTGCCCTGGTCTTCCACCTGCGTCGCCAGCCATCCCTGGTGATAGTCGACCACCACCTTGCGGATCTCGCCGATGGCGCCGTCACGCACCATCTCGCGGGCCTGGCGGACCATCGGGTAGCCGCAGTAGTTGTAGGTGACCGCGAACACGATGTCGCGGCGGCGCGCGATGGCGACCAGCTCGTCGGCCTGGACGCTGGTATGCACCAGCGGCTTGTCGCAGACGACATGGATACCCGCGTCGGCGAATGCCTTGGCCACGTCGTAGTGGACATGATTGGGCGTGACGATGGTGACGAAATCGATCCGTTCCTCCGCCGGCAGGGCCAGCTCGTGATCCAGCAGAGCCTGCCAGCTGCCGTGGTTGCGCTCGTCGCGCAGGCCGATGTCACGCCCCGACGCAAGCGCCTTGTCGGGCCGCGAAGACAGCGCGCCGGCAACCAGTTCGATGCGGCCGTCCAGCGCCATCGCCTGGCGATGGATGGCGCCGACGAAGGCGTCGCGGCCGCCGCCGACCATGGCACACCGCAGCCGGCGGGCGGCGCCCACGCTCACGCTGCCCCCGTGTCGCTGGCCTTGTCGAAGGCGGCATCGAATGCGCCCTCGGCCGGCGGGAAGTCCAGCCGGCGGCAGAAGGCGGCGCTTTCGGTGGCGCCGTGCACGCGGTCCATCCGGCTGTCCTCCCATTCGACGCTGAGCGGGCCGGTGTAGCCGACGTCGTTGAGCGCGACGATCACCGACTCGAAGTCGATCATGCCGCGTCCGACGCTGCGGAAATCCCACCACCGGCGGGCGTCGCCGAAGGAGGTGTGGCCGCCGAAGACACCGACGGTGCCGTCGCCACGGTTCCACCAGACGTCCTTCATGTGGGCATTGAAGATGCGCTCGCCGAAGCTCCGGATGAATCGAACGTAGTCGACGCCCTGGTAGGCGAGGTGGCTCGGGTCGAAGTTGAAGCCGAAGCGACGGTGGCCGCCGACGGCGTCGATGGCACGCTGGGCCGATGCGATGTCGAAGGCGATTTCGGTCGGATGGACCTCGAGGGCGAAGTCGACGTCCTGCTCGTCGAACGTGTCGAGGATCGGCCGCCAGCGGCTGGCGAAGTCGAGGAAGCCGCGCTCGATGTAGGCCTGCGACGTCGGCGGGAAGGCGTAGAGCGCATGCCAGATCGACGAGCCGGTGAAGCCGGTGACGGTCCTGAGGCCGAAACGCGCCGCCGCCCGCGCCGTGTCCTGCATCTCGGCGGCGGCGCGGCGGCGCACGCCTTCCGGTTCACCGTCGCCCCAGACATGCGCCGGCACGATCGCCTGGTGGCGCTCGTCGATGAGGTCGCACACCGCCTGGCCGGTGAGGTGATTGCCGATCGCCAAGCACTGCAGGCCATGGTCGGCCAGCAGCTCGCGCTTCTGCTTCACGTAGGCTGCCGACGCCAGCGCCTGCTGCACATTGAAGTGATCGCCCCAGCAGGCGAGCTCAAGGCCGTCATAGCCCATCGAGCGGGCGAGCGGCGCAAGCTCGGCCAGCGGCAGGTCGGCCCACTGGCCGGTGAAGAGGGTGACGGGTCTGGCAGGTTTGCCCATATGTCGGCTCCAACTGGATGGCGATGCTTCGCGCTGGCGACCACGATTCCGCCAGCCGGAGTGCCGGCTGACGGAGTCGCCGCTGCGTCAGAACGGCGAGTCGGGGAAGTAGAAGTCCTTGGCGTTCTCCTTCGTGATCAGCACCGACGGGATGATCGTGTTCGGCGGCAGCTTCTCGCCCTTGATCCGCGCCTCGGCCGTCATCTTGATCGCGTCGTAGATGAACTTCGGCGAGTAGGACACATTGGCCTTGATCAGCGGATTGCTGCCGTCGATCAGCGTCTTGACCATGGTCTTGGCGCCGGCCCCGCCGAACACGATCTTGATGTCTTCCCGCTTGGCCTGCTCGATGGCGCGCAGCACACCGTAGGCCATGTCGTCGTCGGCAGCCCAGACGGCATCGATCTGCTTGAAGCGCGTCAGATAGTCCTGCATCACCTTGAAGGCGTCGTCGCGGTTCCAGTTGGCATGCTTGGCGTCGAGGATCTTGATGTCCTGATGATTCTTCATCACCGCCGTGAAGGCATCCATCCGCTCGTTGTCGATGGTCGTCGGAATGCCGCGCAGCGCGACGATGTTGCCCTTGCCGCCCAGCTCCTTCGCCAGATACTCGGCGGGCACGCGGCCGAAGGCGGTGTTGTCGCCGGAGACATAGGCGTCCTGCGCGCTGGTGTCGGTGAGGCCGCGATCGACCACGGTCACGTAGACACCTTTCGCCTTGGCTTGCGCCACCGGCCGGGTCAGCGCGGCGGATTCGAAGGGGAAGATCACCAGCGTGTTGATGCGCGTCGCCGTCAGGAGATCCTGCAACTGGTTCGCCTGCTCGGGGGCCCCGCTGGCCGTCCGGACGGTGATCTTGAGGCCCGGATGCGCCTTCTCCAGGTCTTTCTTGGCCTCGTTGGCCCAGAACACGATGCCGGCGGTAAAGCTGTGGGTCGCCGCCGGGATGGCCACCCCGAGGTTGACCTTGTCGGCCTGCGCCTGCGCCGCGGGTGTCAGGGCGAGGCCGGCGACGGCCGCGAGGCCGAAGGCGAGCAGTCGGGAACGGATCTTCATGGTCGGGTCTCCATCTGGTTCGGTGGGAGTGGCAGCGGGCTGGTGGGCTGCTGCGGGATGAAAAAACGTCGAAGGAACTTCGGTCTGCTTCCTGTCATGGACGCCGCCGCTGCATGAAGGCGACGATGATGATCACGAAGCCCTGCACGGCTGCGTTGAGGTAGACACTGATGATGCTGGTCAGGTTCAGGATATTGCTGATCACCGACAGCAGCACCGCGCCGACGACGGTGCCGGCGACGCTGCCCGCGCCGCCGCGCAGGGCGGTGCCGCCGACGATCACCGCCGCGATCGCCTCGAGCTCCCACAGCAGCCCGGTGGTGGGCGACGCCGACCCCAGGCGCGGGACGTACAGCAAGGTGGCGACGCCGACGCAGATGCCAAGCAGCACGTAGGTGAGGACCTTGATCCGGTCGACGTTGACGGCTGCATAGCGCGCCACCTGCTCGCTCGATCCGATCGCCTGGACGTAGCGGCCGAAGGCGGTCCGATTGAGGATGATCCCGCCGGCGATCGCCACCGCCGCGAAGATCCAGACCGGCACCGGCACGCCGAGCAGGCTGCCGTAGTAGACCGGGCTGTAGGCGTCCGCCAGGGCATTGTCGAGCGTGATGGCACCGCCGTCAGCGAGATAGGTGAGGTAGGCGCGGAAGATGCCGAGGGTGCCGAGGGTGACGATGAACGGCTCGATGCGGCCGCGGGTGATCAGCAGTCCGTGCGCCAGGCCGAAGGCCGCGCCGAGCAGCAAGGCGAACGCCATGCCGGCCGCCACCGCGGCGAGCGGCGGCCAGCCGGCGGTGCCGATGGCATTCATCAGCAGGATGACGCAGCCGGCGATCAGTGCCGCCATCGAGCCGACCGACAGGTCGATGCCGCCGGAGATGATCACGAAGCACATGCCGACCGCGATGATGCCGATGAAGGCCGTGCGGGTCAGTACGTTCATGGCGTTGCCGACGGTGGCGAAGTCGCTGTTGAGCAGCGTGCCGGCAATGCATAGCAGCACCAGGCCGGCCACCGGCCCGAAGCCGTGCAGGCTCTCCCAGCCGGGGCGTCCCTGGCGGCCGGCCAGCGCCGCGCGCGCCGGCGTCTGCTGGGCGTCTGTCCCGCGCGCTGCGTCAGTGGGTGCCGGTTGCATGGGCGATCAACTCCTCTTCGGTCAGTCGTTGCGCCGGCAGCACCACCTGCAGGCGACCGCTGCGCATCACGGCAACCCGGTGGCAAAGCCCGATCAGCTCCACCAGCTCCGACGACACCACCGCGACGGCGCAACCGTCGGCGGCGAGCCGGTGGATCAGGAAGTAGATGTCGCGCTTGGCGCCGACGTCGACGCCGCGGGTCGGTTCGTCGAGCACCACCACGCGCGGCTTCGGGTGCAGCACCTTGGCGAGGGCGAGCTTCTGCTGGTTGCCGCCGGAGAGCGACGAGGCGCGCAGCGACAGCGAACCGGTCCGGATGCCGAACTCGTCGACCGCCGCCGCCAGCGCGTCGCGCTCTTCCGCGCGCCGCAGCCAGGGCCGCGCATAGCGCGCCAGGGCCATCAGGGTCAGGTTCTCGGTCATGCCGAAGGCGAGGTGCAAGCCCTTGCCCTTGCGATCCTCGCTGAGGTAGGTGAAGCCGAGGTCGGCCGCCTGCCGCGGGCTGCGGATGCGCACGCTCTTGCCGGCCAGCTCGACGCGGCGCGCATGGGCCGGGCGCAGTCCCAGCAATCCTTCGAACAACTCGGTGCGGCCGGCGCCGACCAGGCCGGCGAAGCCGAGGATCTCGCCCGGCATGATCTCGAAGCCGATGTCGCTGGCGAAGCCGGGGACGTCGAGGCCTTCGACCTTCAACAGCGGCGCCGGCGGAGTGGCCGCCGACGCTGCCGGCGGCGACTTCGGCGGGAAGAGGTCGGAGAGCTCGCGGCCGACCATCAGGTTCGCCATCTGCTGGCGGGTCAGGGTGGCGGTCGGCGCCTGGGCGACGAAGCGGCCGTCGCGCATCACCACGACTTCGTCGGTGATGCGTTCGACCTCTTCGAGCTTGTGCGAGATATAGATGATGGTCACGCCGTCGCGCTTGAGGCGCATCATCAGCTGGAACAGTCGCTCGGTCTCGCCGGCGGTCAGCGTCGCGGTCGGTTCGTCCATGATCAGCAGCCGCGCCTTGCGGGCCAGCGCCTTGGCGATCTCGACCAGCTGCTTCTCGGCGACGATCAACTGGCGTACCTTGGTGTCCGGATCGACCTCGAGCCCGACCTCGCGCAGCACCGCGGCAGCGCCTCGGCGCATGGCCTCGTCGTCGAGGAACCAGCCGCGTTTCTTCTCGTGCCCGAGGAAGATGTTCTGGGCGATGCCGAGGTCCTCGGCCAGGTTGAACTCCTGGTGGATCAGCACGATGCCCTCGGCTTCGGCCGCGCGCGAGCCGCTGAAGCGGACCGTCCGCCCGTCGATGCGGACCTCGCCGCCGCCGATCGCTTCGTAACCGGAGGCAATCTTCATCAGCGTGGACTTGCCGGCACCGTTCTCGCCGAGCAGGCCGTAGATGCGGCCGGGTGCCAGCGCGAAGCTGACGCCATGCAGCACCTCCACCGGCCCGAAGGACTTGACCACGTCCTGGAACGAGAGCGCGATCGTCATGCTGCCGCCTCGCGCAGCTTGAGGCTTTCCTGCATGGCCAGCACGCCGGCGCCGATCAGCCCGCCGCGTTCGCCGAGCGGCGCATACTGGATCTCGAGGTGGCGCGTCGACAGCGCGAGCGAGCGGTGGTAGACGCTCTGCCGCACGGCGGCGAGGAAGAGCGGACCGACGCGCTGGATGCCGCCGCCGATGAAGACGTGCGACGGGTTGTAGAAGTTGACCACCGAGGCCAGCATCTGGCCGATCAGGGCGCCGGCCCGCTGCAGGATCGCGTTGGCGGCGACGTCGCCGGCGCGGCTGGCCTGGGCGACGTCTTGCAGGCGCAGGGCGCCGGCCTGCTTCAGCATGCGGCGCAGCAGCTGGCTCTGGCCTGACGTGGCCGCTTCGGTGGCCGCCCGCGCCACGGCAGGGCCGCCCGCCATCGTCTCGACGCAGCCGAGATTGCCGCAGTGACAGCGCGGTCCCGCCGGATCGACACAGATGTGGCCGACGTCGCCGGCCGAGCCGTTGGCGCCGCGGTAGACCTCGCCGTGGCAGACGATGCCGCAGCCGATGCCGGTGCCGACCTTGATGACCAGGAAGTTCTGCAGGCTGCGCTGCATGCGCCAGAGTTCGCCGAGCGCCATCAGGTTGACGTCGTTGTCGACGAAGACCGGGGCGCGGTGATCGGCGCGCAGGTCGTCGCGAATGGAATAGGCGTCCCACTCCGGCATCAGCGGCGGGTTGACCAGTTGCCCTGAGGCGAAGTCGACCGGTCCCGGCACGCCGATGCCGATGGAGATCACGTCGCGCGATTCGAGCGCGCACTTCTTGAGCAGCTCGCGGATCAGCGCCCGCACCCGCGACATCACCACCGCCGGCCCGTCCCTGACATCGGCGGGTTCGCTATGGTGCGCGAGCAGGTTCAGGTCGGGCGTCAGCACGCCCACCTCGAGGCCGGTCGCGCCCATCGCCACGCCGATCAGCACGCCGATGCCGCGGCTCAGGCGCAAGGTCCCGGCGCGTCGTCCGCCGGTGGCGATCAGCTGGCCGGTCGTCTCGAGCAGGCCCTGCTCCAGCAGGCCGGCGACGGCTGCATTGGCGCGGGTCTTGGAAACGTTGGTGCCGCTGGCAAGCGCCTCGCGCGAGATGCCGCTCGACCAGAAGATGCGATCGAGCAGGGTCATCTCACCCGCGGACAATGCGCTCCAGCGATCCATGAGTCTCCTCGCGGCGCCGGCTACCGGCAGCCAAGCAGGCATGGTAGAAGGTCGAGTTCGACCCGGCAAGCTCGAACTTCGGCCCAAAACGGTTATATGATGGCGCGATGGCGGCGGCGGGCCAGTTGTATGGCATCGCGCCGATCCGTCTTGATCCGCTGCCCGGCAGACCGCGGTACCGAGGTTGGCGCGATCATCTCGCAACGGTACCCGCGCCCACTCAGCACCCGCTGCAGTCCGAAGCCCGTGGGTCCGGCCTCGTAAACCACGT
>JAEZQX010000588.1 GCA_023441105.1 Pseudomonadota bacterium | reverse complement strand
GTGCGGCCCATGCCGCCGCCCACGGTCAGGTTGAAGCCGGCCAGCGTCTCGCCGTCGGAGATCGCGATGAAGCCGACGTCCTGCGTATAGATATCGATGTCGTTGACCGGCGGGATCACGAAGCCGATCTTGAACTTGCGCGGCAGGTAGGTCCGTCCGTAGAGCGGCTCTTCCGGATCGTCGGTGGCGATGTCGGTGCCGGCGCCCGCCGCCTGGCGGGCGGCCACGGCGGCGTCCTCGTCGAGATCGACCTGCGACGAGATCCGCCTGGCGCCGTCGAGCCAGATCTCATGGTAGGCACGATGCCGCGGCACGACCGCATCGGACGTCTGCCGCGACAGGTCGAGCACCTCCCGGTGCAGCGACGACAGGTGCGGGTTGACCGACGCCATGACGCCGCGGGTGTCGTCGCCGCACGCCGCGATGGTATCGAGCAGCGCGTCGTTCAGGCCGCGGATGGTGTGCTTGAGGTCGTTCTTGAGGATGCCGTGGAACTGGAAAGTCTGACGGGTCGTGAGCCGCAGGCTCGGGCTGCCATAGTCCAGGGCGAGCTGCGACAGCTTGAGCCATTGGGCAGGCGTGCAGACCCCGCCGGCGAGCCGCACCCGGATCATGAACTGCCAGGCCGGCTCGAGCTTCTGCTGCCGGCGCTCCTCGCGCAGGTCGCGGTCATCCTGCTGGTAGATGCCATGGAACTTCAGCAGCTTGGTGTCGGCTTCCGCCACCGCGCCGGTGACCGGATCGGCAAGGCTCTGCACGATGGTGCCGCGCAGATGGTTGCTCTGCAGCTTCAGCCGCTCGTCCGGATGGAGCTTCTCGAGCGGCTGGGAGATGTCGACGCTGCGGTCGACTTCGCCGGGCGTGCGATCCATCCTAGTAGACGTCCCTCTGGTACCTGCCGTCCGCCTGCATCTCGCGCAGGTACTCCTCGGCTGCCTCCTGGCCGTTCCCCGACTGGTCGGCGATGACCGTCAGCAGGGTTTCATGGACGTCGCGGGCCATCTGCGCGGCGTCGCCGCAGACATAGACATGGGCGCCATCGGCGATCCAGCGATACAGCTCCGCCGCCTGTTGCTGCAGGCGGTGCTGCACGTAGATCTTGTTCGCGCCGTCCCGCGAGAACGCCAGGTCGAGTCGCGACAGCACGCCGCTGCGAAGCCACTCCTGCCATTCCAGCTGGTAGAGGAAGTCGCTGCGGAAATTGCGCTCGCCGAAGAACAGCCAGCTGCGCCCGTCGATGCCCGCGGCCTCGCGGTGCTGCATGAACGACCGGTAGGGTGCAACCCCGGTGCCGGCGCCGATCATGACCACCGGCGTCGCCGCATCCCCGGGCAGCCGGAAATTGTCGTTGCGCTGGACATAGACCGGCAGGATGTCGCCCGGCCGGGAATCGGCAAGCAACAGCGACGCGACACCGCCGCGTTCACTGCCATGCAACGCGTAGCGTACCGGGGCGACGCACAGGTGCGCCTCGTCGGTGGCGAAGTCGGCGCTCGAAGCGATGGAATAGAGCCGCGGCTGCAGGCTGCGCAACGCCTGGACGAACGCCCGCGGCTCGATGCCGGCGGCGGGGCTCGCCTTGACCACGTCGATGATCTGGTTGGCCCTCATGAAGGCGGCGACCTCGCTGCGGTCGCCCTTGGCCAGCCCGGCAAGCCTGGCGTCGCCGGAGAGCGCGGCCCACTGCTCGATGAAGCGCGGCGTCAGCGCGGCGATTTCGAAGCCATCGCGCAGCGCGTCCGCGACCGGCCGCTCGCCGTTACCGGCCTGCACCGTTTCGGCACCACTCCAGCCCAGTGCCCCGAGCAGCTCGGCCACCTGCTCCGGCCGGTTGCGCGGGACGATACCGAGCGCGTCGCCCGGCTGGTAGGCCAGCCCTGACCCTTCCAGCGACAGCTCCAGGTGGCGCGTGTCCTTGCTCGAACCGCGGCCGGTGATGCGCAGGCTGGCGGTGATTTCGGCGGGAAAGGGATTGCCCTTGCCGTAAGCCGTGCCGGGGGCAGCTTCAACCGCCGCGCCGGCACTGCCACCCGGCAGCAGCCGCGCCAGGAAATCGGCACTGGCGGCGTCGGCAACCGACGAGGAACCCGACGAGGAACCCGACGAGGAACCCGGCGCGGCAGCCGGCGCGGACTGACGCAGCTTGGCGAGGACCTGGTCCAGCCACTGCGCGGCATCGGCCTCGTAGTCGACATCGCAGTCGCGACGCTCGAGCAGGCGGCTGGCGCCGAGCTCCTCGAGCCGCCGGTCGAGGATCCGGCCGGCTTCGCAGAAGAATTCGTAGGTCGAGTCGCCGAGCGCAAGAACGGCGAAGCGCACGCCCTTCAACGACGGCGCCTTGCGGCTGGCAAGAAACTCGAAGAAGGCGGCGGCGCTTCCCGGCGGGTCACCCTCGCCATGCGTACTGGCGACGAAGATCAGCGTCTTCTCGTCCTTGAGCGCGCGCGTCTTGTAGCGCGCCAGATCCTCGGCCTGCGCCTCGAAGCCGGCCGCCTTCGCCTTCGCGGCCATGTCGCGGGCCAAGGCGCCGGCATTGCCGGTCTCGCTGGCGAAGAGGAAGCGGATCAGCGCCGCCGGCGCGCCGCCCGCCGCCGCAGCGG
>JAEZQX010000586.1 GCA_023441105.1 Pseudomonadota bacterium | reverse complement strand
CCGCCGGGCCCATCGGCCGGGCGCTGGCGTTGGTCGCGGGCGGCCTGGTACTGGTGGCCGCGCTGTTCGTCTCGGCCGTGGTCTTCTCGGTGCTGCTGGTGGCGGGCGCCATCGCCGGCGGCTGGCTCTGGTGGAAGACGCGTGGCCTGCGGCGCGAGATCCGTGAGCGGCTCGCGCAAATGCAGCAGATGCAGGCAGGCGAGGGCACCAGCCCGCAGGCTTCCCCGGGGGCGTTCGGATTCCCGTCCGCCGCGGATGGCGCCCGGATGCGAGCCGGCCCGGCGGCCGGCGAGGTCATCGACGGCGACTTCATCCGCGAGTCGGAGCCGCCCACGCGCTAGGAGCCTGCGCGGCAGAAGGGCGGCCGCTGCGGCGCGGCCGCAGCCGGCTCAGGCCTGGGCCAGCGCGAGCACTGCCGCGGCCACGATGTCGTCGACATCGGCACCGCGCGACAGGTCGCTGACCGGCCGCGCGAATCCCTGCAGCACCGGACCGATCGCCTGCGCGCCGCCCAGGTACTGCGTGAGCTTGTAGGCGATGTTGCCGGCGTCCAGGTCCGGGAAAACCAGCACGTTGGCCCTCCCGGCCACTTCTCCCGCGTCCTTCATCTTGCGGGCGGCCACGGCCGCCGACAACGCCGCGTCGGCCTGCAACTCGCCGTCGATCGCGAGCTCCGGCGCCCGCTCCCGGGCGATGGCGAGCGCCTGCAGCACCTTGTCGACGCGCGGGTGCCGGGCGCTGCCCTTGGTGGAGAACGACAGCATGGCCACCCGCGGCTCCAGCTCGAGCAGCCTGCGGCAGCTCTGCGCCGAGGCCAGCGCGATGTCGGCAAGCTGGGCTGCGTCGGGATCCGGATTGACTGCGCAATCCGCGAACACCAGCACGCGTTCGCCCTGGATCATGAGAAAGAAGCTCGACGGCGTGGCAATGCCCGGGGCGAGTCCGACCGTCAGCAGCCCGGCCTCGAGCACCCGCGCAGTGGTGGTCGATGCGCCGGCAACCATGGCGTCGGCGTCGCCCGCACGCAGCATCAGCCCGGCGCGATAGAGCGGCTTGCCTGCCATCCGACGAGCGACCCGTTCGCCGGAGCCGGGCCGCAGCTGCAGATATGCGGCGGCATAGGCGTCGAGGCTCGCGTCGGCCGGCCCGCCGCCGGCTGCCCCCTTGTCGTCTCCGGCCGCTTCCCTCAACATCAACGGAACCGCCAGTCCTTCCTGTTCGAGGCGGCGGGCGGCTGCGACGATTCGTTCGTCGTCGGCCTCCGGGAATACCACGCGAAGGCCGCGGCCGCGAATGCGCGCCTTCGCGCTGTCGAGTAGGTTCATGGCAGCAATCTTGCCATAGCAGTCCAAGCGCTCAGGTGCGCAAATTGCTTGTTGGTTCGCCCTGCGCCGGTCCTGTGCGGGTCGCAAGGTGCAGGTTCGTATTCTGGAGACGAGGAGGAGTCGGCTGCGATGCCGACTCTCTTACACATCATTAGAACGTTACAGAGGAGTAACAGCATGGCGAGGGACGCGGCTCCGGTTTCGAGGTTCAAGCGGCCAGCGGCCGCGTTGGCGGTGGCGATCTTCCTGGTGCCGTTGGCGGCCCAGGTGCAGGCCCAGAAGGGCAGCAGCGACGGTGCGCCGCCCGCCGCCAAGGAATCGTTCGAGCCCCATTCCGGGCAGGCCGGCAAGGACGTCATCTGGGTCCCGACGCCAACCGACGTCGTCGAGGCGATGCTGGACATGGCATCGGTCAAGGCGGGCGACAAGCTGGTGGACCTCGGCTCGGGTGACGGCCGCATCGCGATCGCTGCGGCCAAGCGCGGTGCGCAGGCCACGGGCATCGAGTACAACCCCGACATGGTGGGCCTGTCACAGCGCAATGCGGCGCGTGCCGGCGTCAGCAACGTCAAGTTCGTGCAGGGCGACATCTTCGCTTCCGACTTCAGCGATGCCGACGTGGTCACCATGTACCTGCTGCCGGCACTCAACGAACGCCTGCGCCCGCAACTGCTCGACATGAAGCCCGGCACCCGCCTCGCATCGCACCAGTTTCCGATGGGCAACTGGAAGCCGGATGCGCGGCAGCGGATCGGCGGCCATGACGCGCTGTTCTGGATCGTGCCGGCCAAGGTCGGCGGCAGCTGGCAGGTGTCCTACAAGCCGGAGCAGTCGCCGGGAGACCTGCGCATCGAGCTGAAGCAGGAGTTCCAGGAGCTGGAAGGCACGGCGCGCTGGGGCTCCGACCAGGTGCAGGTGAGCGACCTCAAGCTCGTCGGCGGCGACATCGCGTTCACCATCTCCGACAGCCGCGGGCGGGCCCACCAGTTCAAGGGCAAGGCCGGACACGACGGTCGCATGTCGGGGATCGTCTCCGGTCCGGACGGCAAGTCGCAGCCATTCACGGCGGCGCGCACGGCGACCGTCGGCATGCTCTGATCGACCCGCGCTCGTGACCAGTTGGAGCCGCCTCCGGGCGGCTCCACCGCATCTGCGTTACCTTTCCCGGTTCCATTGGAGCGAACATGACGACCAGCATTCCGCTGAGAGACAAGCAACGGGCCACCACCCTCGCCCGCGAGGACGTTGCGCATCCCCATTCGACGCCGGGGCCGCATGCGGTGCTCGGCCTGAAGGAGGCGGTGGCGATCATCGTCGGCATCGTGATCGGGGCCGGCATCTTCAAGGCACCGTCGCTGGTCGCCGGCATGGCGGGCAGCACCGGCTGGATGCTGGGCGCCTGGGTGCTGGGCGGGGTGATCTCGCTGATCGGCGCGCTGTGCTACGCCGAGCTCGCCACCGCCTTTCCGCATGCGGGCGGCGACTACCACTTCCTGCGGCTCGCCTATGGACGGCGGCTGTCGTTCCTGTTCGCCTGGGCGCGCTTCTCGGTCATCACCACCGGCTCCATCGCCCTGCTGGCCTTCGTCTTCGGCGACTACATGACGCAGGTCCTGCCGCTCGGCGGCTACAGTGCCTCCATCTACGCGGCGGCGGCGGTCATCGTGCTGGCCTGGATCAACTTCCGCGGCATCCGCAGCGGCGCCGCCACGCAGACCTGGCTCACGTTGCTGGAAGTCGCCGGGCTGCTGCTGATCGTGGTCGCCGGCCTCTGGGCCGCCACCAACGGGCTCGAGCCGGCCGCGGCGCCGGCCGCAGCGAGCGGCGCGGGCGCGGCAC
>JAEZQX010000263.1 GCA_023441105.1 Pseudomonadota bacterium | reverse complement strand
CGGTGGGCGCGTCGCTGGGGCGGGCCTGGGCGGTCGGCGCCGCGTCGTGCCGGCCGCCTTCGTGATGGGCCCTCGCCAACGGCAGCGACAGGTGCAACGACGTTGCCAGCAACGGGCCGGCGATGACGAAAAACTCGAGCTTCGACTGCATTCGACCTCCTCCTGTTCCGGCCGCGCCCGCGACGGTTGCGCCTAGGGACGAACGCCCGGTGATTCCAGCGGCATGCCGGCGGCGCGCACCGCGAGATAGGCCTCGAGCCGCACCAGGTCCTGGTGGCCGAACGGCGGCACATCGGCACGCACGCCGTTCAGGCAATTGCGCAGCCGCCGCTGCAGCGAACCAACCGACTGCCATTCCAGTCGATAGATCGGATAGGCATTGGCATGTCCCTGCGGAATCGGCGCGCCGGCGAGCCTCCGGCCCCAGTTGCTGTCGTGGCACTGCGCGCACGACAGGTTCAACTGACCCAGGCGCTGATGGAAGAGCGCGCGGCCGGCAGCAGCAGCGTCGCGCGTTCCTTCGTCCTGCGCTGGCGCCATCGGCATGCCGCGCGACTGCATCGCCACGTAGCTTTCGATGCCCAACAGCTCGGCACTTTCCGGCTTGAACGGCGAGGCCTGCTGGTGACGTTCGCGGCACAGGTTGACGCGCTGGCCGAGCGTCACGACGCGCCCGGCCTGCTGCTGGAATCTCGGATACCCGGCGGCGACGCCGCGCATGTCCTGTGCATCGCTGCCATGGCAGTCGGCGCAGGCCTTGCCGTCGGCCGAGGGTTTCGCGCGCCACAGCGCTTCGCCGTCGCCGACCCACAGCATCGCCGGGTTCTGCGTGTCGTCGCGTTGGATCGCGCGGGTCGACTCGCCCATGAAGTCCGCCCCCGACTTGCGCGGCAGTGGTCCTTCATTGTTGGACGGGACCGGCAGGGCGTGGCCGGTGGGGGCCGGTCCGGGCGGAGCCTGGCCGGTGCCCGCTGCGCGTGCTGCGGCCGGCATCACCAGGGCAACGGCCAGTACCGCGGCAATCCCGTCAGCCGCGAGCCACGGCGCTGCCCGCGTCGCCCACCTCATCATGCATCCCTCACCGCCAGCGACTTTTCCTCGGTCTGGGCAAATCCTTCGTCGCCTTCCCAGGTGAACTGCAGGCTGCCGCTTTCGCTGGCGATGACGTGGAAGGCGATGTAGGGATTGGCTGCGATCGCCGGATGCAGCTCCGCCGAGAAGACGAGCTCGCCGTTGTAGCTGCAGTGGAACCGGCGGATGATGTTGCGCGGCAGGACCCGGCCGTCGGCGCCTGGGCGATAACCGGTTTCCATCGGATGCCCGATCAGCGCGCGGATCTCGATCACGTCGCCGCGCCGCGCCGATTCCGGCATGTGGATGATGGCGCGCGCCATCAGGAGGCCTCGCCTTCGATGCAGGCGGCAAGCGTGACCACCACATCCACCGTCTGCTGCCACCAGGTGCCATCGCTCATGCCGGCGACGGCCACCAGCTTCTGCGAGGTCGCGAGCCGGATCCGCGTCGCCACCTGGGCCTTGCCGGTCCGCGGCGTGAGGCGAAAGCGCGCGACATCCGGCAGCGGATTGCGCTCGTTGAAGATCCCGATGGCAGTCACATGGTCGGCTTCGGTCATCGGGCTGTCGACGCGGATGGTCACCGGCACGGCGTTGCCGTTGTCGATCAACTCGGCGATCTCGAACTGCACCCGGCCTGCCTGCAGCTCCGCGCCGCCGGTTAACTCGCGAATCGCAGCGGTCATCGCAGCCGGCGTCGCGGCCGCCGGCCGCACCGCCAGCAGCAAGGGCGAGGCGGCGGCGGCGACCGGAAGGGCCAGCAACCTGCGGCGGCCGGGATCCGGCAATGCGATGACGGTTGCGCGCGTCATTGCAGCGTCACCAGCCAGGCGACCACGTCCTCGATCTGCTGCGCGTCGAGGATCGGCTTGCCTTCGAAGGCAGCGGCGACGCGGTTGAAGCCGCGCACCCGGAAGTACGACGGCATGATCGTGTCCGGATTGAGGCGGCTTGCGTCCGCGATGCGCAGTCGCAATTGCGCGGCGCTGGCGCGCTGTCCGACGCCGGCGAGATCGGTCGCGAGATCGCCCTGGAAGCGCTCCTCCGGTATCGGCGCCGCATGGCAGAGCAGGCACAGGCCGACTTGCCGATCGGCGACGATGGCGCGGCCGCGGGCGGCATCGCCGGCGACCGCGCCGGGCAGGACCTCGGGAATGCCGCCGTCGCTGATGGTCACCGGTGCCAACAGGTCCTCGGCCATCCTGCCGGCCGGCCCAGCCGAAGCCAGGCCTGCTTCGGCCGCCACAGCCCGGGACTCGGCAACAATGCCCAGGGTCATCGCGGCGGCGCAGGAAAGCATGACCGCCGCGCGGCCAGCGCCGGCTGCCACTCGTGGCAGCCGCGTGACGGGCAGCCGACGCATCACCGCCCGAGGCCCGTCTTGCCCGCCATCAAGCCTTCTTCAGGCTGTGCTTGCTCAGCGGCAGGTCCCGGATGCGCTGGCCGGTGGCGGCGAAGATGGCGTTCAGCACCGCCGGCGCCGCCACCGCGATCGTCGGCTCGCCGACGCCGCCCCAGAAGCCACCCGAGGGCATGGTGATGGTCTCGACCTTGGGCATCTCGTCCATGCGCATGACCGGGTAGTCGTGGAAGTTGGTCTGCTCGATGCGGCCGTCCTTGAGCGTGCACTGCCCATGCAGGGCCGCCGACAAGCCGTACACGAACGATCCCTCCACCTGGGCTTCGATCTGCTGCGGATTGACCGCATGGCCCGGATCGGTGGCCGCGACGATGCGGTGGATCTTCAGCTTGCCCTCGGGGCTGACCGACACTTCCGCGCACGCAGCGACGTAGCTGCCAAAGCCCATGGTCTGCGCCAGCCCGCGGTAGACCCCCTCCGGTGCCGGCGTGCCCCAGCCTGCCTTCTCGGCCACCGCGTTCAGCACCCCCAGGTGGCGCGGATGCCCGGCCATCAGCTTGCGCCGCAGGGCGAGTGGATCCTGCCGGGTGGCATGCGCCACCTCGTCGAGAAAGCACTCGAGGTAGATGGTGTTCTGGTTGAGGTTGACGCCGCGCCAGAAGCCCGGCGGAACCGGCGGGTTGCGCATCGCATGATCGATCAGCAGGTTCGGGAAGCTGTAGCCGATCGACGCTTCCGGCCCGGGCGGGTTGAGGCCCTGGAACACCACCGGGTCCTTGCCGTCCTTGATGTTCTGCGGAAAGATGCCGGCGACGATGGACTGTCCGGAGATGCGCATGTGCAGGCCGGTGATGTTGCCATCCGCATCCAGTCCCGCCGTCAGCTTGCACTGCGTGACCGGATGGTAGCGGCCGTGCGTCATGTCGTCTTCACGGCTCCAGATCAGCTTGACCGGTGTGCCCGGCATCTCCTTGGCGATCTCCACCGCCTGGCGCACCCAGTCGTGGACGGCGCCGCGCCGGCCGAAGCCGCCGCCGAGGTGCAGGCGGTAGACGTCGCACTTGCCGGGCGGCAGGCCCGAGGCCTCCGAAGCCGCGGCCAGCGCCGCCTCGCCATTCTGCGTCGGCGTCCAGACCTCGCAGCGCTCGGGCGTCCAGCGCACCGTCGCGTTCATCGTCTCCATGGTGGCGTGGTTCTGGAAGGGGTACGAATAGACCGCCTCCACCTTGCGTGCCGCACCGGCGATCGCCGCCTTGGCATCGCCGTTGCTGTTGCCGACCACCGCGTCCTCGGCATCGAGCCCCGCCTTCAGGATCTCGGCGATCTCGGCGCTGGACGCCTTGGCGTTGGGCCCCTCGTCCCATTCGATCTTCAGCGCGGTCAACGCCGAACGTGCGCGCCACCAGGGGTCGGCGACGACCGCGACCGCGTTGTCGCCGACCTGCACGACCTTCTTCACGCCGGGGCGGCCCTGGATGGCGGCGGCATCGAAGGCCTTGACCTTGCCGCCGAACACCGGGCATTCCTTGATGGCCGCGTTGAGCATGCCGGGCAGCTTGAGATCCATGCCGTAGATCTGCGCGCCGGTGGTCTTGTCGACCGTGTCGAGCCGCGCCATCCGCTTGCCGGCGAGGCGCCATTCAGCCGGATCCTTCAGCTTGATGTCGGTGGGCTGCGCCAGCTTGCCGGCGGCCTCGGCCACGCTGCCATAGCTGGCCGTGCGGCCGGTCGGCGTGTGGGTGATCACGCTGTTGGCGGTGGTGCATTCGGAGACCGGCACCTTCCACGCATCCGCTGCCGCCTGCACCAGCATCATGCGGGCGGCGGCACCGCCCTTGCGGACGTATTCGTTGGATTCGCGGATGCCGCGGCTGCCGCCGGTCGAGAAGCTGCCCCAGACCCGCTTGCGGGCGAGGTTCTGGGCCGGCGTCGGATATTCGGTGGTGACCTTGCTCCAGTTCGCATCCAGCTCCTCACCCACCAGCTGCGCCAGCCCGGTGAGCGTGCCCTGGCCCATTTCGGAGCGGGCGATGCGAATCACGATGCTGTCGTCCGGCTTCACCACCACCCAGGCATTGATCTCCGGTGCCTCCGCGACGACCGCCTGCGCGGTCGTGCCGGCGACGACGTCCTGCGCCCTGGCCGTCGACGGAACCGAGAAGGGAATGGCGAAGGGCACCACCAGGCCGCCGACCGCGACCGTGGATCCTTTCAGGAAGCTGCGGCGGGACATGCCCTGCTCTTCGATCCTCATGCCTCCCTCCCGGTGCTGGTGTACTGGATGTTCAGGCCGGCGAGCTTCGGATTCTCGCCCTTGGCAACCACCTTGATGGCTGCGCGCACCCGGTTGTAGGTGCCGCAGCGGCAGATGTTGGTCATCGCCTGGTCGATGTCGGCATCGGTCGGCTGCGGCTTGTCCTTCAGGAGGGCAGCGGCGGCCATCAGCATCCCCGACTGACAGAAGCCGCACTGCGGCACGTCCATCGCCGCCCAGGCTTCCTGCAGTGGATGCGCCCCTTTCGGCGAAAGACCTTCGATGGTGACGATCTTCTGTTCCACAGTGATCGCCGCCGCGGGTATCACGCAACTTCGGGTTGGCACGCCGTCGAGGTGGACCGTGCAGGCGCCGCACTGCGCGATGCCGCATCCGTACTTGGTGCCGGTGAGGCCCAGCTGCTCTCGCAGGACCCACAGGAGGGGGGTATCGTCCTCCGCCTCGAATTCACGAACCGTGCCGTTGACGTTCAGCTTCGCCATCCAGGTCTCCCAATCGGTTGTGATCGCTCCCCGCTTGCGCGAGGGCTGCCTTCAGCTTGCCTTCGAGAACGTGCGACCCGCGCGGCCGGCGCATGTGCCGGGCTGGAGAGCCTGCAGCGGGACTTCGGAAGGAAACCAGGAGGAAAACTATCTTACAAGTCGCGGTCCTGCGCAAGAACAACCCGGCAGCCGCTCCTCCCGTGCGCCCCCGTTTCTCACGCAGTGGCCATCCCGGACCGGCCGCCCCTGAGCTTGAGGATGCCACTGCGATACATCAGCAACAGCACGATGCCGACGTTGAGCAGGTTCCAGGCGATGCCGTTGAGGAAGGCGGCGTCGTACGAGCCGGTCAGGTCGAAGATGGCGCCCGACATCCAGCCGCCGAGGGCCATGCCGAACATGGTGGCGGTAAGCACCGCGCCGACGCGGGTGCCGGCTTCGCGCGGCGAATACAGCTCGCGCACGATGATGGCGTACGACGGCACGATGCCGCCCTGGAACAGGCCGAACAGTGCCGAGACGAGGTAGAGCGAGACCAGCCCATCGAACGGCAGGAACATCACCAGTGCGATGGTCTGCAGTACCGAGCCCAGGAGCAACGTGCGCAGGCCGCCGATGCGATCGCAGATCAGGCCGGAGGCGAGGCGGCTGACGATGCCGAAGCCGAGCATCAGCGACAGCATCTGCGCCCCGCGGGCTGCGCCATAGCCCAGATCGTTGCAGTAGGCGACGATGTGGACCTGCGGCATCGACATGGCGACACAGCAGGCGACGCCGGCGATGCACAGCAGGACCTGCAGCATGCCGGGCGAGAATCCCAGCGGGCGACTGCCAGGCGCGGCCGCGGCGGGGAAGGCGCCGCTCGAAGCTGCCGCGGCCGTGACCCCGGCAGCCGCTACCCCGGCCGCCGTGACACCCGCAGCCGCGGTTCCGGCTATCGGCACGGCATCGGCCCCTGCCGCCGCCGGCCTGGGTGCCGGGCCCAGCGCCGGTGGCCGCTGCCGCAGGCGCAGCGCGAGCGGCAGCATGGTGACGAAGCAGAAGATGCCGATGCCGTAGTAGGTCTGGCGCCAGCCGACGGCCTCGACGAAATGCTGCACGACCGGCGGCCAGACGGTGCCGCCGATGTAGTTGCCGGCCGCGCAGATCGCGACCGCGATGCCGCGGCGACGATCGAACCACAGGGAGGTATCGGCGATCAGCGGCGCGAACGTGGCGGAGCTGCCGAGCATGCCGATCAGGATGCCGTGGATCAGCGCGAACTGCAGCAGGTTCGACGACATCCCGGCGAGGATGAAGCCGACCGACAGGCAAACCACGCCGAGGAACATCGCCGTCATGATGCCGTAGCGATCGGTGATCTTGCCCATCAGCATGCTGCCGACGCCGAAGCCGACCATCGTCAGTGTGTACGGCAGCGACGCCTCCCCGCGGGCGACGCCGAACTCCGCCTGCACGGTCGGCAGCACCACCACGACCACGTACATACCGCAGCCCCCGAGCACCATGAGGGCGACGGAGGCGAGCAGCCTGAGCCAGGCAGCGGGTGAATCGGCAACGGCGGTGGAGGGCATCGAGAGCGGGGAACGAATGCGCGAGCCGCGCCGAGGTTGGCAAGCTCGCTATCTTATACCCCCAGGCTGCCGCCCGGCACCGTAACGGTGCGTGAAGCGCCCGCACCCAGCGCCGTCGCGGCGCTGCCGATCCTCAACGTCCCGAAGGCGCCGCCTTCAACTGGTCGAGGGTGAAGGTGTAGCTCACCTTGTCGAGCGGCTTGTGGCAGGCGAGGCATTCCGCCTGGTTGGCCGGCCGGGGTTGCCGCTCGGTGGTGAAGAGGGCATAGTTCCAGTCCTCGTTGCGCAGCAGCTCCGGGATCTCCTTGCCCCAGCCTGCTTCACGCGCCATCGCGGTGTAGAACAGCAGCTTGTCGGCCTCGAAGAAGCCGTCGCTGCCGGTGACCGGCTTGCCGTCGGCATCCAGCTTGGCGGCATGGACCTCGACGAAGAGGTAGGCCCCGTCCGGCAGCGCCTTGCCTTCCTGGGCAGCCTGGACGGCGGCGCGATTGGCGAAGTAGTAGCGCACCTGCCGCGTGGCCGGGAAGTTGATGGTGTGGTAGCGCACGAAAGCCTGCCGGTAATCCTGCGGGAACGTGACCTGGGTCTTGGCCAGGTTGGGCAGGAACTCCGACTTGGCCGACGCGGTGGTCGCGCCCGGCTGCGAGGAGAACCAGGCGGCGACGTTCTCGATATCCGTCGTGCTCAGCTGTGCAGCAATCGCATTCATGACCGGGTTCTTGCGGCTGCCGTCCTTGAGCGCCTTCAGCTGCGCCTGCAGGTAGACGGACCGCTGCCCGGCCAGGTGGGGAATGGTGTCGCTGACGCTGATTCCGTTGGCGCCATGGCAGGCGGCGCACACCGCAGCCACGGTGGCCCTGCCGGCCTCGACGTCCGCACTGCTCGCCTCCACCGGGACGACCAGCAGCGCAGCCGGCATCACAATGCAGGTGGCAATCCAGCCGGCAGCCGAAGCAGCAGCCGACATCGCATCCAGGATGCCGTCAGCAGGCGCGATCCGTTTCATGCCGATCTCCCGATCGTGGTCGGAAATCAGTGTGCAGGCTGGAAAGAATGCTCCCGGCGCGACACGATCGCAAGAGGGGTTCGTCGTCGCACCGTATCGGAAGGTGTCGCCCGGCGGTGCGTCGCAGGCCGCATTCCGCTCAGCGTCGCGGTGCGTCGTGCGCCTGGATCGAGTAGATGCTGGAATAACCGGCCGAGAAATCAGGTGGCAGTTCGATCGTGCCGGCCTCGACGCGGGCATGCCGGGCAGGTTCGCCGCGCACCATCCGGTTGCGATGCCGGCTGTCGATCACGGGTGCGGTGTAGGCGAAGGCGTCGGCAGCGGCATACTGGATGATGTAGGTGGTGCGCATCACCTCCGACGGGTTGGGGCTCGAGCCATGCACCACCAGTCCGTGATGGGCCACGACGTCGCCCGGGTCCAGTTCGCTGTCCACCGCGAGCCGCAGGTCCTCCGCGGTCATGCTCGGGTTGCAGTTGAGCGTGTAGCGGTCGCCATCCCAGTGGCTGCGCGGCCCCTGCCGCTGGCTCCCGGAAATGGTCCGCAGGCAGCCGTTGCTGCTGCGCGATGGGTTGAGCGGCACACTCAGCGCCACCAGGTTGCTGTTGGTATGCGGGAAGACCGGCCAGTCCTGGTGCCAGCCGATCTCCTCGCCGCCCGACGGCAGCTTGAAGTTGATCTTGGAGTGATAGAACTTGACCGGGCCACCGACGAGGTCGGCAGCGATGTCGCCAAGGACGGAAACGAAGGCTACCTCGAGGTAGACATCGTCGAGCTCGGTCGGGCTCGAGATCCGACGGATCCGGGGCCGCCCCCGACCGTGGCCGGCGGCGAGATCGTAGTGCGCCGTCTTCTGGGTGAGCGAACTGCCCTGCTCCCACAGCCGGTCCGTGATCTCGATCAATCGCTGCATGAGCCCGCGGTCGAACACCTGGTGAAGGGTCAGGAAGCCCGTCTCACGGTATTCCTCGACCTGCCGGTCCGACAGGACGCGGCGATGTGCCGGCGGAGCCCAGCGGAGGTCCGCCACCGAAACTTGCTTCCCGGCCGCGCTTTCGCTCATTTGCCCACTCCCTTGCTCATTTGCCAATCCCTGCCTCGACGGTCGCCCTGGCCGAATCGGCTGCCGCAGGCGCTGCGTCGGCCGCGGCCAGGATGTCGTCGCTGCCGGGCTGCAGCGGCTCGAAGTTGATCGAGCGCACGTAATCCGGGCGCGGAGCGGGGACGGATTCCGGCCGGTTGGTCACCGGGTTGTAGACCACGTAGACCTGCCAGCGATCATGGCGCGAGAGGTTGTGGCCCGAGGCGTGGACGATATTGCAGTCGAAGAAGACAACCGTGCCGGGCCTGCCGATGATCGGAACCGGCTCCGGGCTGCCCGCCATCAGCTCCAGCAGCCGCTGCTTCGGCACGACGTAGAACCGGTAGCCGGTGGCGTCGTTGAACTCGGCTTCGAGGCTGCCGTTGCGATGGCTCCCGGGGATGAAGTAGAGGCAGCCGTTCAGCTCCGTCGGCTCGTCCAGCATGATCAAGGCGGTGGTCAGCCGCGGCTCGCGGATGCCGTCGCGTGCCCAGGAGCCGTAGTCCTGGTGCCACTGCCAGACCGACCCGTCGATGGCCGTCTTGAGGTTGCACTTGGTGTGGTGGATATAGAGCGCGTCGTCCTCCAGCAACTGCCGAGCCGGACCGAGCAGCCGCGGCGCCCGGGACGCGGCATGGAAGATGGGCGAGCGGGTCGGGCCGTCGGCTTCGTGGACACGGTAGATCGTCTTGGCGATGCCCCCGGTCTTCTCCCGGACGAGGTGGTCGGTATCGACCTGCTGCACCCGGGCAAGGTCGGCCTTCATCGCCGCCACCTCCGCCGCCGAAAACTGCTCCGGCAGGATCAAGAAGCCGTCGCGGCGATAGTCGGCCAGCTGGGACGTCGTCAGGCGCATGATCTTCCTCCTTCCATGTCTTCCCCCTCAGGATCTTCTCATGGTATGTCACTGGCATGCCAGTCGTCGAGTCAAGAAGCAGGTCCGCGACTATAAGGGCCAAGATACATAGAATCTGAAATTCGGGTAAAGTGTTGATCATCTTCCCGGCTCCGCCCGAAGGGGTAGTCCAATGTCCTCAGCCGCGTCGGCACGCGCCGCCATCCTCGAGCGCCTGACCCGTGAGCATCCGACGGTGTCGGCCACTCGGCTGGTGGCCGGCATGCAGAAAGTCACCAGTGCCGTCATGGCCGAGGGTGAGGTGGTGGTGACGCGCCACGACCAGCCGTCGATGGTGCTGATGTCAATCGACCGCTACCTCAGGCTGCGCGAGGCGGCGGAGCCCGACCTGGACAGCCTGACTCGGCGATTCGACGACATGTACGCGCGCATGCAGGCTCCCGGGGTCGCCGAGGCGATGGAAAATGTCTTCGGCCTGGACCCGCAAGCGCTCGGTGACGCGGCGGTCCAGGCAGCGGAGCGCGACGCCAGCGATCGCTGATGCCCGGCGGCATGCCGGCGCCCGCCGATGATCCGCCGTCGCCAACGACAAGGCAGCCGGCGCGGATCTTCGTCGTGGCCGGCGTCAATGGCGCGGGCAAGAGCAGCATCGCCGGCGCCGCCTTCCTGCAGCGCAATCTGCCCTACTTCAATCCCGACCTCGCGGCCCGGAGCCTGCTGCAGGCGAATCCCGCGCTGGGTATCTCGCAGGCCAATGGCCACGCCTGGGAGGCGGGCCGGCGCGGCCTCGAGCGTGCGCTTCGCGAGGGCGGCAACTTCGCCTTCGAGACCACCCTCGGGGCGAACACCATACCCGACATGCTGGTCGCAGGCGCTCGCGCCGGTGCCCGGATCCATGTCTGGTATGCCGGTCTCGAATCGCCGGAGTTGCACCTGCGGCGGGTGCGTTCGCGGGTCGCTGCTGGCGGTCACGACATACCCGAGCACAAGATCCGCGAGCGCTACACGAGCAGCCGCGCCAACCTGGTGAGGCTGCTGCCGCACCTGGCGTCCCTGCGCCTGTACGACAACAGCGCGGAAAGCGATCCGAAGGCCGGCAAGCCGCCACAGCCGATCCTGCTGCTGCACCTGCAGGTCGGCAAGGTGGTGTCGCAGGTGCCGCTCAGCCAGGTGCCGCAGTGGGCCAAGCCGATCTTCGCGGCGGCGCTGCGGCCCTGAGCTGGAGCCTGGGCCAGCTTGCCGGCTCCTACGTGGCGATCAGCGTGCCGCGCGCGAACTCGAAAAGCTGATCGGTCAGCTCATCCGAGGCCGCGACGGCGACCGCCTCGTCGCCCGAGGCGATGGCGCGAGCCAGCGCCACGTGCAGCGCCATCGTTTCCGCCGCCCGGGGGTTGTCCTGGTGGTGATAGAACCAGAAGCGGCGCGAGACCGAGTGCAGCGTCGCCACGGTGTTGGCCGCGATTTCGTTGCGCGCGGCGCGGGCAGCCAGCGAATTGAGGTCGCCGTCGAGCCGCAGGAAGCTGCGAACGTCCCCTGCCGCCACCCGCTCCGCCATGGCATCGGCAAGGCCGGCGATCCGCAGCCTTTCCGCCGGCGTCGACCGGCGGGCGGCGGCACGGGCGATCAGGCGATCGAGCTCGCGGCGCGTCTCGAGCACCTGCAGCTGCTGCCGGACATCGATGCTGGTCACGACGACGCCCCGGCGCGGCAGTATCTGCACCAGGTATTCCCGTGCCAGGCGTTGCAGCGCCTCGCGGATCGGCGTCGTGCCGATGCCGATCCGCTCGCTCAGGATCGCCACCGACACCACCGCGCCCGGCGCGAGCTCCAGGGTGACGACCATCTCCTCGACCCGCCGGTAGGCTTCGCCGGTCAGCGTGCGCGGCGGCTCCGGCGCAGGTACCGCGACCGGCGCCGCCGTCCCTAGGCTGCCGCCAGGATTCACAGGTCCGTGCGAACCTTCCACAGCTCGGGAAAAAGAACCACGTCCAGCATCTTCCTGAGATAGGCGACGCCGGCCGTGCCGCCGGTGCCGGTCTTGAAGCCGATGATGCGCTCGACCGTGGTGACGTGACGGAAGCGCCACTGACGGAAGGCATCCTCCAGGTCGACGAACTCCTCCGCCAGCTGGTAGAGATCCCAGTGCGCCTCCGGCTTGCGATAGACCTCGAGCCAGGCCTGCGACAGCGACTCGGAGAATTCGCGCGGCTGCGCCCAGTCGCGCTCGACATCGGTGGCCGCGATCGCAAAGCCCTGGCGCACCAGCAGCCGGATCGCCTCGTCGTAGAGCGATGGCGCCTGCAACGCCTGCTGCACCCTTTCCTGCAGGTCGTCGCGATGTGCATGCGGCTTCACCATCACCGCCTTCTTGTTGCCGAGGATGAACTCGAGCTCGCGGTACTGGTAGGACTGGAAGCCCGACGACGAGCCGAGGTAGGGACGCAGCGCCGAGTACTCGGTAGGCGTCAGGGTGGCCAGCACGTCCCAGGCATGGACCAGCTGCTCCATGATGCGCGACACCCGCGCCAGCATCTTGAACGCCGGTTGCAGGTCGTCTGCCGCGATCCGGTCACGGGCCGCGCGCAGCTCCTGCAGCATCAGCTTGATCCACAGCTCGCTGGTCTGATGCTGGATGATGAACAGCATCTCGTTGTGATCCGGGGACCGGGGATGCTGCGCGCCGAGGATCTCGTCGAGATGCAGGTAGTCACCGTAGGTCATCGTTCCGGCGTGGTCGAGTCGCGCGCCTTCGAACCGCTCCTCCGCATGCCCCGGCCGCGTGCCGTCCCCTGCCCCGCCCGTATCTGCCGCCGCCCGCGTCATGTCACCGCCTGCCGCTGCTTGAAGCGGCGCTGGTCCCACTCGCGGGTCTGGAGCACTTCGGCGACATGCTCGGCGGCATCCCAGGCATCGACCAGCCGCAGGTAGATCGGCGAGAAGCCGAACCGCAGGATGTTGGGAGCCCGGAAGTCGCCGACGACGCCGCGCGCGATCAGCGCCTGCATGACGGCATAGGCCTGGTCGCCGTCCTCCATCGCGAAGCTGACCTGGTTGCCGCGCCGGCTCGGCTCGCGCGGCGTCACCAGCGTGAGTCCGAACTCGCTGCAGCCGTCCTCGACCAGGTCGATGAAGCAATCGGTCAGCTGTGCCGCCTTGGCCTCCAACGCGGCGAGGCCGCCATTGGCCTGCGTCGCCAGCAGCACGTCGAGACCTTCCTCGAGCGCCGTCAGCGCGATGACCGACGGCGTGCCGCAGAGGAAGCGGGCCACGCCCGGCGCCGGCGCATACTCGGCGGTGAAGTCGAAGGGGCGGGCATGGCCCATCCAGCCGGACAGCGGCTGGATGAAGCGCGAGTGGTGCTCGCGCGCGACGAACAGGAATGCCGGCGCGCCGGGTCCGCCGTTGAGGTACTTGTAGCCGCAGCCGACGGCGAAGTCGGCGCCGGCAGCGTTCAGGTCGACCGGGAAGGCGCCGGCCGAATGCGCCAGGTCCCAGATGACCACCGAGCCTGCCTCATGCACCAGCGCGGTGATCGCCGCCATGTCGAGCCGCGAACCGTCGCGGTAGTCGACCTGCGTGAGCAGCGTCACCGCCACGTCGGCAGCGAGATCCGGCGAGCGCAGCGCGCTCTCCAGCTCGCCGCGCTCCACCAGCTCCAGCCGGTAGCCCTTGCCGAGCATCGCGATCAGGCCCTGGGCGATGTAGAGGTCGGTGGGGAAGTTGCCGCGCTCCGACAGGATGGTGCGGCGTTCGGGACGCAATTGCAGGGCCGCCGCCAGCAGCTTGAACAGGTTGACCGACGTCGAATCGGCGGCAACCACCTCGTCGGCCTGCGCACCGATCAGCGCGGCGATCTTGCCGCCGACGCGTTGCGGCAGGCCGATCCAGCCTGCGCTGTTCCAGCTGCCGATCAGCCCTTCGCCCCATTCCTGGGTGATTGCCGCGGCCACGCGGTCAGGGGTGCCCGCCGGCAGCGGCCCGAGCGAGTTGCCATCGAGGTAGATCAGCCCTGGCGGCAAGCGGAAGCGGGCACGAAAGCCGGCCAGGGGATCGGCGGCATCGAGCCGCTCACAGTCGGCGCGCGTCCAGTCGGCGTCGGCTTGCGCGCTCCCCTGCAGTCCCTCTTGCGCATCGCGCTGCGCATCCCCGTTGGTCAACTTGCCGCCCCTTCGAACAACAGTCAGTACGACACGATCGCGGCGAGTGTAGCCGATCGCGACAGCCATCCCACGTGGAACTCCTTGACAACGCCGCCCCGGAAAACTATCGTTCTGCCACACTAATATATCAATGGTGTGCCGTTGAGGTATCAATCGTCGACCGTATCGGACCGGGTCGGCGGCGAGGGTGAGGACAAGGATTTCGGTGGAGGGCGCCCGCCGGCCGGCGGGTGTAAAACTGGAGGAGACACTTGAACAAACGCGACTTCATGCGCGCAGGCGCAGCCGGCACGCTGGCCCTGGGCGCAGCCTCGCTGGCGCAGGCGCAGACCGGCCCGAGCTACAACTGGAAGATGGCCACCGGCTGGCCCGGCGGGCCGCTGATGGACATCGGCTCCAAGGCATTCGCCGAGCGGATGGCACAGCTTTCGGGTGGCCGCTTCAAGATCCAGACGTTCCCCGGCGGCGCGCTCGGCAATGCGCTGAAGGTGCCGGAGACCGTCAAGAACGGCCTCGCGGAAGTCGGCCACACCTGGATGGGCTACGACTGGGGCAAGGACCAGACCACCGTGCTGTTCGGCGGCTACGCCGGCAGCTTCGACACCGAGCGCATGCTGCACTGGTTGTATACGGGTGGCGGCAAGGAGCTGCAGCGCAAGTTCCGGGAGGACACCGAAGGCATCATCTCGATCCCGCTGTTCATCCGGACCGCCGAGGTATTCGTCCACTCGCGCAAGCCGGTCAAGACGCTCGCCGACCTGAAGGGGCTGAAGCTGCGCACCGCCGGTGCCTGGCTCGAGATGTCGCGCGATCTCGGCGCCGCGCCGGTCACCACCGCGGGCGGCGACGTCTATCCGATGCTGGAGCGCGGGGCGATCGACGCGGTCGAGTGGGGGACCCTGTGGGAGAACATCTCGCCGGGCTTCCACAAGGTGGCGAAATACCTTTCCTACCCCGGCGTTCACCAGCCGACGGCGCCGTTCGAGCTGGTGATTAACAAGGAGATCTGGGCCAAGATGCCGGCGGCCGACCAGCAGCTGGTGGAGACGGTGGCCCAGATGGTCACGCTCGAGAGCTGGCTGCGGATCGGCGCCGAGGACGTCAAGGCCTTCGACTTCTTCAAGAAGCAGGGCGTCGAGATGACCGAGCTCGACGACGAAGTGCAGTTCGCCGCCCGCAAGATTGGCCTCGACTGGGCGGACAAGACGGCCAAGGAAGGCAAGTACAAGTTCTTCGCCGAGGTGCACAAGAGCCAGATGGAATTCGACGAGGCCTGGCGCCACGCCGACTCCTGGCGCAAGGTCAAGGTCAAGAGCGCCTGACCGCAAACCTCCACAGGCGGCGCCGCCGGGCGCCGCCACCCGGCTCTTCTTCCTCCCCGCTTCACTCGCACTCCATTCGACCGATCGACCCGACCGACCCTGCCCCGCCGGGTCGCCATCCCGATCACCGTTTCGCCGGAGATCCCGCTTGCATTCCCTCATTCGCCTGATCGAGCGAATCGTCACTGTGGTCGGCATCGGCGCTGCCCTGCTGCTGGTGCCGCTCGTGCTCGTCACCTGCTATGAAGTCTTCTCCCGCTATGTGATGGGCGAACCCACCGCCTGGGCCTACGAGGTCGGCTACATCCTGACCGGCTCGCACTTCCTTCTCGGCCTCGCCTACACGCTCAAGCAGGACCTGCACATCCGCATCGACGTGTTCACCGGCTCGATGTCACCGCGCACCCGCGCCGTGATCGACGTCGCCGCCTACACCGTGATGCTGCCGCTCCTCGTCTGGCTCGCCTGGATGCTGGGTGAATACCTGGTCGCCGGATACGTGCGCGGCGAGCGCAGCGGCCAGTCGGCGCTCAACCCCCCGGTGTGGCCGTTCCGGCTGGTCTTCACCGTCAGCTTCGCGCTGTTCGCGCTGCAGGTGCTGGCCGAGTTGCTGAAATCGATTGCGCGCGTGCGCCTTTCCGCCGAGCAGAACTGAGATGGACCTGATCCCATTCCTCATGCTGCCGGCGGCGTTCGTCCTGATGTTCCTGGGCGGGCAGGTCGCCTTCGCGATGATGATCACCGCCGTGCTGTTCGGCATGATCACCTTCGGCGACAAGGTGGTCCACCAGTTCATCGAGAAGATCGACGACCTGTCCTCCAACTTCGTCTTCGCCGCGGTGCCGCTGTTCGTGTTCATGGGCGCGATGCTGGAGAAGTCGGGCAT
>JAEZQX010000412.1 GCA_023441105.1 Pseudomonadota bacterium | reverse complement strand
CGCACCGGTGCGCCACGCTGGTCCTTCGATCCGATCCCGCGCGGTTCCGACCCGGTCGCCGGCCCCACCTGGCAGGACGGCAGCAACCAGCGCACCGGCCAGGCCAATGTCTGGGCGTCGATCACCGTGGACCCGGGGCGCGACCTGGTGTTCCTGCCGACGTCGAGCCCCAGCCCCGACTTCTACGGCGGCTTGCGCAAAGGCGACAACCTCTATGCCAACAGCATGGTGGCCTTGCGCGGCAGCACCGGCGAGTTGGTGTGGCACTTCCAGACGGTGCACCACGACCTCTGGGACTACGACCTTCCCGCCGGCCCGAGCCTGCTCGACTTCCGGCCTCCCGGCGCAGCGCCCGGGACGGCGCCAATCCCGGCGCTGGTGTTCGCCACCAAGGCCGGCTTCGTGTTCGTGCTCGATCGCGAGACCGGCAAGCCGTTGACCAGGGTCGAGGAACGGCCGGTGCCGCGCAGCGACGTGCCCGGCGAATGGACCTCCGCCACGCAGCCCTGGTCGGTCGGGCTGCCGACGCTCTCGCCCCACGGAATCACCACCGATGAAGCCTTCGGCCTGCTCGGCTTCGACTGGTCGGCCTGCCGCAAGGCCATCGCCGCCTCGCGCAACGAGGGCCTGTTCACCCCGCCGAGCACCGGCGCCGGCACGCTGCTCGTGCCGATGGGTGCGGGCGGCGCCAACTGGGGCGGCGTCGCCGTGGACCGATCGCGCAACCGCATCTTCGTCAACAGCAACAACGCGGTGCATCGGGTGACCCTGCTGCCCGCCGACGAGGCCGCGCGGCGGCGTCAGGCGGAGCGCGGCAAGGAGATCTCGCTGATGCGCGGTGCGCCCTACGGCATGATCCGCGAGGTGCTGCTGTCGCCGCTCGGCCTGCCGTGCAACAAGCCGCCCTGGGGCAAGCTGTCCGCGATCGATCTCGAGTCGGGCCAACTCGCCTGGGAGGTCGTGCTCGGCAACACCCGCAAGCTGGCGCCGCTGGGACTGTCGCTCGACCTCGGCACGCCGACCTTCGGCGGCCCCCTGGTCACCGCCGGCGGCCTGGTCTTCATCGGGTCGACCATGGACAACCTGCTGCGCGCCTTCGACGCCGATGACGGCCGGCTGTTGTGGGCGGGAGAGCTACCGTACGGCGGGCACGCCACGCCGATGACCTACGCGATCGGCGGCCGGCAGTACGTGGTCATCGCCGCCGGTGGGCATCCGACGCTTGGCAGCGAAATCGGCGACGCGGTGGTGGCGTTCGCGCTGCCCTAGGAGCCGGTGCCGCCGTCATCCGCCCATCATGTAGCTCGGCAGCATGGTTGCCATCCCGGGCCAGAGATAGAGCAACACCACCGCGACCAGCATCAACAGGAAGAAAGGCATCGAGGCGGCGGCGATGAAGCCGATGCTGCGGTTGGTCATCGCCTTCAGCACGAACAGGTTGAAGCCGACCGGCGGCGTGATCATCGACATTTCCACCACCAGCACGATGTAGATGCCGAACCAGATCAGGTCCATGCCCGCGCTGCTGATCAATGGCAGCAGGATGGCGGACGTGAGCACGATGATGGAGATCCCGTCCAGCACGCACCCGAGGACGATGAACAGCAGGGTGAGCACGGCCAGCAGCATCGGCGGCGACAACCCGAGCCCGCCGATCGATTCCGTCACCATCCGGGGAATGCCGAGGAAGCCGACGGTGACGGTCATGAAGGAGGACCCGGCCAGGATGAACGCGATCATGGTGGAGGTGCGCATCGCACTCATCGCGCTTTCCCAGAAAGTGGCCGCCGTCAGGTTGCCGCTCATGGCGGCGATGGCCAGCGCGCCAACCACGCCGATGATCGCCGCCTCGGTGGCCGTGGCCAGGCCCGCGTAGATGGAGCCGATCACGCACACCATCAGCATCAGGACCGGCAGCAGATGGCGCGCCGCCGCCAGGCGCTGGCGCAGCGGCAGCGCCGCGTCCGGCGCCGGCATCTTCTTGTGGTGCACCAGCGACCAGATGACGATGTAGCCGCCGAACAGGAGCATCAGCAGGATACCGGGCAGGATGCCGGCGATGAACAGCTTGCTGACCGACACCTGGGCGGTGATCCCGTAGACGATCATGGTGATCGATGGCGGGATCATCAGGCCCAGCGTCGATGCTCCGGACAACGAGCCGATGCTCAGCGCATCCGGGTAGCGCCGGGACCTGAGCTCGGGCAGCGTCATGCGCCCGATCGTCGCACAGGTCGCCGACGAGGATCCGGAGACCGTGGCGAAGAGCGCGCAGCCTGCGACGTTGGTGTGCAGCAGCCGGCCGGGCAGCCAGTTCATCCAGGGGGACAGGCCGCGGAACAGATCCTCGGACATGCGGGTCCGGAAGAGGATCTCCCCCATCCAGATGAACAACGGCAGCGCCGTCAGCGTCCAGCTCGACGAATTGGCCCAGACGGTTGTTGCCATCACCAGGCCGGCCGGTGAGTCCGTGAACAGCATCATGCCGACGGCAGACACGGCCACCAGCGCCATCGCGATCCAGACGCCGAGCGACAGCAGCGCGAACAGCAGCACCAGCAGGAACCCTGCGGCGAACATGCCCTCCATGATCAGACCTCGTCGCCGCGGTTCAACGCATACGGCGGGATCATTCCCCGCAACACCATCTGCAGCGAGTCGAGCAGCGCGATGAACAACGCGGCGACGCCGATGCTCATGAAGCCCTGCGGCAACGCCGTCGGGATCTTCAGGAGGCCGGTCGAGACCTCCTTCATCATCGCCGACTCGATGGTGAGGTCGACCGCATACCAGAGGAAGAAGCCGGCCGTGACCGTGCCGATGGCCAGCGCCACGATCTCCAGGTAGCGCTGCCGTGCCGGCCTGACCTGATCGAGCAGCAGGGTGACCCGGACATGCGCGCCGCGATTGAAGGTGTGGGCAAGTCCGAGGAAGGCCGAGCTGGCCATGGCATAGCCGGCCAGGTCGTCCGTCCCGGGAAGCGGAACGCCGGCCAGCCGCCCCAGCACCTGTGCGAGCACGAAGACGCCGATCAGGATCAGGGAGATCGCCGCCAGCCGGCCGCAGCCTTCGTACAGGAGCGTCAGCGCGATTCTGGCAGACGCCCGGCGGCGAAGCACATCCGCCGCGCCATCAGCGCCCACGCATCGCCGCCCTGATCTGCTTGCCGTCCTCGCCCGCCCGACCGGCCCATTCCGTGATGATCTTGTCGGATACCCGCTGGAAGTCCGCCGTCTTCTGCGCGTCGGGCTTGACGACCTTGATGCCGTTGCTGTCGAGCGCCTGCACGGCCGCCCCCGCTGCCTTCTGCGCGAGCTCCCAGCCCCGCGCTTCGGCCTTGGCTGACACCTCCAGGACCGCCGCCTGCACCTCCGGCGCAAGGCGCTTGAAGCTGCGTTCATTGATCAGCACGGCATTTCTCGGGTGCATGGCGTTGTAGTCGTAGAAGGTGGTCAGGAACTCCCAGGCCTTGGTGTCCACGCCGATCTGCGGCGAGGCGATCATGGTGGTGGCGATGCCGGTCATGAACGCCTGGGAAAGCTCCGGCACCTGCACGGTGGTGGGTTGGGCACCAAGCTCCTCGGCAAGGCGCGCGGTGACGGCGTTGTAGGCGCGGAACTTCGCGCCCTTGAAGGCGTCGAGCGACTCCATCGGCGTCTTCGAGAAGATGCCGTTGCCCGGCCAGGCGACCGAATAGAGCATCCTCATGCCCTGCGCAGCCAGCTTCTTCTCCAGCATCGGCTTCTGCACGGCATAGAGCTTGCGCGCGTTGTCGAACCCGGCGGCCATGAAGGGGATCATGTCGGCCTCGAACAGCGCATCCTCGTTGCCATACAAGGAAAGCAGGACTTCGCCGATCGGCACCTGGCCGGTCTGCACGGCCCGCTTGATGTCGGGCAGCTTGAACAGCGATGCATTGGCGTGAACGACGATCTCGAGCTCGCCGTTCGTCGCCTTCTTCACTTCATCGGCGAACCAGCGCAGGTTCTGCGTCTGGAAGTTGGCGTCGGCATAGCCCGCGGGCAGGTTCCAGGTGGTCTTGGCGGCAGCCAAAGAGGCGGCAGCAATCGCAACGGCGCCGATGGCGCACTTGATCCGGTTCATCGTGTCTCCTCTTGTCCAATCACTGGCCGGCTATTTTTCTTGCCGGCTCGTTTCAGTCAGCCGCGCTGCGCGGGGACATGCCCCCACTTGGCGCCCCAGGCATCCCCCACCAGGTCGATCTCGCGGCCGTCGGGCTCGTAGAACTTGTTCGGCACCTGGAAGATGGCCACCATCAGGCCGCCTTCCGGGGTATACGCCGAATGCCGGCTCCCCGGCGGCCGGTAGACGAACTCGCCCGGCCCGACCGTGAGGCCCTCTTCCGGCCCCGTCTTGTCGACCAGGCGGCCCTCGAGCACGTAGGTCTGCTCCATCAGCACGTGCTCATGGTCGGGCAACTCGGCGCCCGGATCCATCTTGAGCAGCACCGTCAGCAAGCCGTTGGGCTTGTCGATCATGAGCGTCTTCACGTACACGCCGGGGTAGATGATCTTTTCCCACGGCATGTCGTTGGCCTTGACCAGCCGCGACGCCAGGGGACCGAGTCCCGCGTGGTTGGTCGCGTTGGGCGTGAACGCGCTTGTCATGCTCCATCTCCTCCATGTTGCTTGAAGTTGTTTTCCAAAACACCGATCCCGTCGATCTCGATGCGCACCGTGTCGCCCGCCTTGAGGAACACCGGCGGCTTCATGCCCATGCCGACGCCCGACGGCGTGCCGGTGGCGATGACGTCGCCGGGCAGGAGGGTGATGCCGCGCGAGCAGGTCTCGATCAGGGTCGGGATGTCGAAGATCAGGTCGGTGGTGCGGGCGTCCTGGCGGAGCTCGCCGTTGACCCAGCAGCGCACGCGCGTTGCCTGCCCGTCGAGCTCGTCGGCCGTGACCAGCCAGGGACCCATCGGGCAGAAGGTGTCGAAGGACTTGCCGAGGTCCCACTGCTGGTGACGCATCTGCACGTCGCGGGCCGTGACGTCGTTGACGATGGTGTAGCCGAAGACATGGCTCATCGCCTCCTCGCGGCGGATGTTGCGGCCGCCCTTGCCGATGACGACCGCAAGCTCCGCCTCGTAGTCGATCTGCTCCGACACCTCGGCCGGCAGCAGCACCGGCTGGCCGGTGGCGGCGACGCACTCGGGCACCTTGGTGAACACGATCGGCCAGGCGGCGGTATTGGCGCTGCTGTCCTTGAACACCGAGCCGGAAAGCTCCTTGGCATGCTCGTGGTAGTTGCGGCCGACACAGAACAGGTTGCGCCGCGGACGCGGGATCGGCGCCTCCAGCTTCACCGCCGCCAGCGGCAGCGCCGCACCGTCGGCCGGCGGCATCGGCGCCCCGGCGGCCGCATCCTGCACCAGCGCCAGGACCCCGAGGTCGGCGGCGGCCTGCGGCAGCTGTAGCGGCTGCACCGATCCGCCGTCGCCCGAAACGATGCCCACGCGCCGCCTGCCCATGTGCTCGAAAGTCGCGATTCTCATGTCGTCTCCTGCACTTGCTATCTCGTCCAGCCGAAAGAATAGCCCATCCGTCCCGCCAGCTTGCGCAGCTCGCTCGACCAGAGCACGACGCTCGCCATGGCGGCGCAGGTGAGCCACTGGTCGAGCGACAGCGGCACGGTGCCGAAAGCGACGTTGAGGAAGCCGACATTCACCACCGCGACCTGGAGCACGACCGCCAGCACGATCGAGCCCCAGAGCCACGGGTTGACGAACAGGTGGCTGAAGGCGCTGGTCGTTTCGGAACGGGCATTGAAGCAGTTGAACAGCTGGGCGAACACCAGCACCGTGAAGGCGGCGGTGCGGGCATTGTCGAGGCTTCGCCCGCCCTCGATCAGCCCGCCCGGCAGGTACATGTCCAGTGTCAGCAGGGTCATGGCCGCCATCACCGCGCCCACCTGCAGCACGCCTGCCCACATCCGGGCGTCGATCACGCGCTCGGTCAGCGGTCGCGGCTTGCGCGCCCTCACGTCGTCGGTCTCGGGGTCGACCCCCATGGCCAGCGCCGGCCCGGAGTCGGTCACCAGGTTGATCCACAGGATCTGCGTGGCCAGCAGCGGCAGCACGATGGCTTCGCCGCTTCCGGTCAGGCCGATCACGCCGGCCAGCACGACGCCGAAGAAGACGGTCAGGACCTCGCCCATGTTGGACGACAACAGGTAGCGCAGGAACTTGCGGATGTTGTCGAAGATGGCCCGGCCCTCGCGCACCGCGGCGACGATGGTGGCGAAGTTGTCGTCGGCGAGGATCATCTTCGCCGCCTGCCGGGTCACCTCGGTGCCGGTGATGCCCATGGCGATGCCGATGTCCGCCGACTTGAGTGCCGGAGCGTCGTTGACGCCGTCGCCGGTCATCGCGACGATGTGGCCCTGGGATTGCAACGCGTCGACGATGCGCAGCTTGTGCTCGGGCGCGACCCGGGCATAGACCGACGTGTTCCTGACCGCCTCGTCGAAGCCGGCGGCATCGAGACGGTCGAGATCCAGCCCGGTCAGCGCCGCCGCGCCCGGCGCGATGATGCCGAGGTCGGCGGCGATGCGGGCGGCAGTGCGCGGATGGTCGCCGGTGATCATCACCACCCGGATGCCCGCCCGATGAGCCTCGCGGATCGCCACCGCCGCCTCCGCGCGGGGCGGGTCGATGATGCCGACGGTGCCGACAAAGATCAGGTCGCGTTCGAACGCCTCGTCGGCGGCCTGCCCGGCGCCGGCGGACGGCTCCGCCGAGCGGATGCGCGCGGCCTCGTCGGCCACCAGCGGCCGGTAGGCCACCGCCAGCGTGCGGAGGGCGGCATCCGACAGCGTGTCGACATCCGCCAGGATGCGGCGGCGCCACTCCTCGTCCAGCGGCACGACATCCATGCCGCGGCGCACCCGGCTGCAGCGTTGCAACAGCACGTCCGGGGCGCCCTTGCTGATCAGCGTCAGCCGGTCGTCGTGCTCGTGGTCGACCTCGATCGTCGACATCATCTTGCGCTCGGAGGTGAACGGCAGCTCGCGGACCCGCTCGAAGCGGCGGACCCGGCGCTCCGCGATGCCCAGCTTGCGCTCGGCGACGAGGAAGGCGGCCTCGGTCGGGTCGCCATGGATCTGCCAGGTGCCGTCCTCGGCGCGGCGCAACTCGGCATTGCTGGCGAGGCTGCCGCCGCTGAGGACGACGATATCCTCCGCCAGCATCGCGCCCCCCGGATCGCCGCCCTCGTGCTCGACGCCTCCCTCCGGCACATAGCCGACGCCGCTCACGCGGGTCGCGCCGGAGGCCGTCATCACCCGTTCGATAGTCATTTCCGACCTGGTCAGGGTACCGGTCTTGTCGGAACAGATGACCGAGGCGGAGCCGAGCGTCTCGACCGACGAGAGCTTCTTGACGATGGCGTTGCGCCTGGCCATGCGCTGCACCCCGATCGCGAGCACCACCGACAGGATCGCCGGCAGCCCTTCCGGCACCGCTGCAACCGCAAGCGACACCCCCAGCAGCAGGACGGTGATGACGTCGCCGGCGCCGCGAAGGTCCGAGATCAGCGCCACCGTGGCCACCACCACGATCGCGATCAGTACTACCGCGATGCCCAGCATCCGTCCGATGCGGGCGACCTCCACCTGCAAGGGTGTCGCCTCCTCCCGCGTCTCCTCCAGCAGGGTGGCGATCGCGCCCATCTCGGTCGCCATGGCCGTCGCGGTGACCACCGCCCGGCCGGTGCCCTGCGCGACCGCCGTGCCCTTGAACACCATGTTGCGGCGGTCGCCGAGCGCGATCTCGCCGTCGAGCGTGGCGACCTCCTTGAGCACCGCCTCGCTCTCGCCGGTCAGCGACGCCTCCTGGATCCGCAGCGCGGCAGCCTGGGCCAGCCGCGCGTCGGCGCCCACCGCGTCGCCCTCGCCCAGGACCAGCAAGTCGCCGAGCACCAGCTCGGCGCTCGGCAGCCGCTGCAGCCGGCCGTCGCGGATCACCGACGAGGTCACCGCCGTCATCTGCGCCAGCGCCGCCACCGCGTTTTCCGCCCGCGCCTCCTGCACATAGCCGAGGATGGCGTTGAGCATCACGATCAGCGCGATGACCAGCGCATCCACCGGCCAGCCGTGCCCGCTTTCGATCCACCAGGCGACCAGCGAGATCGCCACTGCCGCCAGCAGCAGGTAGATCAGCGGATCCCGGAACTGGGCGAGGATCTTGCGCCAGGCGGGCAC
>JAEZQX010000322.1 GCA_023441105.1 Pseudomonadota bacterium | reverse complement strand
GTAGCGCACCGCGGGCGCGGCGCAGGCAGCGACGGCGAGCGCAGCCGCGGCACAGGCCGCCGCGATCAGGGCTCCAGCGTCGCGCCCGCCCTGCCCGCGCCTGCATGGCCGGCCGTTCATCGCGAGTCCCTCGGCTTGCCGCGCAGCAGCGACTCCGGATGCTGCTCGAGGTAGTCGGTCAGGACCCTGAGGGACACGGCCGCCCGGCTCAGCTCCTGCAATGTGTCGCGCAGGTCCTGCTGCAGCGGCGAGTCCTCCGCGATGGCGCGGCCGGCGGAGTTCATCGCCTTGCCGGCGCTGTCGATGGTCCGGTTGGCCGTGTCCAGCGTGCGGCGGACGTCCTTCATGGCGGCGGTCACCTGTGGCGACACGTCGTTGTTCAGGGTCTTCATCAGCTTCTGGGCGCCGTCGAACGTGCGGTCGAGGTTGGCGAGGGCATTCTGCAGGTCGTTGCCGATCTTCTCGTAGGGAACCTTGTTCAGCTTGACTGCGATCTCGCCGATCTGCGATTGCAGCTCGTCGAGGCTGTTGGGCACGGTCGGCAGCTCGAGGGGATCCGTCAGTTGCAGCGGCGCCACCGGTTCGGCATTGGGGAAGAAGTCGAGCGCCACGTAGAGCTGCCCCGTCAGCAGGTTGCCGACGCGCAATTGCGCGCGCAAGCCGCGCTCGATCATCATCCGCAGCCGATCCTGGCGGGTCTGGCCGTCGTCCTCCTCGCTGCCGACGCCGCGTCGCAGCCGCTGCGGATAGACCTCCACCAGCACCGGCATGCGGAACTGGCGCTGCTTGCGGTCGAAATCGACGCCGATCGACTTGACTTCGCCGAGGACGATGCCACGGAAATCGACCTGCGCGCCGGGCGCCAGCCCTCGGAGAGACTGGTTGAAGTACATCAGCACCGTGCTGGCGGGCCCGTCGTCCGAGGCCAGGGCGGATCCCTCGTCGGATGCCAGCTTGAATTCGGTATTCTCCTGCGCCGCCGGTCCGACCTTGTCTTCCGGCGCCTGGAAGGCGATGCCGCCGAGGGCCACGGTGGCGAGGGACTGGGTGCGCAGCCGGAAGCCGCTGGCGTCGATCTGCATGTCGAAGCCGCTCGCATGCCAGAAGCGGGTGTTGGCGCCGACGAATCTCTCGTAGGGCGAATTGATGAACACCCGCAGGGTGACGGCCTTGCCGTCCTCGTCGAGGTTGTAGGCGGCGACCTGCCCCACCCTCACCCGCCGGAAATACACCGGCGAGCCGATGTCGAGCGAGCCGAGGTCATCGGCGCGCAGGACGAACTGGCGACCCGATTCGTCGCGGGTGACGATCGGCGGCGTCTCCAATCCTTCGAACGTGCTTGCCGTCTCGGTCGACTCGCCGGCGTCCGCGCCGATGTAGGCGCCGGAGAAGAGCGTGCTGAGCCCCGAGACACCGGTCGCCTCGGCACGCGGCCGCACCACCCAGAAACGGGTGTCCGCCGCGGTGAAGCTGCGCGCCTCCTTGAGCAATTGCACGGTGGCGATCACGCGCGAGCGATCCTCGGCGAGCTTGAGGCGGGTCACCGTCCCGATCTCCACCTCCTTGTACTTGAGACGGGTCTTGCCGGCATCGATGCCTTCCGCGGTGCGGAACGAGATGGTGATCGTCGGCCCCCGCTCGGTCAGCAGCCGCACCACCAGCGTGACGCCGACCAACGCGGCGACGATCGGGATCAGCCAGATCAGCGACGGCAGCCAGCGCCGCCGCTTCTCGATCAGCGGCGGCGGCAGCCCGGTTGCGGCGGGCCGATCGCGCGGCGGCGGCGCCGCCATGGACGGCTGGTCGTTCTCAGCCACCGGTGGCCCTCCAGCCGGGCCAGCCCCGGTCCTCCGCCGCCGTGGTGGCTGCGGCCGACGGTCGATCCCAGGCCAGTCGTGGGTCGAAGCTGATCGACGCCAGCATCGTCAGCACCACCACCCCGCCGAAGGAGGCGATGCCGGGCCCGGCAGTGATCTCGGCCACCTGGTCCATCCTGACCAGTCCAGCGAGGAGCGAGACCACGAACACGTCCAGCATCGACCAGCGGCCAATGATCTCGACGATCCGATAGAGGCGGGTACGCTCCGCCCGCGCCCATTCGCTCTGCCGCCGGGCCGCGATCGCCATCAGCATCAGCGCCGACAGCTTGAACAGCGGCACGAGGAAGCTGGCGATGAAGATGATCGCCGCCAGCGGCCAGTCCCCGGAAACCCAGAAGTAGATGACGCCGCTGAGGATCGTGTCCTCCTGCGCGCCGAACAGCGAGCGGGTGGTCATGACCGGCAGCAGGTTGGCCGGCAGGTACAGGATGCAGGCGGTGATCAGCAAGGCCCAGGTGCGGCCGATGCTGTCGGGCTTGCGCGAGTGCAGCCGGGCGCGGCAGCGGCGGCACTGCTCGCCGTCAGTGGCCTCGCGCCAGACGGTGCCGCAATGGCGGCAGGCGATCATGCCCAGTTCGCGCGCGCTGACGAACTGCGGCCCGCTCATCTTGCCTGCGCGCTCGCCGGCTCGCCGCTCCACAGCCCGCGTGGATCGAACGACAGGATGGCCGTCAGCAGCAGCGTCAGCGCCACGAATGCCCACAAGGCCGGCCCGGCCACGATGATCGCCATGCTGGAGAGCTTGATGATTGCCACCAGCACGCCCAGCAGGAACACCTCGATCATTCCCCATGGCCTGACCGACTGGATGGCGCGCACCAGCCAGTCGAAGCCGGCCGGCGGACCGGGCTGGCGCGTCGGCATCAGCAGGTAGAAGAGCACCGTCAACTGCAGGAGCGGGAACAGGATGGTGGTGGCGAGCACGATGACCGCCACCATGGTCCTGTCGCCGGTGGCCAGGGCGATCACCGCGCCGAGCAGGGTCGTCTGGCTGCTGCTGCCGCCGAGCTCGATCTCGACGATGGGGAAGGTGTTGGCGATGGCGAAGAGCACCAGGCTCGCGATCGTCAGGGGCAGCATCCGCTCGCCCTTCCTGCCCGGATGCCGCTCGAGTTCCGTGCCGCAGCGCGTGCAGCGAGCGATCTCCCTGCGCCGCAGGAGCGGACGGGCGTAGAGCGCGTCGCATCCTTCGCAGGCGATCAGGTCGGGGACTTCTTGCATCGAGCGTGACGGGGCCTTCCGGAAATTGCGCCTGCCGATGTTACCTGGGTCGCGCCGGACGCGTCGGGCGGCGGCGCGGCGGCGGCCCGAAGCGTGCCGCACAGGCCACGAATCGCGGCGCGAAAGCGGCGCCGGTCGTGAGAACATCGCGGCTGGGCGAGGAGCACGGGGGCTGGGATGACGATCAGGGTAGGCATCGGGGGCTGGAACTACGCCCCATGGCGGGGCGTGTTCTATCCGGCGGACCTGGCGCAGCGGCTCGAGCTGGAATATGCCAGCCGCAAGGTGACGGCCATCGAGATCAACGCCACCTACTACCGGACCCAGAAGCCGGAGAGCTTCGCCCGCTGGCGCGACGAGACGCCCGAGGGGTTCGTCTTCTCGCTGAAGGCGAACCGTTTCGCCACCAACCGCCGCGTCCTGGCCGAGGCGGGCGAATCCATCGGCTGGTTCCTGTCGAGCGGCATCGTCGAACTCGGCGACAAGCTCGGGCCGATCGTCTGGCAGTTCGCGCCGACCAAGCGCTTCGATCCGGAGGATTTCGGCGCCTTCCTGCGGTTGCTGCCGGAACGCCAGGACGGCATCGCCCTGCGTCACGTCCTGGAGGTCCGGCACGAAAGCTTCCTCAGCGGCGAGTTCGTCGCCCTCGCCCGCCGGCACCGCTGCGCCGTCGTCTACACCGATTCACCCGAATTCCCGTCGCTGGCGGACCGCACCGCCGACTTCGTCTATGCGCGGCTGATGAATGCCGATCTGCGCTACAAGGACGGCTATGCGCCGAAAGTGCTCGACGAGTGGGCCGCCGGCGCCAGGCACTGGTCCGAAGGCCGGACGCCACCGGGACTGCACGTGGTGCAGCCGGATGCCGCGCCGGCGTCGGCGCCGGGCGACGCCTTCGTCTTCTTCATCAACGGCGCCAAGGAGCGGGCGCCGCTGGCGGCGATGGCGCTGCTCGAGCGACTCAAGCGCTGAGCCGCCGCCCGCTCAGTTGGGCACCGCCTCGCGCCCCGCGCGGTGGCGGGCGATGATCGTCTTCATGACCTGCGCCGTGCCGTCGCCGATCTGGAAGCCGAGCACGTCGCGCAGGCGCTGCTCCATGACGCCGCGGTCGTAGCCGCCGTGGCCGAACATCAGCAGGCACTGGTGGACCACTTCGTAGGCGAGCCTGGGTGCCCACCACTTGCACATCGCCGCTTCGGCGCTGTGCGGCGCCCCACGGTCCTTGAGCCACAGGGCCTGAAGGCACAGCAGGCGCGCCGCCTCCACCTGGGTGTCCAGCTCCGCCAGCGGATGCGAGACGCCCTGGAACGCCGAGAGCGGCTTGCCGAAGGCTTCGCGCCGGGCGACATGCAGCCAGGTTTCCTCCAGCGCCACCCGCGCCACCCCCAGCACCTGCAAGCCGATCAGCGCCCGCGAGAAGTCGAAGCCCTGCATCACCTGCACGAAGCCCTGGTTCTCCTCGCCGAGCCGATGGTCGAGCGGCACCCGCACGTTGTCGAAGAAGATCGAACCGCGGCCGATGGCGCGCTGGCCGTGACAGTCGAAGCGGCTGCAGGTGATGCCCGGTAAGCCCATCGGCACCAGCAAGGCGGTGATGCCGCGGGCGCCCGATGCCGGGGCGCCGGTACGGCCGAACACGATGGTGGCGTCGGCCTGGTCGGCGGCGGAAATGGAGGTCTTCTCGCCGTTGACGAGGTAGCAGTCCGCCGACCGTTCGACCCGGAGCGCCAGGTTGGCGGCATCGGAGCCGCCGCGCGGCTCGGTCAGCGCGATCGCCACCAAGGCATCGCCGCCGATCAGCCGCTCGAGCCAGGGTCCGGTGACCGCGGGATCGCCGTGATGCGACAGGATCTGGCCGTTGAGGGAGCCGAGCAGGTTGACGTAGCTCATGCTGAGGTCGGCGCGGGCGATTTCCTCGTGGATCACGCCGGCAGCGAGGCAGCCCAGGCCCTGGCCACCCACCCGCTCGGGAAGCTCCGGCGCGATGAAGCCGAGCCGGCCCATCTCGCGCATCAGCCCGCGGTCGAGCTCGCGGCTGCGATCCCGTTCCTGGAAGCCGGGCGCCACGCGGCCACCGGCGAAGCGGCGGACCTGCGTGGCCAGGGCAAGCAGGTCCTCGTCGAGATACGGATTCATCGCGGCCGCTCCTATCCGGCCATCGTCAGGCCGCCGGAGACGCTGAGCACCTGGCCGGTGATGTAGGCGGCATCGTCGGAAGCGAAGAACACGACAGCGCCGGGAAGATCGTCCGGCTGGCCGATGCGGCCGAGAGGGATGGCGCGGGTGAAGGCATCGACCAGCTTCTCGGGGTTGCCGGCGCCCTGCTTGTAGTCGGCGAACAAGGCGGTGTCGGTGGGTCCTGGACAAACGACGTTGACGGTGATGCCGTGGCGGGCATGCTCGCGTGCCAGCGTCTTCGAGAAGGCCACCAGCCCGCCCTTGCAAGCGGCGTAGACGGCCTCGCCGGAAGAGCCGACGCGGGCGGCGTCGGAGGCGATGTTGACGATCCGGCCCTGCTTGCGCGCCACCATGCCCGGCAGCACCGCGTGGTGCATATGCAGGGCACCGACCAGGTTGATCGCGATCAACTGCTGCCACTGCGCCGGCTCGGTCTTCAAGAACGGCTTGAAGACGTCCCAGCCGGCGTTGTTGACGAGGACGTCGATGGCATTCCAGCGTGCATCGATAGCCGCCACGGCGGCATCGACGCTGTCGCGGTGAGTGATGTCGCACTCCAGCGCCATCGCCGATCCGGCGTCCTCCACGATCGCGCTTGCGACGCGGCTTGCCGACGCCGAATCGCGGTCGAGCACCGCGACCCGGGCCCCCTCGGCGGCAAAGCGGCGCGCCGTGGGGCCGCCCCGGCCCCCCCCCCCCCCCCGCCGCCCGTCACCACGACCACCTTGTTCGCGAATCTCTTCATCGAAAGCTCCTGGCTTTTCCCCGGGCGGATAATGCGGCATGCGCAGATCCCGGAGATCGCTGCGCAACTGCTTGAATCGGCCGACGGAAATCGGTCAATATCCCTGCCTTGCCCGGGTGCGCGCTGGCACGCCGCACCCGTTCACGATCCGTGCCACGCGCCGAACAGGACTCGCATGACCGACAACCGGAAGATCCGCATGGAACTTGCCAACCGCCTCTTCTTCCGGCTCTACCAGTGCGCCAACATGCTGCACAAGACCGGTTCGCGCGCGATCGAGGACGAAGGCCTCACCACCCAGCAGTGGGCGGTGCTGGGAGCCCTGTCGCGGCCGCAGACGCAGGGCGGCATGAAGCTCGGCGACCTGGCGCGCTACCTGATGGTGAGCCGCCAGAACCTCTCCGGCGTGATCGGCCGACTCGAGCGCGACGGCCGGGTCAGCACCACGCCCGATCCGCAGGACCGGCGTTCGCGGCTCATCACGATGACGGCTGAGGGCCGCACCGTCTGGCAGCGGCATGCGCTTCCCAAGATCCATGACTACTACGAGACCGTGCTCCAGGATTTTTCGATCAACGATTCCATCAACACCGTGCACTACCTGCTCAAGATGCTGAATCGGATGCAGCAGCTCGACCGGCAGGCACCGGATGCCGAGGAGGCGGAGGAGTGAAATCGGGTTCGGGCCGCGCATCCGGACGGAGCGAAGGCGGCGGCCGGATTGCGCGCGCCGCCGCCCTGCGGGCCTACTTGGCTCCCTTGGCGAACTCGGCCGACTGCTCCTTCACCACCTTGTCGACCACGTCCCCGTAGGCGGCGAACCAGTCGGACTGCGGCACCCACTTGCTGCCGTCCCACATGTCGATGCGGGTCTTGCCGCCGCCGCCGTGGTCCTTGGCGGTGACCGTAACCGGCGCGATCAGGCCGTTGGCATCGAAGTCGCGCAGGCTTTCCAGGCCTGCCTTGATGCGCGCCGGGGTGAGCGGGCCGTCGCCCTGCTTCAGCGCCTGGCGAAGCCCCTCGAAGAGCGCCGAATACATGGCCAGGCCGGTGTTGTAGTAGATGTCGTCGAGGTGCTTGGGATCGCCACTGCCCTTGCCGCTACCGTACAGCTCCTTGATGATCTGCTGGATCAGCGGATGCTCCTTGCCGCCCATCACGTTGGTCCCGCGCTTCAGGCCCTTGGCTTCGGCCGGGCCGATGGTGTTGATGTCGACTTCGTTGAACCAGTTGACCGAGATGACCTTGTCCATCGGGATACCGTTGCGCTTCATCTCGCGGGCCGCCACCACGTGCATCGCGGCGAGGTTCCAGGTGATCACCCAGTCCGGGTTGAAGCGGCGGATCTGCGTCCAGACTGCCGCCTGGTCCTTGCCGGGCATCGGGTTCGGGAACAGGCCGAGCTCGAAGCCTTCCTTCTCCGCCAGTGTCTTGAGCACCGGGATCGGCTCCTGCCCGAAGGCATAGTCCGGGTAGATGAAGCCGATCTTCACACCCTTGAGCTGGTTGTTGTGCTTCGTCTTGATGTAGTGGACGTCGTTGGCGACCTGACCCCAGTAGGTGGGGCCGATCGGAAAGACCCATTTGAAGACGTCGCCATCGATGGCGTCGCCGCGACCGACGAACGACTGCAGCAGGATGTTGCCGTCGGCCATCACCCGCGGCAGGACTGCGCGCGACACCGGCGTCGACAACGTATCGAAGATCATGACGCCCTCGCGCTTGAGCTTCTCGTAGCATTCCATGCCGCGCTGCGGCTCGTTGCCGTGATCCTGCACCACGATGTCGATCGGGTTCCCTTCGATCCCGCCCTTGAGGTTGATGATCGCCGCATAGTCCCGCGCCGCCTGGACCACCTGCGGCGTGATGAACGTGTAGGACTTGCTGAGGTCATAGCACACGCCGATGCGAATCGGTTGCTGTGCCACGGCGCTCTGGGCGGCGACCAGCATCGCCAATCCCGACAGGCTGGAAAGCAGACGCCATTTCATCTCGTTGTCTCCCGCGTACGTACGATTGAAGGTCGTTGCTCGACACCCAGTACGCTCATGTCGAGAACGTTCCACACCCAGCAGCCGCAGCGGAACGGACCGGCCCGACCGCTCGCGGCATTCTCTTTCCCGGCATCGGGTGCCACTCAGCCGAACCCGGCCTCAACCTCCGCACCACCCACCGCCACACACCCAGCAGCCGCCGAGGATCGGGCTTTGCCCGGCCTCTGGCGGCGCCCCCCTTGCCGAAGCGCAGCTTCGGGTAGGGGGGTAGGCGCGCGAAGCGCTCCATGGGGGATCTCTAACTCAACCAACGCTTGCGTCGGCTGTAGTGCTTGATGTCATGGAAGTTCTTCCCCTGCGCTCCACCCAGGTAGAACTCCTGGATGTCCGGGTTCTTCTTCATCGCCTCGGCTGTGTCGTGCATCACGATGCGGCCGTTCTCCATCAGGTAGCTGGTGCTGACCACCTCCAGGGCCGCGATGGCGTTCTGCTCGACCAGCAGCACCGACAGGCCCTCCTGGCGATTCACCTGTCGCACGATGCCGAAGATCTCCGCCACCAGGTAGGGCGCCAGGCCAAGGCTCGGTTCGTCGAGCATGAGCAGCCTGGGCTGCGTCATGAGCGCGCGGCCGATGGCGAGCATCTGCTGCTCGCCCCCGGAGAGGAAGCCGGCGGCGGCGGTGCGGCGCTCGTAGAGGCGCGGAAAGTAGGTGTACACGCGGTCGCGATTGCGCGCGAGATCGGCGCGGCTGGCGACGGCGGAGGCCGCGACCAGGTTCTCGTCCGGCGTGAGGTGTTCGAACACCCGACGGCCTTCGAGTACCTGGCAGATGCCGAGGCGCACCCTCGCCTGGGGCGCGAGTGAATTGATCTCCTTGCCGAAGAACCGGATGTCGCCGCGGGTCACCAGGCCGCGCTCCGCCGCGAGCAGCCCGCTGATCGCCTTGAGGGTGGTGCTCTTGCCTGCGCCGTTGGCGCCGAGCAGCGCCACCATTCCGCCAGGCGGCACGGCCAGCGAGATCCCCTTCACGGCGAGCGCGACCCGATCGTAGATCACCTCGACATTGTTGACGTCGAGCGCGGGCCCGCCGTCGCTGGCTGCTGCGTGGCCCGGGGACACGGAGCCGGTCACGTCACTTTCTCGCATAGCCGAACGGCCAGACCAACAGGTAGTTCCGGACATTGCCGTAAAGCTTGCCGAGGCCCATCGGCTCGATCAGCAACACGACGATGATCAGGGCGCCATAAAGCATGTACGGAATGTGCGCCAGGGTCTCCACGCCAAGATCGGCACCTGCCAGGCGCGCCAGCGCGCCGATGAGTTCGTTTATCTGCCCGGGCAGCAGCAGGATGAAGGCCGCGCCGAAATAGCTGCCGATGATGCTGCCGAGGCCGCCGACGATCACCATGGCCAGCAATTCGATGGAGACGTTGACCGCGAATTGCTCCGGCGTCACCGCATGGTAGAAGCAGAAGATGAGGATGGCGCCGCTCACGCCGCCAATGAAGGAGGAGACGGCGAAGGCCACCAGCTTGAAGCGGAAGCTTGGCACGCCGATGATCGCAGCGGCATAGTCCTTCTCCCGCACGGCCACCAGCGCCCGGCCCAACGCCGAACGGCGCAGGTTGAGCATGAACACCGTCACCAGCAGGCACCAGGCAAGGGCGACGTAGTAGGTGCCGGCCTCGGACCTGACTGCCTGACCCAGCAGTCGAAGCGGCGGCGCCTGCAAGGTGGCGGAGACGCCACCGCTGATCGCCGGTACGTGGGAGATCACCCAGTCCATCACGAACTGCATCGCCAGCGTGCTCAGCGCAAGGTAGAGCCCCTTGACCCGCAGCGCGGCGAAGGCGAACACCACGCCGACCGCGGTCGCCATCAGGCCGCCGAGCACGACGGCGATCTCCCAGGGCACGCCCTGGCGCGCCGCATGCACCGACGCATAGGCGCCGATCCCCATGATCGCCGCATAGCCGAAATGGAACTGGCCTGCCCAACCCAGGATCAGGTTGAGGCCCAGCACCGCCGACGTCCAGATCAGCCATGGCAGCACGTAGCTGGTGAGCGCCAGCGAGCTGAGCGTCCACGGCGCCGACAGCGCAACCAGCAGCAGCACGATGACCGCGCGGCGCTCGAACGGTATCGGAAACAATGCCCGATCCGCCGCATAGCTGGTATGAAAGATCCCCGCCCGCCGATAGAGCATCTCAGCTACCCTGCCCAATACATTCCTGGCACCTCCTCGTCCCCGGCATCGGGTGCCACTCTGCCGGCCCCAGCCTCACCCTTCGTCCCACTCACCGTGCCACACCCAGCAGCCGCCGAGGATCGGGCTTTGCCCGGCCTCTGGCGGCGCCCCCCTTCCTCCGGAAGGG
>JAEZQX010000314.1 GCA_023441105.1 Pseudomonadota bacterium | reverse complement strand
CGGCGGGCTGCGCATCAGGGCCTTCGCCTGATCGCGCGCCCGCTCGAGGCAAAGCGTCGGGATGGCGTTGAGAGTCGGGTCGGTCTCGGCGATGCGCGCGGCGGCCGCATCGAGGAGCTCGAGGGGCGAAACATCACGCCGCCTCAGCAGGTCGACGGCAGCAGTTGCCGAGAGGCGACACAGGTCGTTCAAATCGAAGTCTCCGCTATGGTGCTGGACAGGCGGGCAAACAAATGTCGCCGCCATGCCGCGTCTTCGGAAGCATCCTGCTGGCTTGCGGGCTCCCTGATTGGTTCACCTTGGCACCCACGGACAGTGAGATCCGGGCGGACGCCATGGGGCACGAAGATACACCACATCGAGCCCGCATCCCAAGGCGAGATGCTTCCTGCCGTAGCAGCTGTCCCCGTGCTCCATCGAAGCTTCCGCGGGAACGCGCAGCATTCTCTTTCGCTGGCAAGCGGGTTGGATCTTCCGCTCACTCCATGATCGTGCATCGCCAATGGATCCGCCGCTCGTCGATAGGATAGCCACCGGTTGCCGAATGGATCGTGCAGCGATTGTCCCAGGTGACCAGGTCACCGACCTGCCATCTGTGCCGATACTCCCCGCCCGGCTGAACCATGCGGCTGCTCAGTTCCTCGATCAGGCCAGCGCTTTCGGCTTCCGACACGTCCGCGATCCTGAGGATGTGGAAGGGATTGAAGTAGAGTGACTTGCGGCGGGTCTCGGAATGCACCCGGACGAGGGGATACCGCGTCGGCGGCCTTGCCCGATCCACCGGATCCAGCAGGTCCACGCCCTTCTGCTCCCGGCCGCCGTAGACGTATTCCGCCTCCAGGTCCGCAATCCGATTCTTCAATGGCTGGGGGAGTGCTTCATACGCTGCATACATGCTGGCAAACAGCGTGTCACCTCCATAGGAGGGAATTTCCAGTCCGAACAGCTGGGTTGCCTTGCAGATCTCCTCGTCCCACGGGCCGTCGGTGTGCCAACTCACTCCCCGGTTGTATATCGACGCGTTGGTGGTGCCGTCCGCCTTCTTCGTATCGGTTCCCATGACGGTCAGTTCCGGATACTGGGGGTGGCGGGTCCTGCGTACGCGATGCGGCTTGACCCGGCCGAACCGGCGTCCGTATGCCAGGAATTGCTCGACATCCAGTCGCTGTCCACGGACGACGAGCATGGAATGATCGAGCCAGGCCTTGTACAGTTCGAGCCATTCGACATCGGTCATGCGGGTGACGTCGACGCCGGTGGCGATCACGCCGACCTCTGGGCTGGCTTGCTCCAGCTTCAGCATTGCTGTCTCCTGAATCGCGGCGTCACTCGAGCCGCACGTGGTATTGGAAGCGGTCGGCTCGTCCGACCGCGTTGCGGTGTTCGATCGGCCGGCTCCCGAAAGTGCAGGCTGTCCGCTCGATCCGGATGACTGCGCTGCGCGCCGGGATGTTCAACAGCCGCGCTTCGCCGGTCGCGGCGAGATCGGCCCTCAGGTACTCGTCGGCCGCGATGATGTAGATCCCGAAGGCATCCCGCAACTGGTCGTAGAGCGAGTGCCGCTGGAAGTCGGCCGCTTCGATCCGCTGCCATTCGTCGGGATGGAAGTAGGAGTCCACCAGCAAGAAAGGCTCACCCTCGTGGATGCGCAGACGCCGGACGTAACCTACCTCCGTGCCTGGGGGCACGGCCAGCGCACTCGCGGTGGCCGCTCCGGCCTTGCGCACCCCGTGCCGCAGCACCTGATTCTGCGGCGACAGGCGGGCGTCGCTGCCACGGCTCTCGTAGCGGAAGAAGCGCTCGAGGCTCCTGAACGAGGGACCGAGGACGAAGGTTCCGCGTCCCGGCTGCGGATGCAGCAAGCCCTGGCGAACCAGCTCGGCGATCGCCATCCGCAAGGTGCCTCGGCTGGAGCCGAATTCCCGCTCCAGCTGGGCTTCGGTCGGGATCTGGTCGCCGGGCTTCCAGGCTCCACTGCGGATCCGTCGCTCGAGCGCGGCAGCGACATCGCGGTAAAGCGGCGCGGCGGTGCGCACGAACGGGTGGGCAGGATCTCCCATTCAGCCTTCCAGGAAGTCCCGGGTGAACGCTTCGAAATCGGCTGCATGGGTGTACTGCTTGAGCAATGCTTCGGGGGCTGCCGCGGCCAACGCCCCGGGGGTGGCACCGTCGCGGATCGCCGTCATGGTGTCCACCATTGCCTTGACGGCCGCGGCGAACGGCTGGTGACCCCACAGCCATACCCGAACGCCCCGGCTGGCCAGGTACCCCGGGTCTGCGATCTCCTCGCTGCCCCCGCCCAGGATCAACGGCAGCTTGACGGCATCGGCGATACGGTCCACCTCGGCGCGACTCTTCAGGCCGGGTACGAAGATGGCGTCCACGCCAGCTGCCTCATACGCCTGCAGGCGGCGGATGGCATCGTCCACCCCGGAGATGGATGCGGCGCTCGTGCGGCCGAAGACCAGCGCCTCGCCGTCGCCACGCCCCTTGAGCGCCGCCTTCATCTTGCCGACGCCCTCTTCCAGCGACACCAGCTGAGCAGCCGCCGAGGAGCCGAATGCCCGCGGCAGCAGCGTGTCCTCGATGGTGATACCCGCGACACCCGCCGCCTGCAGTTCCTGCACCGTCCGCATCACGTTCAACGCATTGCCGTAGCCGTGGTCGGCATCGACGATCAGGCGCAGCGGGGCCGCGCGGCAGACACGACGTGCCTGCTCGACCAGCTCGGTCATTGTCAGGAGGATCAGGTCCGGCGCGGCAAGCACTGCATAGGAAGCAACCGATCCACCCATTACCCCAACCTCGAACCCGAGGGAATGGGCGATCCTCGCCGAGATGGGATCGAAGGCTGAGCTTGCGGTCAGGCATTCGGCACCCGAGAGGATCTGACGAAGCGATCGCGGAGATTGGGAACTTGGCATGATGGGCTCGCGTAGCAAAGCTGTTACTGGGGTACGACGCCGGCCTTCTGCAGGATTGGCGTCCACAAGTCGACCTGTGACGATACACGTTCATGAAGCGCTGGCGGCGTTGCGAGCTGCGAATCGAATACGGTCGTCTTCCATCTTGGCCAGCGACGCTGCCACTCCTGGATCCCGGGTTGCCGCCTGCAATGCCCTGGACAGCTTGTCCACGACCGGCTGCGGCGTACCCGCCGGCGCGTAGAGGCCATACCAGGCGGTCACGTTGACATCGGGCAAGCCTATCTCCGCGGAGGTCGGCACGTCGGCAAGGCTGTCGAGCCGCCTGGCAGCGGTGATGAAGTACGGCCGCAGCGCCCCCGACTGGATCGTCTGGATGATCGAACCCGCAGTGACATCGCAGAACAGGTCGACCCGCCCCGCGGTCACGTCGATGGTGGCAGGCGCAGCGCCACGGTACTGGATCATGGTGACTTTCTGCCCGACCGCCTTCTCGAACAGGATGGCGCAGAGGTGCGTGGCACTGCCCGAACCGGACGAAGCGAATGTCACCTTATCGCCGTTCTGCCTCACCCACGCCAGCAGCTCTTGCGCATTCGATGCCGGAACGTGGTTGCCGCCGACCAGCACCATGGGCGTGTCCGCGAACAGGCCGACCGGTGCGAAGCTCTTCACCGGATCGAATCCGAGGTTCTTGTAGAGCGCCGGCGAGGTGACCAGGCCGACATGGTGGGACAGCAGCGTATACCCGTCGGGCGCGGCCTGGGCGACCGAGCGCGAACCGATGACACCGCCCGAACCCGGGGTGTTCAGGACGACCACCTGCTGGTCGAGGTTCTTGCGCAATGCCTCGCCGAGGATTCTTGTCAGGATGTCGCTACCTCCGCCGGCGGCATAGGGGGTGACCAGCGTGATCGGCTTGCGCTGCGGGTAGTCGTCCTGGGCAGCGGCGGAGGCCGATAGCGCCGCAAGCAGCAGTGACACGGCAAGCAGGCAAGGTTTCATGACGTCTCCTCGTTTTGTAAGGGAAAATCATACATACATCTATACCTTTAGACAATTGCAGTCGAAGGTTGCGTGCACGGTGCGGGTCCGCAAAACGCGGCAATGAACGAAGACGACAACCCGATGCCCGCCCGTCGGCGAATCCTGACCATGCGACACTCTCGCGCCGCCTTGCTCTCGGCGCCAGCTAACCTAGCATCGTCTTCCGGCTTCCTGGAACACGCGAACGTGCTCCAAGGAACAGTCCGGCCTACCTGGAGCCGCGTCGTGCAGACCGGTACCGACAGATCATGTCGCCGCGAAGGGAGAGCCGTGGGGAGGCTGTAGTTGCGCTGAGCGAGACAACGATGCCCCTCCCCAAGAATCCCGATCGATCACTGGCCGTAGGTCTGCAAGCTGTTCTCGAATCGCTCGCAGGTGGCCGTCAAGCAGGGCCGCACCCCGGTACGAATGACCGAGTCATCGGACACCGACCGGCCGCGCAGGCTGGTCAACGGCCCGCTGAGAACGGCGAGCTGCGGCGGCGTGCAAGCGATCACAAGGTCACCATTCCGCGCGAGAAGCATGCAGAGCTATTGCGCCGCTTCTGGACCAGCGCATCCGGCTACTGGCGGGCGCCAGGTGCCGGCTCCGCAAGAGCGTTGACCGGGCTGCTGCTGTCGATCGCGCTGTTCCAGGTGCTGGTTCAGTATTCGCTGAACGTGTGGAACCGGGGCTTCTTCGACGCGATCGGCCGCCGGGACGGCGCCGCCCTCATCGACCAGACCATGCTGTTCGTGCCGCTGGCGGCTGGCTCGGTGGGGCTCGCCGTCGCAGCGGTATGGGCCCGGATGACCATGCAACGCAGCTGGCGTGCGTGGCTGAGCGAACACCTGTTGCAACGATGGATGACGGAAGATCGCTGGAGTCGTCTGCAGTTCGTCGATGGAGAGCACGAGAATCCCGAGTTTCGAATCGCCGAGGATGTCCGGATCGCCACGGATGCGCCGGTTGACCTGGCGCTCGGATTCCTGACATCGCTGGTCACGGCGTTGACGTTCATCCATGTGTTGTGGACCGTCGGCGGTGCGATGAGGATCGACTTCGACGGTGGTGCGCTGGTCGTACCCGGATACCTTGTGGTCGGTGCCCTCGCCTATTCGGTTGCAGTCAACGGAAGTGTCATGCTGATCGGTCGCAAGCTGACAGCGGTGATCGAGTCCAAGAACTGCACGGAAGCCAGTCTTCGCGCACTGGGGGGCCGCCTGCGCGAGTCAGCCGAGGCCCAATCCTCCCGGACAGGCGACTCCGTGGTTGAGCGACGAAGCATCACTGCGGCGTTGCACCAGGTCATATCGGCCTGGCGAGCGCTGTGCCACCAGCTGATGCGAGTCACCGTTGTTTCGAGCTCCAACAGCCTGCTCGCGCCCGTTGTCGGACTTGCCCTGGCCGCGCCCCGATATCTGGCGGGCGAATTGAGCCTGGGGGAGCTCGCCCAGGCGAGCGCCGCTTTCGTGCTGGTGTCGGGCGCATTCAACTGGATCAGCGACAACTACCCACGATTGGCGGACTGCGCGAGCTCGGCGCACCGGGTGGCGCATCTGCTGCTGTCGCTCGACCGACTCGACCGGCTCGACCGGCTCGACCGGGTGGATCAGCCTGTCGCCCGGGTCGAAGCTTCGGATGAGGAAGGATCCAAGGCGACACCATGTGCCCAGCCGCGGGCGGGAGTCCCACAGGAACGAGCTTGCCGGGACGGCGAGTAGACCGCTTCGATTGCCACCACGGCGTACGAGGACTCCACATCGCGGTTAGGATGCAGGCTGGACCGCAACCACCGTTGAACGCGAGCAGTAGCTCTCGGGTTAGGAGCGCGGGCGCTTGGAAGGCAGGCATGGCTTTGCCTTCTTCGACGGGACGCGAGCCGCATCGATCGACTCGGCAGACGGAGAGGCGACATGGGAATTCTCGACAACCTGTTCGGACGCAGCCAGGGCGCCACGCAGAGGCCGGTTCAGCAACCCGGCGCGGCCCCTGGGCAATCCGGCGATGAGCTTGCCATCGACCGGTACCGCTACATGCTGAAGACTGCACCGCCAGAGACCATCGAGCAGGCGCACGCCGAAGCGTTCGCGAAGCTCACGCCGCAACAACGCAACTTGCTCTTGCAGCAGCTGTCCGCCGACCTGCCGGATGGAGAACGCGCTGGCGGCGGGGCGACCGACGATCCCCGATCCCTGGCGCGGCTGGCGACACGCGCCGAAGTGCGGCAACCTGGCACGATGGAGCGAACCTTTGGAGGCATCGGTGGTCGCGGCATGGGAATCGGCGGCATGATGGCTGGCAGTTTCCTGTCCACCATCGCAGGCGTTGTGGTCGGCAGCGCCATTGCGCAATCATTCCTCGGCGATTCCGGGGCTGGCGACACCGCCCAAGGCGGCACCGCACTCGGCGACGACAACTCAGGCGAGATGGCCGGCGATAGCAGCGCGGATGCGGGAAGCGACTTTGGCGACTTCGATGGTGGTGACGACTTCGCCTGAGCGTGGGAAAGGCGCCGGCAGGTTTCGCGCCTGTGAGCTAGCTCCGGAGGACGCTGCGCACCAGGTCTTCGAACCCGTCCTCGACGAAATCGTAGTCGCGATTCGGATTCGGATCCGGGGGACCCTCGGGCCCCCATTCGTCGGGCCGCCGCACGAAGGCGGTCCGAAATCCGGCCACTTGAGCGCCGTTCAGGTCGAAGTTGTGGCAGGCCACCATGAGGACTTGTGACGGCTCCACCGCGAGCCAGCGCGCCGCCGTGACATATGCCTCGACGGCGGGCTTGTAGATGCCGATCATCTCGCAGGAGATGATCGCGTCCCAAACGATGCCGTTCCTTCGCGACACATCGACAACCAGCGCCGTGGGCAGCATCGTGAAGGAAACGGCAGGCACCGCCTTCCGCAACGCCGCGAGCGCCAGCGGGAAGTCCGGCCATGCATCGACACTGTGCCAGGTGCGCCAGATCGCATGCCGCTGCTCGGCGGTCATGGACCGCAGGCCGAATCGATCCAGCGACTCTTCAAGCGTGCTCCGATGGACGTCGTCCATGTTGAACGCGGGGCGCACTTGGCCGACGATGCCCTTCAGGGTGCGCCGGCGCCAGTCGTTGGCGACCGCGTGCCAGTCGGCCTCGAGCCCTTGCACCTGCGCGATCCGCGTGAGCGCCTTCACGATTCCGCCGTGCCAGTCGAGCACCGTTCCGCCGGTATCGAAGAAGACGGCCTTGATGTCCATGCAGGTCTCCCTTTCATGCGCCCCTGAGGAAGCGCCCTCGTCAGCAAGGCATCGATGGTCTCAGGTTCCGAGCCGCACGCGGTGTCGTACCAACTCGGTGGATCCTGAGGCACCGCTCAGCGCTCCGGCGCTGGATCCAGCAACTCCAGCAGCCCGCTCGACCGTCGGGTGCGCTGCTCCAGCGCCTCCGCGAACGCCTGCCGACGCCCGGTCACCAGCGTCAACGCCTTGCGCGCCCGCGTGATGCCGGTATAGACCAGCTCCCGGGTCAGCACCCGGCTCGGCGCCTGCGGCAGCACCAGGGCAGTGTGCTCGAACTCCGAGCCCTGCGATTTGTGCACAGTCAGGGCGAAGGCGGTCTCGACATGCGCAAGGCGGCTGACGCCGACCGACCGTGTCGACGACCCATCGAGGAAGTACACCCGGGCCGGCGGGTTCGGCACGTCGGCCGTGCTCATCGGCTTCAGCACGATGCCGATATCGCCATTGAAGACGCCGACGCCGGCGTCGTTGCGGGTCACCATGATGGGGCGGCCCTCGTACCATTCGCCGCGCCGGTTGATCAGTCCTTTCGCTGCGAGCGCGCGTTCGATCGCCGCGTTCAACGGCTGCGTGCCCCACTCGCCTTCGTGCACGGCACACAGCAGCCGGAACCGCTCGAATGCCTGCAGCACGCGCACCACCCACTCCTCGAATGCCGGGGCGTCGAGGAGGTCGCCCTTGACGGTCGGGCGCTCCGGGAGCAATGCCAGGTAGCCTCCCTTGCCGCCGTAGCCCCCCGGCGCACCGGGACGACCTTGGACCGCGAGCTTGACCGCGACATCCGCGGATTTCGCGTCGAGCCAGAGCAGCTCGTCGCCGTTGGCGCCGCCGGTGCCGCTCCCTCCCGCCTCCAGCAATGCGGTGGCGCGCTCGACATCGCCCGCATTCGCGGCCAGCGCAAGTTGACCGATCCGGTCGCCGAAGCGCCGGCTGGTCCGCAGCATGACGGTCTGCTGCGCCAGCGGAGGACCGTCCGCGATGAATTCGACCGGGAACGCCTGGCCGCTCACGGATTCGATGAACGCGGCGGTCTCAGGGCGATACCGCCCCGACTCGGAATCGCGGCACAACTCACCCAGCACCGCGCCCGCCTCGACCGACGCGAGCTGGTCCTTGTCGCCGAGCAGGATCAGTCGGCCGTGCGCCGGCAGCGCCTCCAGCAAGGCGGCCATCATCTCCAGGTGGATCATCGACGCCTCGTCGACGATCAGGACGTCAACATCCAGCGGATTGGCGGCGTCGTAGCGGAACTTGCGCGTATCCGGTCGCGCGCCGAGCAGCGAATGCAGGGTCCGGGCGGGACCGATGGCGCGCACCAGGCTCTCGAGCGGCAGGTCCTTCGCGACCTTGGCCTGCAGCTCCTGCAGCGCGCCGCCGATCGACTGCTTCAGCCGCGCCGCGGCCTTGCCGGTGGGGGCCGCGACCGCCACCCGCAAGCGCTCGGGATGCGGATCGAGCGCCAGCAGTAGCGCAAGCAGGCGCGCCGCGGTGTAGGTCTTGCCGGTGCCCGGCCCGCCGGTAATCACCGACAGCCCGCCGCGCAGCGCCATCGCGCAGGCAACCTTCTGCCAGTCGATCGACTGCGTCGACGGGACGGGAGAGGCCTGTCGAGTTGGCTGCGCCTGCGACGGAAACAACCTGTCGAGCCAGGCGCGGGCCTTCTTCTCGTCAACGGCTATGGACGCCGACGCCCGCTGCAGCACCCGCGCGGCAACCTGTCGTTCGTAACGCCAGTAGCGCCTCAGGTAGAGCTTCTCGCCCCGCAGGACCAGCGGTTGGTTGGTGTCGCCCGGCGATGACGCGGACGACCGCGACGACGGCGAGAACTCCGACGGTCGTCCGTCGACCCACACCAGCGAACTGCCTTGCAAGGCACCGAGCCACTCCTCGAGGCGGAATGCGAACACGGTCGAGACGGTGTGGAACTCGACGGCTGCCTCCGGCCCCCAGCCGAGCAGCGCTTCCGGATCGCGGAAAAGACTGTCGAGCAACAGGCAGCTGTGGCCGCGGCCTTCCATGTGCGCGACGAGTGCCGAGGCCATCACCACCGGCGGCGAGGCATCGGGACACAGTTCGAGCATGAACGCGGCGAAGGCGCTATCGAGTCGGCGCAGCCAGCCCTGGGCGCTCCACCCCTTCAGCGTGCGAAGCAGCGCGGCAGTATTGGCCGCTGGTGCGGGTGGCGCAGGTGGTCGATGCGATTCGAACAACCCGGGCGGCGCGAGTGTCGCTGCGGTGGCCTGGGGTGCATGCGGCTTTCGTGGTCGCTTGACCTGCATTGGCGGGCCTGGCAGCTGCGGGACCGGCAACGACGCGGCATCGAACAGATCACCGGTCGTGGGGGCAGCGTCTTCGGTGTGAGGCGTCTTCCCGCGCGTCGACGGTGGGCCGGGCTTCGAGCGGCCGGACGAGGGTCTCATGCCTCGGCCTCATCGGTAGCCCGCAACAGCGCGTCGATGCCGTCGAGCAACTGCAGATCCGCCGGCATCACATAGCAGCCGCGCGTAGGGCCTTCGATGCCGCGCAAGAAAAAGTAGATTGCGCCGCCGAGATGCCTGGCAGGCTTGTAGCCCGCACCCAGGCGCAGCTGGAGGAGGCGGTGCAGCGCCAGCAGGTAGAGCGCCGCCTGCACATCGTAGCGATGCGCGGCCATTGCCTGCTCCAGCGCGTCTTCGCTGTAGTCGCTATCGCTCATGCCGAGGTGGTTCGACTTGTAGTCGAGCACCCAGTAGCGACCGCCATGCTGGAAGACCAGGTCGGCGAAGCCCATCAGCATGCCACGCAGCTCGCGCTCCGGCAGCGCCGGCCGATCACGACCACGCAGCGTGCGGCTACGGCACAGGGAGTCGATGTGTCGCGACGGCATTCCTTCGCTGGGAAACCAGAACTCCATCTCCGGCAGATGGCCGGTCAGGGAATCAAGCGCCACGCCCGAGGCACCCAAGGGCGGCAGCGGCGTCGAAAGCGCCTTGCGCAGCCATTCGACGATATCGTCGGCACGATTTCCCCATCCCTGCCGCTCGCAGCGGCGCCGCAGCTGCTGCTGCAGATCCGGCGACTCCTTGAGACCGAAGCCCTCCTCGCCCAGCCACTCCAGCTGGTCGTGCAGGAAGTTGCCGGCGAAGGCGCCGCGCGGGAAGCGATGCCAGGGCTTGATGAGCTCTTCCGCCGGGCCGGGCGCAACGACCGAGACGTTGGCAAGCAGCGGAGGAACCTCGGCGTTCTCTCCGACTGCGCCCGCAGCTGCTTCGCGGTTGCCCGCCCCGCCACCGTCGACGTCCCCCTCCCCTTCCTCGCTGCCGTTCAGCTTCGCCGGCTGCAACGCCTCATCGTCGCGCACGGCGATCCGGCTCGAGGCCCACAGCCCCGCCGGCGGCAGCGCGCGCACCAGCGCAGAGAAGCTGCCGATCGACCAGCGCCGGTCGAAGTCGGCGTCATAGGTTGGCGAGGGTCGCAGCTGGCTGGGCGCGTCACTCGGCACGAGGAGGGTCCGTCCGATCTCGTCGAACGGCGTCGCCGCCACCAGCGCGATGTCGCCGCACGGCTCCACCAGTGCCGCCACCTGCGCCCGCAATGCATTGGCGTCGACCGGCTGGCTGCCGCCGAGCACGTAGCCGATGGCGCTCTCGTGCCACAGGCACGAGTTGCCTGGAAAACGCTGCAGCGCGGCCAGCCCGACCCACAGCGCGTGGCGGGCGCGGGTCAGTGCGACGTAGAGCAGCCGCAAGTCCTCGCGCTGCCGCTCGATATCCGCCTCCCGAACCTGCTCGGGTGTCGGCTCCATCACCAGCTCGCGCGCACCGGACTTCCCCGGCAGCACGACGAAGCTCTCCTCCTTCGGCACCGGCCGGTAGATGTAGGGGAACGGCAAAAACACCAGCGGGTACTCGAGTCCCTTCGCCTTGTGGACGGTGACCAGCTTGACCAGGTCTGCATCGCTTTCCAGCCGGACGATCTGCTCGTCGTCGCCGACCCCGTGCGCCTCCAGCTGGTTGGAAAGCCAGCGGATCAGCGACTGCTCGCCATCGAGCTGGGCGCTGGCGTTCTGCAGCAGCTCCGCCAGGTGCAGGTAGTTGGTCAGCTTGCGCTCGCCGTCGTTGACACCGCCATGGACAGAGCCGCCGCTCGCATCGTCCGCGCCCCCGGCGGCTCTCAACCAACGGGCTGGCAACGACAGCAGGTGCAGGCTCTGGCGCAGCATCGTCAGCACGCCCTGCTCCTGCCAGGTCCGATGCAGGTCGCGCAGCTGCTCGCTGCGGAGATCGAACGCGACGTCGTCCGCCGCCAGCTCGGCCAGCTCCTCGATCGAGAGGCCAACGCTGCGCGTCCCGAAGGCCGCCCGGGCGAGTCCTGCATCGCGCGGCGAGGCAACGGCCCGCAGCCAGGGAAGGAGGTCGCGCGCCTCTTCGCTGTCGAAGACCGACTCCGTATCCGAAAGGTACACCGACGCGACGTGGCGTCGGCGCAGCTCGCGCTTGACCGCCGCACCCTCCCTGCCGGTCCTGACCAGCACCGCGATGTCGGCAGGACGCAGCCGTCGAAATCCCTTCACAGGATGCTGGAAGCCTGCCTCGGTGTCGTTCAGCAAGGTGACAATGCGCTCGGCGCAGCGGGCGGCGAACTGCCTCATGTGTATCTTCGCGGACGCGAGCTCCTCGTCGAGCGCAAGCGTGAGCGCAGGGCAGTCGCCTTCCGACGTGACGAACCACTCCGCCCGTCCGGCCGCCTCGACGGCAACGAACGGCAGCGGGTTGCTGGCTGACGTCGATGAATCGCCGGAAGCCGCGGCCGAAGCATCGGTGCGGAACATGAAGGCGCCACGACCCGGTCTCGCTTCGGCCTGCGCGAACACGTGGTTGACTGCCTTCACCAGCGACACGGTCGAGCGATGGTTGGTGCCGAGCACGTAGTGTCGACCATCGGTCTTGCGCCGCGCGTCGAGGTAGCTGTAGATGTCGGCGCCACGGAAGCCGTAGATTGCCTGCTTCGGGTCGCCGATCAGCAGCAGTGCAGTCTTCGGGTCGTTGTCCGTCACGCGGTAAAGCCGGTCGAAGATTCGCGACTGCACCGGCGAGGTGTCCTGAAACTCGTCGATCAACGCCACCGGATACTGGGCCAGGATCCGCTCGCGCAGGCGACGGGCGTTGTCGCCGTTGACCGTCTCGTCGAGCGCCCTGTCGAGCCGCGCCAGCATGTCGGCAAAACCGAAGGTGCCAGCCTGCTCCTTGAGCTGCGCGAGCCGGTCTGCAATGCGGGCGGTCGCATGCAGCCGCAGCGCCGCCCGAAGAGCCTGCACCGGCCGCAGCCGCGCGATCGCCTGCATCAACGCCTCGAAGGCGGCGAAGTGCTCCGGCAGCTTGACCTTGGCATCCGGCAGCAGCGCCTCCTGAAGGCAGGTGTGCGTGAGCTTCTCCGCGCCCTTGCCCAGGTCCAGCACGTCTGCCGACGGATCCGCTGCCCAGGCGGCCAGGTCGTTGAGCCACCGAGTGCAGTGATGCTTCTGCGGCTTGCCCTTCCCAAAAGGCGAGATCCGGGCCGAGAGCTGAACATCCAGCCAAGCCTGCATCTCACGGGCACGTTCGACCCACCCTTCTTTCAGCGTCGCAAGCGCCACATCCTGCTCGGCCCGCAGCCGGTCGATGAGCTCGCCAAGGCTGATCGAATCAGCGCCCTCGCCCACCCTCGGCGGCAGCTCCTTTTCCACCAGTTTGCGCGCATCCTCCGTCAGCGCAGCGACCGTCGACCACACCCGCAGGACCGTATCGAGCTGCCCGGCACGCAGCGGATACACCTGCTGTCGCCAATAGTCGTGAGCCGCCTCGGTCTGCATCGCGGTCTCGTTTGCCGAAAGCTCCTCGTCGAAGAGGCAGCCGCTGTCGAAGGCGTGCTCGCGCAGCATCCGCTGGCACCACGCGTCGATGGTATGCACGGCCGCATCGTCCATGCTCTCCGCGGCCACCGACAAGCGCCAGGCCGCGCCGGAACGCGCCGGCCCTTCCGGGTAGGCCTCCATCAGGCCCGCAAGCAGCTCGTCGCCTTCCTGGGGTTGCGCTTCGCCACGGAAGCAGCGCGCCGCTTCGAGCAGGCGGGAGCGGATGCGGTCGGACAGCTCGCGTGTAGCAGCCTTGGTGAACGTCATCACCAGGATCTCCGACGGCACATGCCCGCGCAAGGCGATAGCGTCCCGGTTGGCCGGAACGTCCGGGGCTGCGTGTCCAAGCACGAGGCGCAGGTACAGGGCGGCGATCGTCCAGGTCTTGCCGGTGCCGGCGCTGGCCTCGATCAGGCGGCTGCCCCAGAGGGGAAAGCGCAGGACGTCCAAGGTAGACACAGGAGCACCCTTCGGACGGCCGGGGGGAGCGCTCATCACGGGGCGACCTGTGCAGCCGTCTGCTGCGCGACCCGGGCGGCACGAGCCCCATGCATCTCCCGCGTCACCTGTTTGCCGGTCCAGGCGTGGAGCGGCCCGAACAGGCGATCCGCGAGCTCGAAGAACCGGCCGTCCTCCGTGAGCTTCTCTAGGTCCGGGAACATCCGCGCAAGGCAGTCATCCTGCGTGACCTCTCCGCCCGCGCTTTCCTGGCCTTCGTAGATCGACTCCAGGTTTCGCGTGCCCGAGACGTACGCCAGGGCGGTCTTGCGCGCGACCGGCAGCGGCTGCGACATGCCCTCCCGCCAAGTCTGCATCAGCGTGGTGAGCGCGTCGACCGCCTCGTCGCGCGGCAGCGGGTCGATGGTGATCGTCGCGTCGCGCCCGACGATCACGCCGCGCACGCGGAAGCCGCAGGCGGCGGCGACGACCGCCTTCACCCAGGCGGCGATCAGCTTGTCTGCAAGCACAGGGTTGCCCTTGCCCCTGTCGCACATCCGGCTCGGCCGTAGCTCCAGCCAGGTGTGCGGCCCGGGACTCTGCGCGCCGGCGGCGCCGGCCCGCACGCCGCTCAGCCAGTCTTCCAGCACCATGTCATCCGCTTCGAAGCGCAGGCGCTCCTTGGCGGTGGTCTCCGGGTACTGCGACTCGATGTCGGCCCAGGCAGCCAGCATCGGCACCAGGTCGTCGATCAGCGACTGCTCCTCCCGCGCGCCAAGCTCGCCGACCGGCAAAGCACCCGCGCGGCGGATGCGTGCGACATGGTCGCTCACCCGATGCTGCAGCTCGTCGATCCGATCGTCGCCGGCAGCGACGGTGGCGCCGCTACCGGTCCGAAACCCCGGCGCCTCCAGCAGCACCTGCTGGAGAACATCGTCGAGCAGGCCATACTCGGTGAGGCCGTCCAGGTCGAAGGTCTCCTCGTCTTCGCCGGGATCCTCGTCGTCGCGAAAGACGATGCCCAGCCGCGACCGGAAGAAGCTCTTGACCGGGCTCCTGAGGAAGCTGGCCAGCGACATGACGGTCAGCGGCACGTTCGGGTCCGGCCGGAAGTCGATCGTCGACGCCATGCCGGTGGTCGTCAAGTCATTGTCGTGGGCCGCCTGCCATTCCTTGGCGTAGGTGAAGAGACGCGCACCAGTCTCGATGCGCTCATCCTGCTGAGCGTCGGAAGTGGCGGAAGCTTCTTCGAAATAGCGGCGGCTGAACGGCTGCAGCGGATGCTCGGTCGTCCGCTGCGCCAGCACGTCGCCGCCCCACGCTGCGGAGAGGTAGTCCCGCAGCTGCGACACCAGCACCGACGGCGGCTGCTCGATGTTCTCCCGCGCGCTGCGGCCCGTCCAGCTGACGTAGAGCACGCGCCGCGCGGACAGCAGCGCTTCCATCATCAGCTGCCGGTCGTCGTCGCGCCGCGATCGGTCTCCGGGGCGATGCTGCCCTGGCAGGGCAGTCAGGTCGAAGTCGCTGCGCCGGCTGCTGCGCGGGTAGTCGCCGTCGTTCATCCCCAGCAGGCACACCACCTCGAACGGGATCGAGCGCATCGGCAGCAGGGTGCAGAAGGTGACGCCACCGGCCCGGAAGCGCTTGCCGAGCCCGGGCTCGTCGATGCCCGCCAGCCAGGCTTCGCGCGCAACCGCGAGCGACACCGGCTCGTCGAAGTCCGCACCATCGCAGGCGTCGAGCCAGCCGCGGAGCGCATCCAGCAGCGTCGCCACCGTCATCCGCTCACGATCGTCGGTCGGCGCGACGAACTCCTCGATCAGCGCCCGCGCCCGCTCGGCCCACTGGGAAGGAGTCGCCGGGGTCGATGCTGTCGTCCACCAGCGGATCAGTGATTCGACGACGGCGGCGAGCGACCCGGCGATCGAGGCATCGAGGCCACCGACTTCGCCATAGGGCTGGATGCCCTGGAACTCAGCGCTGGCGGTCGCGGGCGATGCCGCGTCTGCAAACGACCCGCCGTCGCCGCTGGCATAACCCAATAGCATGCGCCGCAACCCGAACAGCCAGGTGTTCTGCTCGCCGCTCGCGCCCAGGCCCAGTTCATCGCGCTGCGAGTGGTTGAGGCCCCAGCGCACCCCTGAGCCCGCCAGCCACTGCGCGAGACGCGGCATGTCCTCGGCTTCCAGGTCGAAGCGCGCCGCCACCGCCGGCACATCCAGCAGGTCGCGCACTTCGCTCAGCGCGCAGCGCTGCATCGGCAGGCGCAGCAGCCATTCCACGGCGACCAGCAGCGGATTGTTGCCGCGCTCCTGCAGGTCGGCGATGTCGAACGGGATGTAGCGCGGATCCGTGCGGCCGTACTGGCCGAAGACCGAGCGGATGGCCGGCGCGAAGACGGCGATGTCCGGCACCATCACCACCACGTCGCGGGGGTCGATCGCCCGTCCCTGCGGCGGATGAGCCAGCAGTTCCAGCAGCTGGTCGTGAAGGATCTCCACCTCGCGCTGCGCGCCGTGGGCGATGTGGAAGACGATGGAGCGGTCGGTGGCATCGGGCTGGCCGTTCAGCGCCGCGTGCTCCGCCAGCGGCACCAGGTCGCGGATGCGCGCCTGGACCTGCCCCAGCAGTGTCTGGCCGGGTCCTTCGCTGAACAGGTCAATCTTGGCCACCGCGAAGCGCTCTTGCGCGGCCAGCGCATCGTCGAAGGCATCGAGCTGGCGCACGAAATCACGGCCCTGTCGCCCCCAGGCGGCCAGCAGCGGATGGGCATGGGCGTGCATCTCCTCCAGCGATACCGCGGCCAGGTCACGGCCGTTGCGCAGCGGATGGCGCCGTCGATTCATGCGCAACAGCTCGCGGCCCTGGATGACGTCGGCCCAGTGGAAGCGGCATGGATTGGGGATGGCCAGCAGGACCTGCGCGTGCTGCGACAGCGCGGCGAGCGCCTGCAGGGTCTGCATGGGGACGTGAGTCGTGCCGAAGAGGACGACTCGCCGCGGTAGCGGCGCTTTGGACCGGGCGCCGGATTCGAGGGCCGCAAGAAAGCGGCGGTGCAGTTGCGGGCGGGTAGCGTTGCGCTCGGCATCGCTCAGGGGGGCCAGGAGTTCGCGCCAGAGGGCGGGCTGCCAGCGTTGGTCCGCGGGGATCGGCTTGGCGTCAGCCGCACCGTCGCTCGGTGCCAGCACATCGTTGCCGGCCGCCCAGGCGGAGAGCCAGTCGCTGCGATAGACCTGGTACTGGTCGTAGAGGTCGGCCAACCGCTCGGCGAGTTGCAGGCGGCGGCTCATGTCGCCTTGCTGCAGGAAACCTGCGAGGGGTTCGAAGCCGGGTTCAGTCAGCAGCCTGGGCAGGAGCTGCATCAGCTGCCAGGTCAGGGGGAGCTTGTCGAGCGGCGATGTTGCCGGGACGGCATCACGCCCGAGGACTTGGCGGTAGGCGCGCCAGAGGAAGCGGGCTGGGAGCTCCACGCGGGTGCCAGCGGCGATGCCGGCGTGCGCGGCAAGCGTCATCTTGAGCCACTCGGCCACGCCGTTGCTTTGGACGAGAAAGGTCTCTTCCTCGAGCGGGCGCAGCGGCGTCGTGCGGAGCCATTCGAAGACGGCTTCGGCCAGGGTCTCGGTGAGGTTGCCGTGAAGGACGAGGAGGCCGGGGGTAATGTCGCCGTTCATTCACAGTGATCATACCGCGCCGGTTCTTGCCTTGTGCTCCAAGGGATGGACCGGAAACGACCCCGGCCATGCCGTTGCGGGATCTACGTTCAGGCCTGCTCGAGGCTGGAAACCTCGTTGGTCAGGGTCGTGCGGCGCATGTCGCGAGCCTCGCTCGAGCGGAACGGCCGGGCACGGTGCATCGTCACCCGGTTGTCCCACATGACGAGGTCCCAGGGCTGCCAGACGTGGGCGTAGACGAACCGGCGTTGGGTGGCGTGCTCGTTGAGATCCCGCAGGTAGGCCCGCGCCTCCGGGATCGGCCAACCCTCGATCGCGCCGGCGTGGCTGGACAGGTAGAGCGACAGCCGCCCGGTCCGTGGATGCCGCCGGACGAGCCGCTGGCGGACCGGTGACCACTTCGCCCGTTCGGCTTCCGTGAAGTCGTCGAAGCCGAGCAGACCCCGCGAGTAGATCTGGCTGTGAAGGCAGACGAGATCCTGAACCTCGAGTCGCGTCTCCTCGTCCAACGCATCGTAGGCCGCCCGCATGTCGGCGAACTCGGTGTTGCCGCCAGCCGCCGGGATACGGCGGGCGGAGAGCAGCGAGTACTTCGCCGGGACTTCCTTGAACGAGCTGTCCGAATGCCACAGGCGATTCCCGAGGCCGAACAAGCGCGCGCGGTCGTCGCGCGGCAACACTTCGCCATGCCGGTCCAGGTTCGAGATGTCGTTCAGCTCCATCGGCAGGCGCCGGTCCTTCACTTCGCCGATGTCGCCGGTGGCGAGTTCGAGCGGGCCGAGTTGCCGACTGAAGGCCACCTGCTGTGCGTCGTCGAGATGCTGGTCGCGAAACACGAGCACACCGTACCGATCGATTGCCGCGTGGATCGCGCCCACCTCGTCATCCGTCAGCGACCGGGTCAGGTCGATGCCGTGCATCACGGCAGCGAACTCGGGCCGGGTCTGGCTGTCGATCGGTTCGGCGTGCGGCACCGTAGTGCGGTCGGCGGGGAGGTTGGTCGTTGCTTGCGTCATGGTTCGTCGTGCGGGGAGTAGGTACGCGCGAGGGTACGTCCTGCCCGCGGGAGTTGCAACCCGTTTGCGCAAGCGCCCCGTCCGGCGCCGGATGGACGACGAGCCAAGCGGTACCGGCGAGAAGCGAGGCACCGAAGCCAGAGGGGTCAGACCCCCACGAGATTCAGCGTGGCCTGATCCCGCACGCCGCCGTAACAGCGGTCCAGCACCTCGCCGAAGACGGACTCCTCGGGCGCCGCCAGCTCGAACAGCGTCATGCACGAGCGCAGCTTCAGGTCGTCGGGTGACCCGAAGATCTGATGGACGGTACGCCCGCGGACCGCAAGGACAAGCCGCGTGCATTCGATGAGCCGCGGTCCAAGCACCGGATGGTCAAGCAAAGCCCGGGCTTCGGACAGGTCCGCGATACCGTAAAGTTGGGCCATGCCGCTGCGGCCGAGCCCGCGCAGTTGGGGAAAGATGAACCACATCCAGTGGCTGCTCTTGCGTCCGGCGGTCAGCTCGAGACGGACCTGGTCGTAGACCGCGGTCTGTGCGTCGACGAATCGTTCGAGTCCCGGCATCTCTTCTCCAGATGGACCGTCGGCAGCTCGATGATAGTTGCAATCCCTGTCTTAGAAATCCGGCCCGGTCGGTCTTCCGGTGCCTGTGCACGACAGGATGAGACTCGCCGTCTCCTGTGGCCTGTCCCACATGGGGAAGTGGCCGCACCCTTCAAACCAGTGCAAATGCGCCGAGGGAAACGCGTCGAGCGCACGAGCCGCCTGCCGTGGCAGGCACAGTCGGTCCTGCCGCCCCCATCCGATCAGCACTGGCGGAGAAGCCGGCGCCTTCGGGCCGGCCTGCTCGGGCCCGTTGGCCAAGTCGCTTACCAGGGCGTCGAAGGTCGTGCAAGTGGCATAGCTCTGCAGCTCGGAACAAACGAGTTCCGGGTCCAGTTGCCATGGCCGCCGCGACAGTTGTGCCAAGAGGATCGACCGCCCCAGCGCACTGTGGCTCAGGTACTGCAGCGCCGGCCGCAGCGCGCGCAGGAGCCGCACCGACGTGCCGATCGATGCCTTGAAGAACGTGCGTTCCCACCCGCGCCAGAAACCACCCGGGTCCAGCGAGACTACCGCGCCAACCCGGCCACGCCGAGCGAGTTCGAGTACAAGCCTCGCGCCCATCGAGCTTCCGACAGCGTCCACGCCAACCAGGTCATGTTCGTCCAGAAAGGCGCTGACGCTGTCTACCAAGCCGGTGAATGTGCCGCTGCTGGCTTCGCGCGGCGAATCACCGTGACCGGGCAGGTCCACCGCGATGAACTCGCGCTGTCTCGACAGGAGGGGCAGCACCGGCGTCCACGACCGCCAGTGGCCACCGAGTCCGTGCACCAGGAGCAGCGGCGGCCCGCTGCCTTCGCGAATGTGATTCATGCCGCCGATGTGGCAAGCGCCGTGCCGAAAGAGCTCACTAACGCGGCGCTGGGTGCCTCTGGTTCAGAGATGTCTGGCGGCGGCTGACTGGCGGACGCCGATGCTGATCGATTCAGTCGCTGAGCGCGCCGTAAACCAGATTCTTGTACACCATCCGGGTCTGGTAGCGATTGGAGGGGCTCTGCGCCATCAGGATGCCGACCAGCCGCTCCTTCGGATCGATCCAGAAGCTGGTTCCCCAGGCGCCGGCCCACATTGCGTCACCCGGCGAGCCCGGTACATAGGCCATCCCCTGGTCGAGCCGGACACCGAAGCCCAGCCCGAAGCCGTAGCCCGGCCCGGTGGTGGCGATGGTGCTGCCGCCCATGCCCTTCGTGTGGTCCGAGAGCATGAAGTCCACTGTCTTGCTGGAGAGAAAGCGCTTGCCGTTCAATTCGCCGCCGTTGACCATCATCTGCGCAAACTTCAGGTAGTCCTCGGCCGTGCCGACGAGCCCCGCGCCCCCCTTGAAGTAGCTCTTGCCGGAAGGATCGGCAGCGATCCGGTAGGCCTTCAGCATGTCCGCCTTTAGCGGATCGGCGTCGTAGGCCTCCGCGATCCGGCTGGTCTTCTCGGCGGGCACCCAGAAAGCGGTATCGGTCATGCCCAGGGGATCGAACAGCAGGTCCTTGAGCAGCCGGTCGAGCGGCTTGTGCTCCACGCGTTCGATCAGCAGCCCCAGCACATCCACGGCGATCGAATAGAACCAGGTGGTCCCGGGCTGGTAGGCAAGCGGGATCTTGCCCAGTGCCTTCAACATCTCGTCGCCGGTGATGTCCTGTTCGGCGGACTCGATGTTGCCGCGCTGGTAGAGTTCCTTGATCCTCGGCGACTTGGCAGCGCCGCCGTAGACGAAGCCGGCGGTGTGCCTCATCACGTCATGGACCATCACCGGACGTGCCGGCGCCACGTCGCCCTCAGGAGTCTCCACCTTCAGGTCCTTCAGTTCGGGCAGCCACTTCGAAACCGGATCGTGCAGGGCCATCTTGCCCTGCTCCACCAGCATCATGGCGGCGACGGTAACGATCGGCTTGGTCATCGAGGCAAGCCGGAAGATGGAGTCCTTGGCGATCGGCTTGGTCTTCGCGTCATCGAGGAAGCCGACCGACTCGAAATGAACCACCTTGCCCTGGTGAGAGACCAGCGTCACCGCGCCTGGAAAGACTTTCTGGTCGATCAGCTGTTGCATCGCCGGCTTGATCCTGGCGAGCCGCTCGGCGGAGAACTCGGCGTGGGGCGCGCCATTGCCCGAAGCGTCATGGGCATAGGCCGCAGCCGGCAGGCCTACCAGTCCAGCTGTCGCAACGACGGTCAGTGCAGCGGCAAGCACCACGGCTGCCAGCGATGACCTCGGAGGCGCCATCGGAACCGCCTTGCGAAGGGTGATGGGCTGGCTCGAGCGCAAGGAACGTGGATGTGTCATCTCGTCTGTCTCCTCCTCGGTGGGATCTCGATGCTAGGGCCTCCCGCCAACCGCGTCCAGTGATGAGCCTCGGCAGGCGGCCCTCTGCCGGTGGACATCCTGCGCCCGAACTTCGATACTTTGTGCCATCGCAATCCGTCGGATTGCTTTCCTTGGAAGGAGGTTCAGATGACCACGATGGATATCGCCAGGAAGCTCGTCGATCTCTGTCGGCAGGGAAGGAATGAAGAAGCGCTGGACACCCTCTATGCCGACGACGCGGTCAGCGTGGAGGCGATGGCCATGCCGGACGCGCCGCCGGAGGTGAAGGGGCTGGCAGCCATAAAGGCCAAGGGCGAATGGTGGATGAACAATCACGAGATCCATTCGTCTTCAGTAACCGGACCCTGGCCCCATGGGGACCGGTTCATCGTCGGATTCCAGTTCGACGTCACCAACAAGCCTTCGGGTCGACGGATCAAGATGGAGGAGGCGGGGCTCTACCACGTCCGGAACGGAAAGATCATCCGTGAGGAATTCTTCTACGACATGGGGATGTAGCGTTTCAGGACTTCACCGCCTCCTTCACAAGATCGATGAACGCGCGTGTCTTCGCGGGCAGCGCGATGCTGCCCGGGTAAACCGCGTGCAGATACATCCGGCTTGTCTTCCAGCCGGGGAACAGGCGGACGAGGTGCCCCGCCGCCACCTCGCCCCGCAGGTCCGCAGTCCCCGGAAAGGCAGCGATGCCGGCACCCAGCTTCACCAGATGCAGCACTGCGTCACTGCTTGCCGCCGCCACTGAGCCGCGCAACCTGACGCGGGACCTGCGGCCGTTTCGCTCGTAGTCGATCGACCACGGGCTGGGCAGCAGCGAGAACGCGATCCACTCGTGCCGCACGAGGTCCGAAGGTCTTCGCGGAGCGCCATGCCGAGCCAGGTAGCCGGCAGCCGCGACGGTCCAGATCTCGAGCTCCTCGAGCACCGCGGCCCGAAGACCGGAATCCTCCATCGGTCCGATACGGATCGCCAGGTCGAAGCGTTCGGCGATCAGGTCGAGCTTGCGATCGGTAGGCACGTAGTCGACGTGCAGCGCCGGATAGCGCTCGCGATACTGGGCGATCCAACCGGCGACCAGGCCCGCGGTTCCCTGGGGGCTGGTGAGCCTCAAGGTGCCCGAGAGCTGCGCGCCCCCGGTGCGGGCCCGTTCCATCGCATCCTCGGCGCTCGCCAGCAATGCTCGACAATCGGCGAGAAACGCTTCGCCTGCTTCGGTGATCGCAAGCTTTCGCGTGGAACGCTGCAGGAGTTGCGTACCCAGATCCCGCTCGATCACGGCCACCGCCTGGCTGACGGCGGACTTCGTCGTGTTCAGGCGCTCCGCCGCGGCGGTGAACGATCCCGCATCGGCGACCGCAGTGAAAGCCGCCAGGCGGGCAAGGGAAATGGCAGGAGCCTTCACTGGTTTGTTCTCCGCAGATGGACAATGATTTCGAGTTTAACCACTTTGCGAGAACATCTCACGGATGCACCATGGCCCTTCGTCAACTCACTGACCAAGGGGACATCCATGTACGTACTGCTCGGCTCCAACGGAAACATCACTTCCAAAGCCGCTGCGCGCCTGCTCGCAGAGGGCGCCGAGGTTCGCGTCGTCGGTCGCAGCGCGAGTTCACTCGCCGCGATCCGGGCCGTCGGCGCCCAGATTGCCGCGGGCGACATCGCGAACCCGGGCTTCCTGTCGCAGGCGTTCGCCGGCGCGACGGCAGTCTACGCGATGATTCCCACCGACTACACGGCGCCCGACCTGGGCGCCGCTCAGGACGAGTTGGGCGAAGCTATCGCAGGCGCCGTGGTTTCGGCCGGTGTCAAGCGCATAGTGAACTTGAGCAGCATCGGCGCTCATCTGGCAGTCGGGAGCGGACCGATCGCCGGCCTGCACCGTCAGGAGCAGCGCCTGAACGCACTGGGCGATGTCGACGTGCTGCACCTGCGTCCCGGCTATTTCTACGAGAACCATCTCGCCGCGATCGAGATGATCCGGACAATGGGTCTGTACGCAGACATGACGGCACCGGACGCCGCGCTGCCAATGGTGGCAACCGCCGATATCGCGCAAGTGGTTGCTCGGGAACTGCGCACGCCCTCGGGGGAAGGCAAGCGGGTGCTGCATCTTCGTGCGCCGCGTCTGTACACGATGCGCGAAGCGACGGCACGGCTCGGCGCGGCCCTCGGCAAGCCGGACCTTGCCTACGTGCAAGCCGATCCGGAGCAGGGCAAGGCGGCCTTGATGCAGATCGGCTTCTCAGCGAGCGCTGCTGCGCTGCTCGAGGAGATGAGCGCCGCCTTCTCCAGCGGCATCCTCAACGGCCAACACGAGAAGGGGCCGACCGGGACCACACGGACGACGCTGGAAGAGTTCGCGGACAGGGTCTTCAAGCCTGCCTTCGTGGCGATAAGTTGATGCGCCTGGAGGACCTGCGCTGCGCGATGTCCAGGGAGGCGAAGGAGTGCGATAGACTGCGTAAGACACCCAGTCACCACGCTTCCATCCCGCAGGCACTCCATGCTCGACGCCGAACAGATCGCCCGCTACCACCGCGACGGCTACGTCGTTCCTGACTTCCAGGTACCCGAGGAGACCCTGGCAGCGATCCGCGCACGCCACGCGGCGCTGCTGGAGCGCGAACCCCGGTTTCGCGACTACTGCCCGATGCTGCTCGACTACGACCTCGGCTTCCTGGACTACTGCGACAACCCTCGGATCCTGGACATGGTCTCGCAGCTGATCGGGCCGGACATCGCGCTCTGGAACACCAGTTTCTTCGCCAAGCCTGCCTTCAGCGGCAAGAGAACCCCGTGGCACCAGGACGGGGAGTACTGGCCGATCCGCCCGCTCGCGACCTGCACCGTCTGGCTCGCCCTGGATGATTCAACGCCGGAGAACGGTTGCCTGAGGGTGATCAAGGGCTCGCACACGGCCCGGGCACTTCGCGCGCACAACACTGTCGATCGCGACGACGTCACCCTGAACCAGGAACTCGACGCCGGCGAGTTCAATGAGGCAGACGCGGCGGACGTCGTCCTCAAGGCGGGGCAGATCTCCTTGCACGATGTCTACCTGCTGCACGGCTCGGAGCCGAACACCTCGCCCCGGCCGCGACGCGGGATGACGATGCGTTTCATGCCGACGACCAGCGTCTTCGATCGGGACCTGGCGCGGCAGAAGGCGCAGCGCCTCAACATCGTCGATCATTCTTCGCGCCAGGTCTTCCTCCTGCGCGGCGTGGACCGCTCAGGCGCCAACACCTTCCACCCGCGCCCGGTCGCGGCGGCCGCCGCCAGCTAGCGTCAGCGGCGTGCGGTACCGCTCCTGAGTCAGCGCGTGCGGGAATGGACGGACTACGATGAAGAATCGCCTCCCTCCCTTCCCAGTAGTCGACACCAGCGCCGGCAAGCTTGAGGGAACCATCCACCGAGGACCTGCCGACACTTCCGCAATCAACGCATTCCTCGGCATCCCGTACGCCGCACCGCCTGTAGGAGAGCTGCGCTGGCAGCCGCCGCAGGCGCTCGCGCCCTGGTCGGGAATACGTCCTGCCTCGCGATTCGGTTCAGACTGCTGGCAGGAGCCTCGGGTGGAGTCGCACGCGCCCAGCCTCTCAGAGGACTGCCTGTATCTCAACATCTGGGCGCCGGCCGACGCGCCGCCCCGCTCGCTGCCGGTGATGGTTTGGCTTCACGGCGGCAGCTTCGATTCCGGCTCGGGCGCCGAGCCCAGCTGTGATGGCGCTTCTTTGGCTCGCCTTGGTGCAGTCGTCGTCACCCTCAACTATCGCCTGGGGATCTTCGGATTCCTGGCTCATCCTTCGCTGACCGCCGAGTCTGCCGAAGGGAGTTCCGGCAACTATGGGCTGCTCGATCAGCTCGCCGCCCTTGCCTGGGTACGGGACAACATTGCCGGCTTCGGCGGCGATCGGGCGCGGGTTACGGTTTTCGGTGTCTCCGCAGGCGCGGCCGCGATCTCCCTCTTCCTCACCGCGCCACTGGCCGACGGTCTTTTCCAGCAGGCGATCCTGCAGAGCCCCGGTACCGCCCGCGCCCTGTCCTCACTCGACGAGGCGGAGTCCGTCGGTCTGAGCCTGGGCGCCGACTTCAATGCGCTCAGGAAGCGGTCTGCTCGCGACCTGCTGGCAATGACGTCCTTGCTGGTACCCGAGGTCCGGGGTCTCACCTCACCCCGGCCTTTGCGGCCCATCCGGGACGGCTGGGTGGTCCGCGAAGACGAGCGAGCGGCCCTCAAGGGACACGGGCCGCGTCCGATGCCCATCATCCTCGGGTCCAATGCCGACGAGGGTACCCGCCTGACCGAGGACTGGCCGGTGTGCTCGCTTGAGCAGTATCGCGAGTTCCTCCGGGCGAACTTCCCGGGGCGGGAGGAGGCACTCGGCGCGCTCTACCCAGCCGAGACGAACGACGAGGTCGCCCCACAGGTGGCGGCGCTTTTCGCCGATACCCAGTTCAACTATGGCGTGCGGCTGCTTGCCCGGACGATGTCGGCGCGCCAGCGCAGGACCTGGAGATACCTATTCACCCGGCGCCGTCCGGGGCAAAAGGACGGACCGCATCATACCGACGAGGTGCCCTACGTCTTCGGCAGCCTCAACGTGTCGGCGCAGAGAGGCGGCAATGCCTACGATGCGACCGACCGCGCCATCTCCGCTCTGATGATGAACGCTTGGGTCGCTTTTGCCGCCAGCGGAGATTGCGCCAGTGCCTGGCCGCCCTACACGACGGAGTCCGAGCGGTATCTGGAGATAGGCGATCACATCGCGCCAGCGCACGGCTGGCGCGGGCGAATGCTCGACGCGATCGAAGACTACTACTCGATCAAGGACGATGGGGCGCGGACACCAGCTTCAAACCCAAGGCGACCATGATGCCGCCTGGAACGCGATCGCTCCCGCATTTAGATCGCCGACAGCTAGCGCCCGCCGACGCTTCGCGTCGATTTGGCTCATCACCGACACGGTCGATCGGGTCGAGAGTGATCATGCTCCGGGCGTGAGCACCAAGTCGATGAAGTCGCGCACGTAACGGCGGAGATAGTTCGACGTGCGGAACGATACGGCCACGAACGACTCCGGGAAAAGCCGCGTGACGTCGCGACTCACGATGCCGACATCCCTGCTGGGCTCGAACGCGACGGTCGGTATCACGGCGATACCCAGGCCCTTCGCGACATAGGCCTTGATGACGTCGGTGTTCGCCACCCGGGCCAGGACGTTCAGCTCGGCAGCGCCGGTGGCGGCCTTCAACGTCTCCTCCATCAGTTGGCTGCTGCGTGACGCGGTCCCGAATCCGAGAAGGGGATAGGACGCGATGTCGCCGATACCGATCCGCCGCTTGCGCTCCAGCGCGTGACCCGTCGGAAAGATCAGGCTGCGCTTGAGCGCGGCACCACGCAGCATCGTCACTTCGGCATGCTCGAACCCGCGCTCAGTGCTGACCCCGAGGTCCGCCTCGCCGCGCGCCAGTACCTGGGGGATCGTCGAAGGATCGGATACCGCGACCAGCTGCACCGGAACCTGGGGGTGGTTTCGCATGAAGCTGGCCATCGGGTCCAGGAGGGTGTGGCGCGCATGGAGGTGCGTGGTGACCAGGCGGAGCTGCCCCTGGCCTTCGTCCTTCGTGTCGGCTGCCATCCGGCGGATTGCGTCGACCTCGTCGAGCACGCGCTCGGCGGCGGCCAGGATATCGGTTCCTGCAACCGTAAAGCCAAGCGTCCGATTGCGTCGTCGCTGCAGCACTTCGATGCCGAGCTCTTCCTCGAGCAGCTGGATCTGGCGACTGATCGCAGGCTGCGACATATGCAGCGTCTCGGCGGCACGCGACATGTTGAGCGAGTGGCGGCCGATCTCGCGGAGCAGGAGCAACTGTCTGAGGGTCATTGAGTATCCGATAAGCTGATCGCAGGATCAGCAAACGATGTTTTCCATGCATGTTGAAACTGGGTAGGATCCCAGTCAACACCTGTGGAGCATTGACCGCTCCGGGGGCATCCACATACTGCTGGAGAACGACGTGGCGCAATGGGATCGGTTCCTGACCGAACGCGACAAGGAGGTGCTTGCCCTCTGGGGCAAGAAGGATCACGACGAGTTCGGGTCTCGTCCCGCCCTGCTGCTGGTCGACGTGTACTACGGCTCCGTGGGTCATGAACGCAAGCCGATCCTCGAATCGATCCGGGATTGGCCGATGAGCTGCGGACTCGAGGGTTGGGCCGCGGTCGACCGCATGGTCGAACTCGTCGCAGCAGCACGCAAGCACGCCGTGCCCTTGATCTATGTCCGCGGCATGCCGACTTTCCCGAGCGATCCGTCCCGGGTGATCGAACGCGGCAAATCGAAGCGTCGCGTCGACCACCTGCCGGCCGAGGTGCGCAGGCTCGACAACGAGATCATCGCTGAAGTGGCGCCCCGCGAAGGCGACCTCGTGCTCGGCAAGACGGCGCCCAGCGCGTTCAATGGCACTCCCCTGCTGCATTTCCTGCGGCAGACCGGAATCGACACCCTGATCATCTGCGGCGAATCGACGAGCGGTTGCGTCCGCGCTTCCGTGCTCGACGCACAGGCACTTCGCTTCAAGATCGGCATCGTCGGCGAGTGCTGCTATGACCGGATCGAAGCCTCGCACTGGATCAACCTTTTCGACATGCATCAGAAGTATGGCGAGGTGATCGACGTCGCAGGTGCTGCGGCGTACTTCGAGACGCTCGGCGCGCCGCGCTGACCGGCCAGGTGGTCGCAGAACCACCTTTCGAAGCGAATCTCCCCCAACCCGATTCAGGAGTGCTCGAGATGCAGAGCGGGAAAATGCTGTGCGCGGCGGCCATGTCGGCCGTGTTGGCCCTTTTCAGCGCTGCGGTCGTCGCGCAGGACGCCTGGCCGTCAAAGCCGATACGCCTGATGGTGGCGTACCCGCCGGGTGGCGGCGTGGATCTGGCCGCCAGGACGCTGGCGCCGAAGTTGAGCGAACTGCTCGGCCAGTCGATCGTGGTCGAAAACCGGCCAGGGGCTGCGGGCAACATCGCGATGGAGCTGTTGTCACGCGCAGCGCCGGATGGATACACGCTGCTGATGAACTCGGTCCCGATCGCGATCAATCCGGCCCTCTACAAGAGCCTGCCTTTCGATACGGTCGCGGACTTCACGCCCGTCGCCATGGTGGCGTCGGCGGTGTATGCCCTGGTCGTGCATCCGTCCGTCGAGGCGAGTTCTGTCCAGGAGCTCATCGCGCTCAGCAAGCGCAAACCGGGGCTGACGTTCGCCTCGTCCGGCATTGGCACTCCCCCGCACCTGGCGGGCGAGCGATTCAAGCTGATGACGGGTACCGACCTGGTTCACGTGCCTTACAAGGGGACCGGCCCGGCCCTCGCCGACCTGATGGGCGGACAGGTGCAGATGATGTTCTCCGATGCACTGGGTGCAGTACCGCACATCCAGGCCGGGAAATTGCGGGCCCTCGCGGTCGCGAGCAAGCAGCGCTTTGCGGCCACGCCGGATCTGCCGACGATCCAGGAGTCGGGCGTCGACGGGTTCTCGGTCAGCGGCTGGACGATCCTGCTCGCGCCGGCCGGCCTTCCGAAGCCGATCGTCGACCGGTTGAACCGCGCCGTGGTCCGGATACTGCCGCTGCCAGACGTGAAGGAGAAGCTCGCCGGCGACGGCAGCGAGTTCGGCGCGAACACCCCCGAGCAGGCAGCCGCCTTCGTGCGCAGCGAGATCGAGCAGTGGTCCGCGGCGGTCAAGGCCTCCGGTGCGACGGCACAGTAGCGGACCGGAGGGAACCTGCCGATGAGACTCGCCATTCTCGACGACTATCAGGGCGTGGCGCTCGATCTCGTCGATTGGTCGCAGGCGCCGGGCGTGACCGTCGTGCCGTTTCGCGATCACGTGGATTGTCCGGAGCAGCTGGTCGCCCGCCTGGCGGATTTCGATGCGGTCATGCGGATCCGGGAGCGCACGTCCTTCAGCGGCAGCGTCCTGGAACGACTACCGCGCCTGAGGCTCATCCTCGCCACCGGCATGCGCAATGCGCGCTCGATCGACCTCGCAGCCGCGGATGCCCTGGGGATCACCGTCTGCGCGACCGACGCCCAGCATCAATCTACTGTCGAGATTGTCTGGGCATTGATCCTCTGCCTGAGCCGGCAGGTGGTGTCCGAAGCCCGATCGTTGCGGGCCGGCGCCTGGCAACGCGGTCTCGGAGTCGGCTTGGCCGGCCGGACGATCGGCATCCTGGGCCTGGGCAACATGGGCCAGCCGGTTGCGAGGATCGCACGGGAGTTCGGCATGCGCGCGATAGCGTGGAGCCCGAACCTGACGCCCGAGCGCGCCCGCCCGTTCGGCGTGGAGGCCGTCGACAAGCAGCGGTTGTTTCGGGAATCCGACGTCATCACCATTCACATGCCGATGACCTCGACGACCGGTGGCATTGTGTCGGCGGAGGACATCGCCGCGATGCGGCCGGACGCCTACTTCGTCAATACGTCCCGCCCTGGCATCGTCGACCAGGATGCATTGCTCGATGCGCTGACGCACGGGCGGATCGCCGGCGCCGGCTTGGATGTCTTCGACGTCGAGCCGCTGCCGCCGGATCATCCGTACAGGACGCTGCCCAACGTGCTGGCCACCCCGCATATCGGCTTCGTGACGGCCCAGAACTATCGGATCTTCTTCGAGGAATCGCTTCAGAACCTGAAGGCCTACCTCGCCGGCAAGCCGATCCGTCGGATCGATGCCGCGAACCCCTTCCTGCCCGACACCCAGGTGGCCCTGCAGAACAGCGGACGTCCCTGACGCCGGGGACCACGTCGGAATATCCAACCGGCACCCGGATGCGCATCCCCGATGCCGTCTTCGAAGCTACCGGGCATTGACATCGGCGACGACCCGTCGCCAGCGCTCGGCATCGCTTTTCACATAGGCCGCGAACTCCCTCGCATCCTGGTAGCCGATGTCGACGCAAGCGTTGACCAGCCCCTTCTTGACCTCGTCGGTGTCGAGCGCCTTGCGCAGCGCCTCCGACAGCTTCGTGATCACCGCCTCCGGCGTGCCGGCCCGGGCGTGCAGCCCGTACCAGCCCCCGGTGTTCAATCCCGGGAAGCCGACCTCCGCAGTCGTCGGCACGTCGGGCGCGATCGCCGAACGCGTTGCGCCGGTCATCGCAAGCACCCTCAACTTGGGTTCGGTCAGCGCGCTGCACGCCAGGTTTCCCGATATGGTGGAGAGCTTGACGCGCCCCTCATAGAGGTCCGGCATGTGCTGGGCTGCGCCCTGGTAGGGAACCGTGACGATCTCGAGTCCTGCCTGCTTGGCCAGCAGCTTCGTCGTGAACGTGGTGTGGGCCGCACCCATGACGGTTGCTGCCGGGAGCCCGGGGTGGCTCCGGGCGTAGTCGACGACCTCGGGCAATGTCTTCGGAGGCAAGGTTGCCGTCGAGACCAGGAAGCCCGAGGAAGTCGCAAAGCGTCCGACCGGCGAAAAATCCTCCGGCTTCCAGCTGAGGTTCTCGGACATCAGGGGGTTGACTGTGAGCACCGACGAACTCGACAGCAGCGTATAGCCGTCGGCTGGTGCGTTGATGACGGCCATCGCCGCGATATTGCCCTCGCCTCCTGGCCGCGGTTCGACCACGATGGACTGGCCCAGGGCCTGGCTCATTCCGGCCGCGATCAGCCGGGTCAGGATGTCGACCGCCCCGCCGGCGCTGTAGGGCACGATGATCCGGATCGGCCGCGTTGGCCACTCCGCTGCGCGCACCGGATTCGTGAACAGGGTGGCCAGCGCAATGAGCCACAGGATTGACACGCGTCTCATGAATAGGTCTCCTCTCTCTGCCATCGTGGAAACGGTGCGCACAGGATCGTGCACACCGTCGTCGGGTCACTCGGGCGTGGTGACGAACTTGAGTTCGGTTTGACTCGTCCGGATACCGCCGCGTTCGCCGGGCACGATGCTGCCGTAGCGGGACGCGTAGGCCTGCGGCAGTGGCCGGCCGGACGGCGGCGAGACCCACAGTCGCAACAGGTGGCGCTTGCGCTCAGGCTCGGGCCAGTCCTCGAAGTCCGTACGCGAATGAAAGATCTGGTGGTTGTGCAGGAACTGCATGTCGCCGGGGTGGAAAGCCATTTCGAGGCGCAGTTGCGGGTCGTCGGCGAGTGCATCGAGCAGATCCAATGCCTCGTGCTCGCGCTCCGTGAGCCGGCGGGCACCGGGATGGTTGACCTGCGCGGACCGGATGTACTGTCCCGCATAGATCGCGCTGAGGTTGCCTTCGTACCAGTTGAACACCGGAATCTCGAACCACGGGAGCATCCCCGGCGGGATTTCGCCGCGCCGGTCCGTGGGGAACGCATGGAACAACTCGGGCAGAAGGTCGGGCCGTCTTGCCAGGATCTCGTTGTACAGCGTCACCGAACTCACGATGCGGCTTGCACCGCCGGACTTCGAGGTCTTCAGGCACAGGAGGCCGACGATGTCGCAGGAGTCGGTGTGATAGTCGAGTTGGCGCGTGGTCTGATAGTAGCGGGTGGACTTCTCGCGGATGTCCAGGCCCAGGTCGCGCACGTGGCCGAGCAAGTGTCCCTTCGCATTCTGCGAGCGGAAACTGCCGAGGTGCGAACCGACACCCAGGTAGGCGATGGCGGCCTGCTCGATCGTCAGGTCGTTCATCGGCAGGCCGCGCACCACCGCGAAACCCGGGCCATTCATCAATTGGTGATCGAGCAGCCACCTGAGCCGCTCCGCAAGCTTGCGAGCCGGGAACGTCGCCGGCGAGATCGAGCCGAGTGGGGCGCCGCTGCGCTCGATGGCCGCGGTCGCCGCCTCGATCTCGGCGAGCTCGGCAGCATCCAGGGAGAAGGTCCAGCGCTCCGGCGTCTCCCGCATGACCTCGCCCGTCCAGGCAGCCGGACCTGTCATCGCGCCGGGCGGCATGGGGGAGGACGGGACGGGAGGGACGGGAGAGACGGGAGCCACGCCGGCTGGCGCTGCGTCGGCTGCAGTGGTGTTCATTGGCATGTCGGTACCTCTCTTGAAGATGCTGCCGGTAAATCAGTGATCATGGAGAGTTGTCGTCACGCAAGCGAAGCCGACAAGTCCCCTTGCGCAAGTGCCCTGCGAAACGCTGCATGGCCCGCCTCGATATGGCGCCTGGTGCGATCGGCCGCGAGATCAGGATTGCGCTCGCGGATCGCCTCGACGATCGACCGGTTCTCGGCGAGGATGTCCGTCGCGCGATCCGGCAGCGCGCGCAGCGATGTCATCGCCACCAGCATCACCAGATCGTTTACCTGGCGGAACATCTGGACCAGCATCCGATTGCCGCTCGCCTCCGCAATCTGCTCGTGGACCTGGCGCGAAGCCTGTTGAAACTCCATGATCCTGCGGCGCTTCAGTTGACCGTGGGCTTCCTGCAGGCCCTGAGTCATCGCGCCGATCTGCGAGTCGGAAGCACGCAACGCCGCGTGCAACGAGTTCGCCGTCTCGACGACCAGACGGGCCTCGAACACATCCTGGGCATCACGCACCGACATCACGCGGACACTGTAGCCCCAATTCTCCGCCCGCGTGACAAGCCCCTCGCGTTCGAGGATCGCCAGCGCTTCCTTGATCGGCGTGCGACTTAGGCCCAGGTCCGCGGCCAGCCGCTGCGCGATCAGCCTCTCCCCCGCCACAAAGCGCCCGGTCAGGATGCCGCGACGCACTCCGTCCCAGGCGGTGACGGTGCTGGGGGGGCGACTTGAATCCATATTGGATCCAATTGTTTATCGAAGCCGTGGTTTTGTCAACTGCCCGAAGGCTGGAGCTCGGGCCACGCTATGCCGAAGAGAGTGGCACGACTTGAGCGCAGGCGCTTTTACTTCACCTTGACCAGTCCTACCAACCTGCGCGCTCGCGTCAGGTCTTCCAGCAGGAACGCATCAAACGCGGCCGTATCGAGAAACGCACTCTGCGCGCCGAAGCTTGCGAGGCGCGCCTGGACGCCGGCATCCCCAGCGGCTTCCTCGACCGCAGCGACAAGCCGCCGCACTACGTCGGGAGGTGTGCCGGCGGGCACGTGATATCCAAGCCAGCTGTCGACGCCCGCTTCTGGAAACCCGCTTTCGGCCATCGTGGGAACATCGGGCAGCAGAGGTGAGCGCTCCTTGCTGGTTACCGCCAAACCCTTCAGGTCGCCGCTCTTGACCAGTCCCAGCGCAACGTTGAACGGAACCACCCCTGCGCTCAACGTGCCGGCGACAAGGTCAGGCACATAGGAAGTACCCCCCTTGTATTGGACCGGCGTGAAGACCGCCTTGGCCGAGTCTTGCAGGATCTCCTGCACCATCGTCTGCGGCGCACCTCGCCCTGCATCCATCACCGGCATGCCGGGACTTGTCTTGGCGAGCGCGAGCAATTCCTTCAATGTGTTCGCCGGGGAAGAGCGGGGAACGACCATGATGTTCGGGGAGATGGCGAAACGCGCGACCGGCATCAGATTCTTCGGGTCCCATTGAAGTTTGGCTTCGATGAGCGGATTGCTGCTGAAGTAGGACGCGCTCGCCAGCAGAGTCCGTCCGTCGGGCGGTGCCTGCATCACCAAGGCAGGCCCGATGTTCGCGTTGGCACCCGGACGGTTCTCCACGACGACCGCCTGGCCCAGCGTCTGCGACATCCGGTTTGCCATGACGCGGTTCATCACGTCGATCAAGCCGCCGACCGCGTACGGTACGATGATCCGCACAGGTTGCGTCGAATCGGTCTGCGCGAGCGTGATCGCCGGGATCATCAGAGAAGAAAGGCACAGCGCCACTACGAGTCGGATCGATGACATGTTCTCTCCTAGACGGCTGCCAGCGGCGCAGTCAAAGCGACGCCGGGAACGCGAATTCCGTCAGGGCGTCCACACGCGAGTTTCCCAAAGCGTTCGTACATGAACTGCGGTAGCTCGGGGCCGTCGGGGCAAGCGAGCCATAGCCTCAATAGGTGGCGCCGCTTGTCGAGCGCAGGCCAGTCCTCATAGGCGGTTCGAGAATGCAGTATGAAGTGATTCGACAGGACCTGTACATCGCCCGGCTTGAACTCCATGTCGAGATGCAGCGCGGGATCGGCTGCCAGGCTATCGAGGAAGTCCATCGCTTCGACCTGCCTTTCCGTCAAGGGGGGAATACCGGCCAAGGCCTGGGCCTTGACGATCGCGCTGCGCACATACGTCACGATCATCTTGCCATCGCATGGCGCGAACACGGGGATCGCTTCGTAGGGCAACTTACCTTCGGGAATCTCGCCCCAACGCGTGTAATACAGCGGCTGGAGCAACGTGCGGGCACAGTCCGGTCGCCGACGTACGAGTTCGTTCCAGAGCGTTGTCGAACTCACGATCGACGACAGCCCGCCCGTCCGGGAAGTGCGCAGACACAGCAGTGCCACGATATCCGCCAGGTCGCAATGGTATGGCAGGCGCGCGCTGGTCTGGTAGCCGCGAACTTCAGGGTCGGCATAGTTCAGTCCCAGGTTCGCCACATGGCCAAGCACATGCCCCTTGCCGTTCTGCGAAATCGGTTCGCCCAAATGCTGCCCGAGGCCCCAGTACGCAATGGCGGACTGCCTCATCGTGTAGCGCTCCACCGGGAGCCCCCGGAAGAGGTGAAAGCCTCTGCCATGAAGGGTCGCCTTCTTGGCGGCGACCAACACCTTGCTCAGAAGCGGGAGCGGGAATTTCGAGCGATCGATGTCCAGGATTTCGAGCCCGGCGGCTTCCACCTGCGCGATCGCCTGGTCGATCTCGGCAATCTCCCCGCCGGTGAATTCGTGGATCCAATCGCGACGCCGTGCCATGTCCGGCCCTATCCAGGCCTGTGCAGTGGCAAACAGAGGCAGTCCGTCGCCCCCTGGCTGTGCGATGTCGCGTGCAAACATTGCTGGTCTCCCTACATCCGGACGAAGTCCTTGCAGTATGCAAAACGTCGAGGACGCGCGTCCAATGCGATCGCCGACTTGATGCATACCAGATTTGTTATGCTGAGGACCATGAAACAGGTCACGCTGACGCACCTCCGGGTCTTCCGCGAGGTGGCCGACTGCCTCAGCATCACGCAAGCCGCGAGTCGATTGTTTCGCACGCAGCCAGCGCTCTCACGGCAGTTGGCCGAGCTCGAGGCGGAATTTGGCGTCGCATTGTTCGTACGGCGGGGTCGGCGGCTGTCACTTACGCTCGAAGCCAAGGACCTCCTTGCACGGTCGCGCATCTTGCTCAACGGCGCAGACGAATTGAGCGCCAGGGCCCAGGAGTTGGCGGCCGGCAATGTAGGAACGCTGCGGATCGGCGCAATGACGGCCACCCTCGAAAGCGTCATGCCAGCGGTTCTCGCGGCCTACCGCTTGCGCTGGCCGAACGTGGTCACACGGTTCCTGGACGTGGACACGCGCGACCTCCTGTCCCAGATCGAATCGGGAGAACTCGACCTGGCCTTCGGCCGTGACGTGAAGAGTGGCGCAGTCGCCGAGCAACGCATGTTTCCGATGCATCTGGTCGCAATCATTCCTCTCGCACATTCTTTGTCCAACCGCGCCACGCTTGAAGTGCCCGACCTGGTGCGCGAGGCTCTGTTGCTCACACCGCCCGGAACCGGAAGTCGCGTGCTACTCGATCAGGTCTGCCAGGCCGAAGGCTTGAACCTGCGTGATGTTCGAATGGAAAGTCGCGCCTACAGCGCGCTCGTTGCGATGTGCGAAGCTGGATGCGGCATCGCGGTCACCCTGTCGACGGTTGCACTTGCGCACCCCGGCCTCAAGGTTGTGCCGATCCAGCACCGCGGAGCGCCGCTGGGCATCTGGTTTACGGGCATCTGGCATCGTCGCAGGGACCTACCGCGCTACGCCCGAGCGTTCGTGACAACGGCGAAGAATACGACCCGGATCAACTATCCCGGCAAGCACTATGGCTTTCCGCCTCTGCCAGTGTAGAGCCGGGGCCCTGCGTTGCGCAGGCCAAGGCAGCGCCTGCGCCCGGTCGCGCCCGCTCCGGCCGACTCAGCGCCTGCAGACGAAGCTCTCCGCCGACTCCTGGTCGCCCTTGCCGTCATAGCGCGCCACCGCAGGATAAGGACAAAGAGGACGCGACCTCGTCGCCGACCACCCCGCCGGCAGTTCCTTGTTTTCCATGTTCGCCCCGGGCCCTCGCACATTGGCTAGGATGCGCTCAGGCGCCACTCCCTTTTCCACCCAGGTGACGAGGTGTTCGAGCGCGTCGAACTGATCGGCCGCCGGGCCGCCGCTGCAGTGGTTCATGCCGGGCACCGGAAACAATCTGGCGAAGGACGACTGCCGCCCCTCATGGGCCGTGCCGAGGGCCTCATACCAGGCAGCGGTGTCATTGAACGAGAAGACCGGATCCGCCGTGCCGTGATAGACGAGCAGCTTGCCGCCGGTGCTGCGCAGTCCGTCCAGGCGCGTCGCCTGCGGCGGGGTCATGAACGTCATGGAAGGAACCGGATAGCGCGGCGCGGTCGCGAAGATCTTCTGCGCATCGGTGTCCATGTCGAGGCCGAGCGCGTAGCTCAGGCCGCCCAGCGCCGTGAAGTCGCGTCGATCGATGGGCGGCGTCAGGAAGATGAATGCGGCGCCAGGATCGAGTCGCTGCGCCGCGACGAACTCCCAGAAAGCCCAGTTCTGGCCGCTGATCCCAGGGTCGTACGGGAAGCTCGTGTAGACCGCGTTTCCCCTGCTGTTGTGCGGGCCCCGCATCACGTCCGCGACCACCTGCTTCTGCGCGGCTGTCAGGCACTGGCCGGACCGTTCTCCCTGGCAGGTGGGTACGTCCCGCTCGAGGCGGAACTCGCGCTGGCAGGTCGCGGTGTCCGCCACCAGTCCGTCCGCGACGCCGTCGAGCGCATCGCAGCGCTCGAGGATGCGCCGCGACAGCAGGCTGAATTCGGTCGGAGTCACGGCCGACGGGAGGTCCGGCTGCCCTTTCCCGTCCCGCTTCGCCACCTTGGCGTATTGCTGCGCCCCATACATCTGCGCCATCGCCGCCTGCGGCAGGTTGAAGCCAGGGTTGCCCGCCAGAAATCCGTCGTACTGCTCGGCGAAGCGAGATGCCGCCACCATCGCATGCCGGCCGCCATTCGAGCAGCCGCCGATATAGGACCGATCCGGCGGCTTGCCGTAGAGAACCGCCTGCAGCGACTTGGCCATGGGTGTGAGCGTGCCGACGGCGTTGTACCCGTAGTCGAGCCGGGCTTGCGGATCGAGCCCGAACCACGGGTTCTGGTTGGCTGAATGCCCGGCGTCCGAGCTGATCACCGCGAATCCGCGGTTCAGTGCGCTGTCCCGCGGCGCCCCACCCGTCAGCCGACCACCAGCCGGCTGCACCACGCCGTCGATCCCACCGTTGGCCTGGTAGAAGAAGCGGCCGTTCCAGGCAAGCGGCAGGCGCATCTCGAATCCGATCCCGTAGCTCTCGCCATCGACCTCGCTCTTGCGCTCGTTCATGCGGCCGGTGACGAGGCAATGGTCGGGACTGCTCGAGACGACCCCGTCCTGTTTGAACGCGCCGGCCGCGACCACCTCCGCGCCGGTCAACCGAAGCCCCTCATGGTTGAACCGCTGGGCGAGTTCCCGGCAGGCTTCCGGGGTTGCGGCGGCCGGCGTCGGCAGCAGGCGCTGCGGGCTGGCGCCCGGCGTCATGCAGGCGGCGAGGGCTGCGAGCGAGCCGGCGATGACAACGATCCGCGACAGGTGGCGGATTACCGCGGGCGGGTAGCGAAGCATCGGCTGTCTCCTCGTGGCGGGCTTGCGGCGAAGTAGTCTGCCCGCAACGCTATCAGAACAGGGCACGCAAGGACAACGAGGGCGTATATTCACTTCCATGGCCGGGTGACGGCCGGTTTTCACAATCAACGAAGGGGACACAAGTCATGGGTTTGCGCAACGCCGCAGCTGCATTGCTCCTGGTCACCGTTCCCGCCATCGCGATGGCGCAGCTCGACAGTCCCAACCGCAAGGAGATCAAGCGGGTCGACCTGAGCGGCGCGCCAGGGTACGAGGTGATCAACTCGGTCACGGAGTACAAGCCGGGCGACGAGCTCAAGCTGCACATCCATCACGGCGAGGAGTCCGCCTACGTGGTGCAGGGGGCGACCGTCCAGGCACCCGGCAAGGACCCGATGAAGCTGGCCACCGGCGCGTCGCTCATCAACCTGAGGAACGTGCCCCACGGCGGATTCACGATCATCGGCGATTCCAACCTGATCCTGTTCACCGTGCACATCGTGGAGAAGGGAAAGCCGTTGTACGACGCGCCGAAGTAGAGACTTACCGATCCGTCACGCTCGCCTCTCGTACTGCGCGCCGTCCCGACTAGATTGATGGGGTTGCATGGGCAAAGACGAGGTGGCACGCCCCGATCCTCTAGACTGGGACGGATGAATAAATCCCAGGCGCGTATCTCATTGCCAGTCCGACTCCTTGCGGTCTGTTTCGCTTGTGCGTGTCTTGCCGCCTGCGCCTCCGTCGGCACAGGGATAGGCGTCGGGGTGCCCGTCTTCCCGGGCGTCTCGCTGGGCGTCGGGGTCGGCAGTGGCGGCGTTAACGTGGGAGTCGGCGCAGGCGCGGGCCCCGTTGGCGTGGGTGTTGGCGTCGATCAGCGCGGCCGGATCACCGGGGGCGCCGGGGCTGGCGTCAGCGCGCCCATCGGTGGCAGCAATGCCCGGGTGGGTGTGGGCGTCGGAACCGGCACCGTGCTCCATGATCCACACGCGCCGGACGAGGGCCGGCCCAGGAACGAGGGCTTGTAGGAAGGTCCGCTGTCATCGTCCGGTGTTCCGGACCTTCCGCCGGATGCGAACATAGCGATGAATGGAGCCGGACCCGTTCGCCAGATCCGTCACCTCCAGGTACGGCTGCTGGCGAACGAGCTCTCCCAGCTTCGAAAACCCGTGCAGCCTGGCATCGAAGGACGGATTGTTCTTGGCTATCTGGGAGCCCACGGCAGACAGCGCTGACCATCCGTCGTCTCGCGACATGGCGGTAATGGCCTGTGTCAACTCCTCGCGCAGGGTCGCAGCCTCCACGCCCAGCGGTTGGCCCTTCTCGCCGATCGCAGGTTGTTTCAGCACCTCGAAGAAGATGAAGCGATTGCACGCAGCCCTGAAGGCTTCCGGCGTCTTTCGTTCTCCGAGCCCGTAGACAACCTTGCCGGCCTCGCGAAGTCGGGTGGCCAGTCGAGTGAAGTCGCTGTCGGACGAGACAAGGCAGAAACCATCGACGTTACCCAGGTGCAGCAAGTCCATCGCATCGATGATGAGTGCCGCATCGGTCGCGTTCTTTCCGGTCGTGTAGGAGAACTGCTGCACCGGCTGGATCGCGTGGCGGTGAAGATGCTCCTTCCAGCCGTTCAGTCTCTGGGTTGTCCAGTCACCATACGCCCGTCTGACCGCAGCAGTTCCGAACCTGGCCACCTCCTCGAGCAATTCCTTCAGCACCGACGCCGTGGCGTTGTCGGCGTCGATCAGCACCGCCAGTCTCGTTCCTTCCGGCACGGTCATCCGAAGGCTCGCTGCAGAAGTGGAGATCGCAGCCTACAACAGCTGAGCTGGACTGGTGAGCCCTCTGGCCGCCGCCCCCGCCCAAGAGTGTTCCCAATGGCAGGTAGCAGCCGACGGGCGAGCCAGCGCCGAGGCTGGGCGCCAACAGCACGCCGCCATCATCGGCGGCAGATCCTTTGGGCCAACGCCCAATAGCGCTCCGCCTGGCGGGTGGCACGTACCTGGTCGACCTCCCCGGCCGACTCGGCGGCCATGCGCCACCATCCGAGCTGAAAGGCCGCGTAGGCGATGCGCATCGCGCGCAGGAGACCGTCGTCGAGCGTTCGGCCCGAGATTCGCTCCACCCGGGCTCGCAGGGCCGTCGCCTCGCCGCTGGATAGCTCGAATTCGGCCTCCGCGCCGGCGATATCCCAGGCCAGGTCCTGCGCGCCGACGAGATCGTGTGCGCAGCAGTGATCGAGCGCATCGGCTTTCAGCAGGTGCCCGTCGATGGTCACCAGCCACTCCCATGCATGGAGGCGGCCGTCGGTCTGTACGCGCCGGAAATTGCAGGCCAAGGCGGACCAGCCCGAAACCACGGCGTCCGTCTCGAGCCCTGCCTCCGCCAGATTGGCGCGGGTCATCTCGTGCAGCACGGAAAGGTCGGCACCGTCTTCCTTGCCGGCCGGGAGTCGACCGCGGGCACCGAGATAATCACCGAGGCGCCGCACGATATGCTCGCGCGACAAGGCCGAGACTGGCCGCGCGTCCTCGATCCATCGCTCGAGCAGAAAGCCATGCGCGAGGCCCAGCGGCTCCGGTGTGAACCCCAGCGCGTGCAGCCGGCTGGCGAGTTGCAGCTTAACCTCTCCGATCCGTCCGAGCCCCGCGAACTTGAGCAGCCATACACCCTTCGCGGTGCGCAGCAGGTATTTCCGGCGCTCCTGCGCGGCCCAGACCGGCGCATCCGGCGCGGCGGTGCAGGTGCGCCAGCGGCCGCCGGATATCTCGTCGAGCGGCGCCAGCGCCGGGCCCGTCATTCGCTCGCCCAGCCAACCAGCTTCGGGACGATGCTCCGCTCGAAGTCCGCTGGGACACGACGCAGCGCCTGCCACCGCGCGCGGGCGCCGAGCGAGGATCGCGGTCCAGGCGCACCATCGTGGCTCGGCAAGAGAACGATTCGTTCGCGCGCGATTCCTTGCAACTCGAGGTGGTCGACGACAGCGCCGAACGAGCTGCCGGAGAGCCCCGGCCCTTCGTCGACCACGGCTACGGGCCCCGCGTCCTTCGCCAGCCGCTCGGCCATCGCAGCGGCAGGTTCGACACTTCGCTGAAACGGATGTCCGGTAGGGCGAACGGTGATGGGAAGGATCGCCCCGGCGCCCGCCGCCACTGCCGCAGACAGGCTCGTGCCGATGCTGCGGATGCCGATCACGACCGTGTCGAGCCCCAGCCCCGCCCGCTCCGCTGCGTCGACGTAGCTTTCAGGATAGACGGCGTAGAAGGCATAGCCTTCGGGTTCCTTGATGCGCACCGTGTCGGGCAACATGAGCTCGCCGAGGCGACGCAGCACGTCCGCCGGTGGCTCGACCACGGCCGCGAATTCGCTGCGCCACGAGACCACCACTGCCTCCGCGAACCTGTAGGTGGCCGACATCGCGAGCGCCTGCACGACGGTCTCGCAGTCCTCGCCCGCGGCGGCCATATCGTGGTCGCCAGCGCCTGCGCGAGGCTTCCCGCCCGGATCAGCGCCTCGACGGCGAGACTATGGCGGCCAAGGCCGGGCGGCGCCGCGTCGATCTCTCGGCCGAGGGCCACCAGACCCTCCAGGAGCGAGCGCGTGGACTCGATTCGCTCGCGGTCGCCGTAGACCCACATGCATCATGTCGTCGTGAGATGCCGGTAGGCGATACGCTGGAAAGCATCGAAATCCGGCGGTTCACTCCCCTCGCGGCTCAGCCAGCGCACCCAGCCTTCGTACTGGATCGGGCTCGGCGACACGCGCCAGCGGCGGTCTTTTGCGAGCTGGAGCGCGGCTAGCGGGTCGTAGCCATGTCGGCTGAGCACGCACAACGCCAGCACGGCTGAGCGGCCGATGCCGTGTTCGCAGTGGATCAGTACCCGCGCGCCACGTGCGAGGTGGCGCTCTGCGAAGATCACGCCGCGCTCGAGCGAGTCGAGCGCGGGCGGATGCAGGTCCTCGGTCGGCAGGTGCAGAAACTCGACGCCGCATCCAGCGAGCGCCGCTCCATCGTCACAGGCTTCCAGCCTCAGATCCACCACGGCCGAGAACCCGTGATCGCGCACGAGTTCAGCCGTTCGCTCGCAGGGGAAGGCGCCGCCGATCGCCAGCGTCGGCGTGATCCAGTCGAAATCTGGCGTCCAGAGTTCCATCGGCGTCAACGCTGCCTCCCGGCGCTGGCGCGACCTAGCCCGCCACGGCGACGGATCGCTGCGGCGCCACACGGTCGCTGTAGCGGGCGACCATCGCAGCGCAGAATTCGGCGTACTCGTGGGCGACCTGAGGCGGCGAGGTGTGATGCGCCTCAAGGCCGCGGTGCTCGGGGGTGAAGCAGAAGGTCAACGTCACGTCGAAGTCGGCCAGCGACTCCATCTGCCGGTCGAACCAGGCGAGCGCATTGGGTCGGAAGCTGTCCGCCCACGACAGGCCCGTGCGCAGGTGGCGCACTCCGAGCCGCTTCATCCAGGCAACCGCGGCGTCGAGCCGGTGGTCCTCGTAATTGAACCACTGGCACAGGCCCATATCGGCGGCGTAGTCGGCGTAGACCTTCAACGCCTGCTTGGGCGTTCCGTCCTCTCGCAGCAACCCCATGTGGAAATGCCGATAGTAGGACGAACCTTCCGCCTCCTTGTGGCGCGTGGTGGCCTCCCAGGTCTTGGGCAGGTCATAGAGGCTGTACCAGTGGATTCGCGGCGACCGACCGATAAGCAGCTCGGCGGTGCGCTTTACGCCCCACGCCTGCACCTCCTCCGCTCCGAACGACGAGACGCCGACTCCCCCTTGGGCGTTCCGCGTGATCGCCGGCGCGCTAGACTGGCCGTCAACGGTGATCGTGCCAAGGCCAGTGCGCACGATCACCAGCCCGCATCCTTAGTCTGGCCGCTGGCCAGAGTGGCAGGACTGCAAGGTCTTCTCGGCCTTCTACCACGTGGTGCGGCGACGGGCCGTCGCACGACGACGACACCCCGCCCGAAACTCTCGCGCTTCGCTTCAAGGAGCCGACATGAACACATCCCAAACCGTCCCGCGTGCCATGCATGCGCCGATAACCGGGCCTGCGCTCACGCCTCCGTGTGCCCTCGCGCCCCCCGGAAAAACCACGACCATCTCGATCAAGGCGTCAGGGGCCGCGTCGCTGATGAGGTGCGCCACGTTCCTTGCCGGGACCTCGCTGAGCCTGGCCGCCGTCGCACAGCAGCTGGATAGTCCAGTTGGCATCTGGCAACTCCTCTCGCTGACGACAACGAACATCGAGACCAACCAGGTGTCGAGACCCTGGGGCGAGAACCCGTCGGGGCAGCTTTGGTACAGCGCCAGTGGTCGCATGCATGCGACGCTCACTGCCGATCATCAGATGCGCAAGGTGCCCGTGCCGGATAGTGCCGACGCGTCGAAGGACAGGGAGCAGCTCTATATGAACTCGTCCGCGTACTACGGCACCTGGAAAGCAAACGGCGATACGCTGACGCACAAGGTCGAGGCGGCAACCAATCCCGCGTGGGTTGGATCCGAGCAGATTCGCTACCTTCGCATGGAGGAGGGCAACCTCGTCATCGACACTGCTCCGCTTCTGGCACCGGATGGCAAGTCGAAGGTGAAGGTGAGGCTCGTGTGGTGGCGGGTGGAATAGCCACGGCCCGACACCCCATGCTGGTCGGATCCGGTCGGCCGGATCCGAGCGGCGCGAACGGTCGACAAGCGGCGACTCATGGCTGCTTCCCCGACCAACCTCTACTCGGGCTTCAAGCCGATTCTCGCCGCCAGATCGGTCCAACGACGACTCTCGTCCTTGATGAACTGGCCGAACTCCTTGGGCGTCAAGCCGCCCGGCTCGATGCCCTTGTCGGCGAACTCCTTGCGCATCGCATCCGACTTCAGCAAGGCAGCGACCTCACGGCTGATCTTCTCGACGACGACCGGCGGCGTGCCCGCCGGCGCCAGCATGCCGAACCAGGTGCCGCCGGTGAAACCGGGCAAGCCGCTCTCGGAGAGGGTAGGCACGTCCGGCACCAGTGCCGAGCGCTCCGGCAGCGCGATCGCGAGCGCCCGCAGCCCGCCGCTGCGGACATGCGGCAGGGTAGCGGTGATGGTGTCGAACGTGTACTGGACCTGCCCGCCGAGCAGATCGGTGATCGACGGCGCACTTCCCTTGTATGAGATGTGGGCGGCCTCCACGCCGGCTGCCGCCTTGAACGACTCGCCAACCATGTGATTGGTCGTGTTGTTGCCGAACGAGGAGTAGTTGACCTTGCCAGGGTTGGCCTTGATCCAGGCGATGAGCTCTTTCAGGTTCTTCGCCGGCACCGATGGGTTCGTCACCAGGAGAAACGGCACCAGGCCGACGAGCGTGATCGGCTCGAAGTCGCGTAGCGTATCGAATGGCAGGCTGGACCTCGTCACCGACGCGATGCTCAATTCAGCGGCGGAACCGAACAGCAGCGTGTAGCCGTCGGGCGTCGCCTTCGCAACGTAGCCGGCGCCGATCGTGCCTCCCGCACCCGCCTTGTTCTCGACCACGACCGTCTGACCCAGCGAGCGCGTCAGGTGCTCTGCGACCAGCCGTGCCGCCGTGTCGGTACTCCCGCCTGGCGGGTACGCCACGATCAGCCGAACCGTCCTGTCAGGAAAACTTCCCCCCTGTGTAGCGCCCAGCGCCGGGATGATGAAACAGGCAAGCGCGACGGATGCCTTCAGGACACTTCCGTACATGGGAGAGACTCCTTCCGAGGAATGCGGCCGCCGGGGCATGGCGGCTTGAGGGACGATCGCCCCGCGTGCCGATCGATGCTAGGTTCAGTGGAAACCCTTTGCAATATCAACTATCGTATTGCGATAACAGCATCGCTTCGAGCCGTTCGATGACCAGACAACCTCGCGCCGGCAAGGCCGCTGCAATTCCACCTGCGGGTCGATCGGGAAAGCGGACTGCCCCCGGGACCGAGTCGGACGCCCCGACTCGCCCGGCAGCAGATGAAGACCCCGAGGCCGCTGGCCGCCAGGTCCGCCTGCCGAGCGGTGACAGGCTGTTCATCGGCTCGGTGGCGAAGTCCTTCCAGATCCTGGAACTGCTGAGCGCATCGGGTCGCGGCCTGACGCTGATGGAACTGGCCGAGCGAAGCGGCCTCGGCAAGAGCGCCGCCCAGCGAGCCACCCACACACTGCGCGCGCTCGGCTATCTGAGCCAGCATCCCGAATCCCGCGCCTACTCGCTTTCGTACCGGATGCTGGAGCTGACACATACCGTACTGGCCGAGGATCGCGTCAGGATGGCTTCGCTGCCGCATCTCGAAGCACTCAGCCAGGCCTGCGGCGAAACCGTCAATCTCACCCGCCTGGCGGGTACCGACGTCGTCTTTATCGCACGTTTTCCGAGCCGGCACTCCGTCAGCGTCGACCTTCACATCGGTTCTCGCCTGCCGGCCTACTGCACTGCGCCGGGACGGGCGATCCTGTCCCGCCTTCCCGATGACGAGGCCAAGCGCCTGATCGCGGCATCGGACCGCAAGGCGCTGACACCCAACACCGCGACCGACCCCCGCCGCCTCTGGAGCCTGTTGCTGGAAGCGCGCAAGCGAGGCTTCGCGCTGAACAACCAGGAATCGCAGATCGGCGACGTCGCGATCGGTGCGCCGCTGCTCGATCGTGGAGGTCGGGTCGTCGGGGCGATCAATATCGCCGCTCCGTCGCCCCGCCTGTCGATCACCCGGTTGCAGCAGCGCCATGGCGCCGACCTGATGCAGACCGCAGCGGAGATTTCCCGAAGTCTCGGATTCGTCTGATCAGGTATTGCATTGCGATCCTCGGTATTGCAGGCCTCCACGCCATCTCCTAGCATGATCCGACCCGACTCCAGCCCTCCCTCCCATGCGCACACGACTCGTCAACGCCAATGTCATCGACTGCCTGTCCCCGACGCCGATCGAGGACGCCACCGTCGTCATCGAGGACGGGCGGATCGCCGCGATTGCTTCTCCGCGGACGACGCCCGGGCAGTCGATTCAAGCTGCCACCGACGATCAGATCATCGATCTGGCAGGCGCCTGGCTGTTGCCCGGTCTCTGGGACGTTCACATCCATCCGGATTATCTTTCGCCCAGCGATATGCCCCTGGCGGATCAGGTCACCCTGTTCGGCCACCGCCTGATCAGCGCGCTGAAGGACTCGGGCATCGTCGGCTTTCGCTGCGCCGGATCACACGACTACATGGACGTCGCCTGGAAGCGAGCCTTCCAGAGCGGGCAGTACATCGGGCCACACCTGTTTGCCAGCGGGCACTTCCTGACCACGACCGGCGGCCACTTCCTGACGTCCGGACATGCGCTCGAATGCGACGGACCTTACGGCTTCGTCAAGGCGATCCGCGAGGAGATCAAGAACGGAGTCGATCACATCAAGCTCAATCTCTCGGGCGGCATCATGGGGCCGGCCTGGGATCTGCACACTCACTCGTTCCTGCTCGAGGACGAACTCAAGGCGGCCTTCGATATCTGCCATCGGCGCGAGTTCAAGGTGATGGCCCATGCGACCAATCCGGATGCCGTCAAGAGCGCGATCCGGCTCGGCGCGCACAGCATCGAGCACGGCTACATCCTCGACGATGAATGCATCGAACTGCTGCTCAAGCACGACACCTGGCTGGTGCCCACCCTGGCGATCAGCCATCTCACACCCAGGCAGGCCACCAACGAGTGGGAGAGCCGCTGGACCCAGCAACGAGGCTTGAGCCATTCGCTGTGCTGCCGCGCCGAAGCTGCCTCGGACGTGCATGGGAGTTGGTTCCAGAAGGCTGTCGAGGCCGGGGTCAAGATGGCGCTGGGCTCGGACATCAGGCCGCTGAAGGATGCCGCACTGCTGGAGATGGGCCTGTGGACGCGCAGCGGTGCCACGCCGTGGCAGACGCTGGTTGCCGCCACCCGCCACGGCGCTGCAATCTGCGGCGTCGGCGACGATATGGGGACGATCGAGATCGGCAAGCGCGCGGACCTGATCGTCGTTGGCGGCAACCCGCTCGACAACATCAACCATCTGCGGCGGCTGCAAATCGTCATCAAGGATGGGAATGTCGTCTCCGACAAGCGCCGCTAGCCGCATCGAAGTTGCGGTGATCGGCGCCGGCATCATCGGCGCCTGCATCGCACTCCACCTGACCCGCCGGGGGGCGGCGGTCACCCTGGTCGATCGGGACGAGCCGGGCACGGGATGCAGCTACGGCAACTCCGGCGCAATCAGCGAAAGCTCGGTGACGCCGATGGCCATGCCGGGTGTGCTGGCGTCGATCCCCGGCATGCTTGCCGATCCTCGCGGGCCACTCTATCTGCCGCCGAGCTATCTTCCGCGTGCCGCGCCCTGGCTGGCCCGATTCGTCGCCTCGACCCGGGCCGACCGGATCGACGCGGCGGCCGCCAGCCTCGCAGCCCTTCACGCCGGCGCCGTGGACAAGCATGGCGCGCGGACCCGGGAGCGCGGCATTCCTGAGCTCCGGGCGCAGCGCGGCCACCTGCACCTCTATCCCGACCAGCGAGCACTCGACAAGGATGCGGGTGCCTGGGCGTTTCGCAAGCGTTTCGGATTCATCTTCGAGCAGCTCGATCGGGCCGGCATCGTCGCGCTGGAGCCTCGGGTCGGCCCCCGCTATCAGGTCGGGATGTTCCTTCCCGACCATGCAACGGTGCTGAACCCATTCCGCTATGTGCAGGCGATCGTCAAGGCTGCGGTCGACGGCGGTGCACGGCTGGTCCGGCAGGAGGTCGACCGGATCACGCCGCTCGCCGGCCGGCGCTGGCAGGTACAGGACGACGCGAGGACCAACGGGTTCGACCAGGTCGTGGTCGCAGCGGGGGCCTGGTCGCGTCGCCTGCTCGACCCGCTTGGTGTGCGGCTTCACCTCGAGAGCCAGCGCGGCTACCACGTCCAGTTCCAGGGTGGCCCGCAGGTCGTGTCGCGGACGGTGGTCCTGGCGGACCGGAAGGTCTTTGTGACGCCGATGGAGGATGGGATCCGCGCCGGTGGGACCGTCGAGATCGGCGGCCTGTCGCGTCCGCCGAATCCGAAACGGGCCGAACTGCTGGCGGGAATCGCCCGCGAAACCTTTGCGGGGCTCGATCAGGTCGAGTCGACGCAGTGGATGGGGCACCGCCCGTGCATGCCCGACACGGTTCCGGTGGTCGGCCCCGCGCCGGACAATCCCGGGCTCTGGATTGCAACCGGGCATGGCCACCTGGGCATGACCGACTCGATCAGCACTGCTGAACGAATCGCCGATGGCGTGCTGAGAACAGCCCCCTGACCCGTCTGTCGCGGGCCAGGTCCTTGAACGGAGATTCCATGCGACCGACTTCCCTGCTTCGTATTGCGATGGCCTGCGCCGTCATCTCCAGCCTCGGCATCATTGCGCCTGCGCACGGACAGGCCCAGCCCCGGATGGATTTCGCGCCCGACCGGCCGCTGCGCCTGATCGTACCTTTCCCGCCGGGCGGCTCGACCGACACCGTCGCGCGCACGATCGCCGAGAAGCTGCGGGACCGGTTGGGACAGCCGGTCGTCGTCGACAACCGGGGCGGAGCCGGTGGCACGATCGGTTCGGACATCGCCGCGAAGGCCCAACCGGACGGGTACACGATGCTGATCGGCACCAGCAGCACACATGCGATCGCGCCGGGCGTATTCAGCGCCCTTCCTTACGAGCCGACGCGGGACTTCGCGCCGGTGACGCTGATCGGTGCCGCCACCGTGATGCTGGTCACCATTCCGTCGGTACCGGCCAATTCGGTCGCGGAGCTGATCGCACTGGCGAAGGCCAAGCCGGAACTGCTGACGTTCGCGTCCAGTGGGAATGGCGGGGTCTCGCACCTGATCGGCGAGTACTTCAAGTCGAGGGCCGGCATCGAGATGCTGCACGTGCCGTACAAGGGAGACACGCCGATGATCGCCGACCTGCTCGGGGGTCAGGTCTCGCTCGCCTTCGGGACGGCAGTAGCGTTCCTGCCCCATGTGCAGAAGGGTGCATTGAAGGCCCTGGCCGTGACCAGCGCCAAGCCCTCACCGGTCGCGCCAGGACTGCCCACCGTTGCCGGATCCGGCCTGCCGGACTTCGAAGCACTGCAGTGGTTCGGCATCCTGATGCCGGCCGGCACGCCGAAGCCGATCGTCGACCGGCTGAACCGGGAGATCGTGGCGGTGCTGCAGACACCCGAGATCAAGCAGCGGTTCGAGGCGATGGGGATCGAGGTAGCCGGCAGCACGCCGGAGTCGTTCGCGTCCTTCATGGCCGACGAAGCAGCCAAGTGGCAGAAGATCGCGAAAGACGCCGGGGTCAAGGTCAACTAGCGCCAGTGCCCCCGGATCCCGGCTTCGGCGTACGTTCCTCAGGTCACCGCAAGGCTGCCGCCTACTCCCGCACCCGCCACTGGAGCAAGCTGAATGCCGGCTTCGCCTGCGGGTGATGCTCGAACTCCGCCGCCACCGTCGCACCGATCCTCACGACTTGCTGCGGATCTCCCAGGAGATTGCCGATCATCCGGATGCCGCCCGCATGAGGCAATTCCACCAGGACCACGACATAGGGACCCGCGCCCTTGAGCGCCGGATGCACGGGATGCCAGGAGCGCTCCCAGCTGTAGATCACCCCCTCGCCGGCGACTTCTTGCCAGCCGAGATCCTCCGAATGGCAGCGATGGCAGATCCACTCGGGGCCCCATTGCCATGTCTTGCAGACGTTGCAGCGTTGCACCCGTATCCTGCCCTCCCGTAGGCCGTGCCAATACGGTGTACTGAGGCCATCGGGGTCGGGGACGGGAATGGGCAGGCCGTCGGGCAGGTACGAGGTGGGCTCGGGCATTGGCGATCTCACAAAGTGGCCGAGGAACCGAGTATCAGGCTGCTCACCGGCGATACCATCGGTCCGCCGATGACCAGCGACACGTCGGCATCGCGGACCTGGCGCGTGGAGGAGCCGCGGATCTGCCTGACGCCCTCGAGCGCCAACTGCATGCCATGAACATAGCATTCAGCGAGGTTGCCGCCACTGGTGTTGAGAGGCAGCCGGCCACCTTCGGCCAGCAGGTTCTCCGTGACAAGGAATTCGTTGGCCTCCTCGGGCCGGAAGAACCCGTGCTCGACAAGGCTCATGAGCACGCCGCCGGTGAAGTTCTCGTAGCTCTGCACCACGTCGACGTCCTTGGGTGCGACACCCGCCATCTGGTAGAGGTTCGGCGCGACGCTGGCGAAGCTCGACGAGGCATAGTTCGGCGCATTGTGCGCTGCTGCCAGGCAGCGATGGTCGGAGCCGGCCGCAGATCCCAGCAGGTAAACTGGGGGATGCGGCAGGTCCGGCGCTCGCTCGGCGGGCACGAGGATCAGGGCTGCGGCGCCGTCGTTCTCCATGCAGCAGTCGAACAACCGGAACGGCTCGACGATCCAGCGCGACTCGTCGTACTTCGCCTCATCAAGCGGCCGTCCATACATGACCGCACGCGGATTGGACTGGGCGTGGGCGTAGGATGCCAGCGCGATGGCCCGCAAGGCGCTCCGCTCGACGCCGTGTTCGTACATGAATCGGTTGACCTTCATCGCGAAGCGCTGAGCGGGCGACATGACACCGTAGGGCACCTCGAAAGCCTTGTCGCCTGAAACGGTGGCCGCAACCGGGCCTTGGCCGAAGCGGTCGTACTGTCCTTGTGCAAGCGAGCGGAACACGACAACGCAATCGGCCATGCCGGCGGCGACCGCCGCCGCCGCATTGCCAACAGCCGCCGAGCTGCCGCCGCCACCACCGCCCCATTGCATCAGGCTGACGCGCAACTGGTCGATGCCGAGAGCGGCCGACAGGCGGGAAGGATCGGCGCGGTCGTTGCTGTAGGAGGAGAAGCCGTCGATCCGATGCGGATCGATGCCCGCATCCTTGCAGG
>JAEZQX010000304.1 GCA_023441105.1 Pseudomonadota bacterium | reverse complement strand
GCCCATGTCTGCTGGGCGATGCTCGCGGGCGGCCAATCGGCGGCGGTCGACGATGGCGAGCCCGGCGGCACCGCCGGCCGGCCGATGCTCGAGGTGCTGCGCCACCAGGACCTCGACGGCGTGCTGGCGACGGTGGTGCGATATTTCGGCGGCATCAAGCTCGGCAGCGGCGGCCTGCTGCGGGCCTACACCGATGCGGTGGCGCAGGCGTTGCGCGCGGCCGCCAAGGTTCCGCTGCAGCGCCTGCAGGAGGTGTCCTGCGAAGTCGCCTACGACCTCGAAGGTGTCGTGCGACGCGAAGCAGCGCTGGCCGGCGTCGAATTGCTCGACGCGCAGCACGGCTCGCTGGTGCGCCTGCGCCTGCGCCTGCCGCAATCGCTGGATGCCGGCTTCCGCAGCCGTCTCGATGATCTCGCCCAGGGCCGCATCAACTGGACGAGTTGAATCCATCCTGCACCGCCGTCACCGCGCGCAGGATCTCCTCGCTGGTGGCGGGGGCGCGCAGTGGCGGGTCGATGCGGTGGTGGCCGACGGCGGAGATGGCATCGCGGATCGCGAAGAAGACGGAGAACGGCAGCAGCAGCGGCGGCTCGCCGACCGCCTTGCTGCGATGGATGCTGTCCTCCAGGTTCTGGCCGCGGAACATGCGCACGTTGAACACCGGCGGACAATCGTTGGCGGTAGGGATCTTGTAGGTGCTCGGCGCATGGGTGGCGAGCCTGCCGGTCTGCGGATGCCAGACCAGCTCTTCCATCGTCAGCCAACCCATCCCCTGGATGAAGCCGCCTTCGATCTGGCCGATGTCGACGGCCGGATTGAGCGACTTGCCTGCATCCTGCAGGATGTCGGCGCGCAGCAGCTTGCATTCGCCGGTCAGGGTGTCGATGACGACCTCGCTCACGGCGGCCCCGTAGGCGAAGTAGTAGAAGGGGTGGCCCTTCATGGTGTCGCGATCCCAACTCAGCCCCGGCGTGGCATAGAAGCCGTCCGACCAGAGCTGCACCCGCTCCATGTAGGCTTGCGCCACCAGCGCGCAGAAGGCGATGCGCTGGCCGTTGACGGTGACGACGTCATTGGCGAAGCGCACCGCGGAAGCCTCGCCGCCGTGGAGCAGCGCCGCGCAGGCCGCGAGGCGGTCGCGGATGGTGCGGGCCGCCGCCTGGGCCGCCTTGCCGTTGAGGTCGGCGCCGGTCGACGCGGCAGTCGCCGAGGTGTTGGCGACCTTCTCGGTGTCGGTGGCGCTGACCCGCACGCTCTCGAAGCCGACACCGAGCTCGTGCGCCACCACCTGGGCGACCTTGGTGTTGAGCCCCTGGCCCATTTCGGTGCCGCCGTGGTTCACCAGGATGGAGCCGTCGTTGTAGACGTGGACCAGCGCGCCCGCCTGGTTGAAATGCTTGACGTTGAACGAGATGCCGAACTTGTGCGGCACCAGCGCGATGCCGCGCTTGAGCACCGGGCTGGCAGCGTTGAAGCGGGCGACCTCGGCCCGCCGGGCGCGATAGTCGCTGTCCGCCTCGAGCTCCGCGACCAGCTCGTGGATGATGTTGTCGGCCACCACCTGGCCGTAGGGCGTGACATTGCGCTCGCCCTGGCCGTAGAAGTTGGCGCGGCGCACGTCGAGCGGGTCGCGGCCGAGGCGGCGGGCGATCGAGTCGAGGATGTTCTCCATCGCGATCGCGCCCTGGGGTCCGCCGAAGCCGCGGAAGGCGGTGTTCGACTGGGTGTTGGTCCGCGCCGAATAGCCGTGGGCCGCCACCTCCGGCAGCCAATAGGCATTGTCGACGTGGCACAGCGCGCGGGTCATCACCGGCCCCGACAGGTCGGCCGAATGCCCGGCGCGCGAGACCAGGTCGATGTCGACGGCGAGCAGCCGCCCGTCGTCGTCATGGCCGACGTCGTAGCGGTACGAGAAGCAATGGCGCCTGCCGGTGACCAGGAAGTCGTCGTCGCGATCGAGGCGGATCTTCACCGGCCGGCCCGACGCCGATGCCGCCAGCGCCGCGATGCAGGCGAACATCGCCGATTGCGACTCCTTGCCGCCGAAGCCGCCGCCCATGCGCCGGCACACCACCTGGACGTGATGCGCCTGGCGGCCGAGCGCGCGTGCCACCAGGTGCTGCATCTCGGTCGGATGCTGGGTGGAGCAGTGCACCAGCATGCCGCCATCCTCGCGCGGAATGGCGTAGCTGATCTGGCCCTCGAGGTAGAACTGTTCCTGCCCGCCCACCTCGAAGGTGTCGCCGAGACGATGCGGGGCGGCGGCCAACGCCGCAGCCAGCGAGCCTTCGCGGCTTTCGCGCACCAGGTGCATCGGCGGCAGCACGTACTGGCCCAGGCGGTGCGCCTCCTGCTGGCCGAGCACCGGCGCGAGCGGCTCGATGGTCAGGTGCTCGGCGGCCCGCGCGGCGGCGCGGCGGGCCGCCTGGCGGGTGTCCGCCACGACGGCGAACACCGGCTGCCCCGCGTGGCGCAACTCCTGGCCCAGGGGCGCGAAGATCGGATCGTCGTGCACGATCGGGCCGCAGTCGTTGACGCCGGGAATGTCCGCCGCCACCAGCACCGCCACCACGCCGGGCAGGCGGCGCAGCGCCGCTGCGTCGAGCGCCAGCAACCGGCCGCGGGCGACCGGCGACAGGCCCAGCGCCACGTGCAGCGTGCCGGCGATCTCCGGCAGGTCGTCGACGTACTGCGCCTCGCCGGCCACGTGCAGGTGGGCGGACTCGTGCGGCCGGCTGATGCCGACGCGCGCGCCGCCGGCTGCCGCCGCTGCTTCGGCGCCTTCGTCGAGGCGGGCGGCGGCGTTGCGACGATAGTCGGCGAAGGCGTCGCCGGAATGCAGCAGGTGTTCCGGCAGCGGCTTGTTCATGATCCGCTCCCCGCGGGCCGGACGGCGACCGCCGGCCGATGCGGCATCACGCTCCAGACGCCGGCCGCCTGCGGTGGCAGCGGCTCCGCACCGCGGGTCTCGAGCCAGAACTTCTGCAGCAGGTTCTGCGCCACTTGCATGCGATAGCCGCTGCTCGCGCGCAGGTCCGACAAGGGCTGGAAGTCCGCGGCCAACGCCTTGCGGGCATCGTCGATCGCGGCCTGGTCCCAGCGCCGGCCGGCGAGCGCCGCTTCGGCATGCGCCGCGCGCCGCACCACCGCGGCCATGCCGCCGAAGACGAGCCGCACCGACCTCACCGTGTCGTCCTGCAGCTGGATGGCGAATGCGCTGCACACGGCGGAGATGTCGGAGTCGAAGCGCTTGCTGATCTTGGCAACGCGCAGGTGACGACGGACTGCGGCTCCGTCGTCGCCGCCGTCTTCGCCGTCGAGCGGCCACAGCGGCACCAGCAGCCGCTGCAGGAACTCGCCGGGCTCGAGGCGGTTCGTCATGTAGTCGAGGTAGAACTCGTCGAGTCGCAGCCGGCGGGTGGCGCTTCCCCTGCGCAACTCCACCAGCGCATCGAGCGCCATCAGGACCGGTGCGGCGTCGCCGATCGGCGAGCCGTTGGCGATGTTGCCGCCCATCGTGCCGGCGTGGCGGATCGGCGGCGACGCGAACCGCAGCCAGATATCGACCAGCCCCTCGAAGCGGGCAGCGAGCGCCGACCAGGCTGCTTCCAGCGAAGCGCCGGCGCCAATGCACAGATGCTGGTCGTGCACGTCGATGCGCCTGAGCTCTGCGACGTCGCCGACATAGATCAGGTCGCCGACGTCGCGAAGCTGCTTGTTGATCCACAGGCCGATGTCGGTGCAGCCGGCGAGCAGGCGCGCCGCCGGCTTGCGCTCCCGCAGCTCTGCGAGCTGCTCGAGCGTGCGCGGGGCGTCGAAGCGCGGGCCGCGGC
>JAEZQX010000251.1 GCA_023441105.1 Pseudomonadota bacterium | reverse complement strand
CCGCCGGGGCCCGCCGCGCCGGCCGCACCAGCCGCCGTGGGCGGCGCGGCGAAGACCGCCCGGACCCGGGCCTGTGCCGCGATCCGGATCTTCGCCGTGAGGTCGTCGGCCAGCTGGCGCAAGCCGTCGGCCACGCCGATCCGCGGCTTGGCCACGTAGTCCACGGCGCCCAGTTCGAGCGCTTTCAGGGTCGCCTCGGCACCGCGCTCGGTCAGCGTCGACACCATGACGACCGGCATCGGCCGAAGCCGCATCAGCCGCGACAGGAAGTCGATGCCGTCCATCTTCGGCATCTCGACGTCCAGCGTCAGGACATCCGGGACGAGCGAGCGGATCATCTCGCGAGCGGCCAGGGGGTCGGCGGCGGCACCGATGCACTGCATGTCGGGCTGCCGGTTGATGATCTCGGCGAGCAGGCTGCGCACCAGCGCCGAGTCGTCGACGACCAGCACGCGGACACGGTGGGGGGTTGCGGTCGTCATGTCAGAACAGGTCGATGGAGCCGCCGCTGCTGGCGGTGCGGGCAGCGACTTGCGCGGCTGCGCGTTCCTCGGCGATCAAGGTCGAGGTGTGGGTCAGCGTGAGCCGCTTGACCATCGCCTTGCCGGTGACCGGCAGGAAGCAGACCTTGCGCGGGTGGGTGCCGAGCACATCCTTGCCGACCACGGCGATGCGCTCCGCCTTCAGGTAGTCGAGCACGAAGCGGGTGTTGCGCTCACCGACGTTGAGGCTGGCCATCTCGGCGATCACTTGGCCGCCGCCGAAGACCTTGGCCTCGAGTGTCGCGCGCGTGGCGCCGCGCTTGAGCAATTCGTTGATCAGGACCTCCATCGCGAAGGAGCCGTAGCGGCCGGCACTGGAGATGGCTGATTCGGCGCCTCCGTCAGGCAGCATGAAGTGGTTGAGCCCGCCCACCTGCGCCTTGCGGTCCCAAAGGCAGGCGGCGATGCACGAGCCGAGCGTGGTCATCACCAGGAGGTCCTCGTCGCTGACGAAGTACTCACCGGGCAGGACCTTGACCGCCTCGCAGCGGAACTGGGTGTCGTACCAGAAGAACGACGCCTCCCCGGGGCGGCGCGACTTCGCCTTCAGCTGCTGCAGCCTCAAGCCGCCTGGGCCGGTGGCGGGCGCGCTGCCGGCGGAGGCAGGGAAGGGCGGCACGGGAGAGGGCATGTTGCCGGTCTCAGCAGCGCTCGTAGACCGTCTTGCCGCGCAGGCGGAAGAGGTCCCTCGAGCGGGTGAAGTTCTCGGAATGGCCGCCGAACAGCAGCGCGCCCGGCTTCATCACGGCATGCATGCGCGCCAGGACGCGGCGTTGCGTGGCGGCGTCGAAATAGATCATGACGTTGCGGCAGAAGACGATGTCCAAGGCCTCGCCGAACGACCAGCGCTCGTCCATCAGGTTGTGCACGCGGAATTCGACCAGCCGCTGGACTTCCGGCTTGATCCGGATCTGTCCGGCGTTGGCGCCGCGCCCCCGCAGGAAATGGCGGCGCAGGCGGTTGGCGTCGAGGCCGCGGGCATCGGCGGCGTAGATGCCGCGGGCGGCGCGCTCCAGTACGCTGGTGTCGATGTCGCTGCAGAGGATCTTCACGCCGCAGTCGGCGCCTAGCGTCTCGGCGACGGTCATGGCGATCGAATACGGTTCCTCGCCGGTGGAGGCCGCGTTGCACCAGATGCGCGGGCGCGCGCCGGCGTGCTTCAGCAGCGCGTCGGCGAGGAGCGGAAAGTGGTGCTCCTCGCGGAAGAACGAGGTCAGGTTGGTCGTCAGGCAGTTGACGAACTCCTGCCATTCCTGCTCCGCGGCGACGCCGTCTGCGCGCTCCAGATTCTGCAGATAATCCCCGAACGAGGTCTCTCCCAGCACCCGGAGGCGGCGCGAGAGGCGGCTGTAGACCATCGCCTTCTTGCCCGCGTGCAGGTGGATGCCGGCACGCTGGTAGATCAGCCGGCGCACCCGCTCGAAGTCCTCCGGACCGAACGCGAACTCGTGCATTTCGGCGGCATCGGCAGCGCGGGCGACCGGGGCGAGGGCGTGCATCATGAAGCAGAAGGCGGTGGCGGCTGACAGGTCGTCGAGTGCTCGAGGCCGTTCAGGCCGGCTGCAGGGCCAGTGCCAGGCGGCCCTTGCCGTAGCCCGCGATGTCGACCTCGAGGTCGAGCCGCTTGACCGGGTTCTTCAGCATCGCCTGCGAGACGGCGGATGGCGGCGAGCCGGGCTCCTCGATCCTGCTCAGCGTCACCCGCTGGCCGGTGCCGCCTTCGAAGAGCCGCGAGCAGATGTTGAGGATCTCGGCGAAGTTCTCGACCAGGACCTCGTCGAGCTGGGCCTCGGCGAGGCTCTCCTCGGCGGCGTCCGCCGGCACCAGCGAAAAGGCAGCACCGGCATAGGCGACCAGCGAGCGGTCGCCGAAGCAGCCGGCGATCAGGGTCTTCATGCCATTCACGTAGTGGCCGGTCATCACCAGCCGGGCATCGGCCGGCTTGACGACCCTGGCCGTCACTTCGCGCCGCAGCGTCGCCGCCAGGCATTGGGCGACGCCATCGGCATCGGGCAGGGCGGCCAGGGGTAGTCCGTTCATCATGGCACGGTATCGTTATGCGATTGGAAGGAAGGGGGAGAGCGGCTTCGCAGGCTCCCGCTCAGTCGAGGTAGTCGCTGAGCGCGCGCACGAAGTCGGTGGGCGTGAAGGGCTTGCCGATGAGGAAGGCCGAGCCCGAGGCGGTCGCGAGCTCGCGCATCTCGGGGCTGACCTCGGTGGTGACGAAGCCGAACGGGACGGTGATGCCCTGCTGCCGCAGGCTCTGCAGGAACTCGATGCCGGTCATGTTCGGCATGTTCCAGTCCGAGATCACCACGTCGGGCGCCTCGTCGACCGCCTTGCCGAGGGCTTCGGCGCCGTCACCCGCCTCGACGATCGTGAGTCCCCGGAACCCTGCCTCGCGCAGCATCGCGGCGATGATCCGTCTCATCGCCCTGCTGTCGTCCGCTATCAAAACCTTCACCTGCTACCACCACGGTTGAATGAAACGTTACGGCTCAACCGGGGATCGTGCTGCGCGAAAGGCTTGCGCCTCTGCCTGAGCGAAATGACACCGGACCGCAAGAATCCGGCCGTTGTTCACGGCCAAGGCGCGATCATGGTGCACGCGACCGGCGGCTGCCGGCGACCGCAGGATGAATGGCTGGACGGGGCGGAGCAGTGGTCGACGTCGTAGCGCGCGGGGTGGCGG
>JAEZQX010000249.1 GCA_023441105.1 Pseudomonadota bacterium | reverse complement strand
CTGCGGCCGCGCGGCCGGACGGGAGGCGAGTCGACCGGCGGTGGCCCAATTGCCCCGGTCCACGTCGGCGAAGACGACGATGACGCTTTCCGGTTTGACCTGCGTGTGGGTTTGCATCACCTCGGTGATCGCCCTCGCCACTGCCTCCTTCTGGTCATCCGTGCGACCCTTGAACCACTCGATGCGTATGATCGGCATGTCGTCTTCCTCGTTGGATTCGTCAATCGTTCAGTGTGCTCGTGCCGGGACGGGCAGGGTGCCGACTGCGGCGCCCTTGCCATACATGTTCCCCTCGCAGACGAAGGGTTCGGCTCGAGCCGGCAGGCTGCGAACTGCCTTGGTGACGTCCGCGACGGTCGCACCGACGGCTTCGACGCCGTTGGCATGGCAGGCCGCCGCGATGGCGTCGAAAGCCTGGCGTAGCCGGACACAAGCCGCATCGGCCGGATCGCTGTAGTCGAACATGTTGTGGGTCAGCAGATTGATGACCGGAACATCCGGCTGCCGCTCGATGATCTGGGCGACGATAGCGGCGGCGATGGCGTCGTAGCTCAAGCCGTATTGCCCCTGCCAGTCGGTGTCCGGCCGCAGGTCCGGATGGAACGTGCCGCCGATCCGCCCCTTCAGCGACCGCGAGAAGTCGACGGACACCGGCATCTCGGAAAAATCGAGGGATCCGGCCAACTGCCGGAAGCGACTGTGCGCCCGGTGCGGGTCGGGCTCCGCCCCGGTCCAATTGGCACGCATTTCCGGCATCGCCCGTCCGGGTAGCGAACACGATCCGCCGACGAAACCGGCTTCCGCGAGGAGCCGGAACACCGAGTCGTTCGCCGAGAAAGTGCCGGGTCGAAAGTGATCCGGCTTTCGACCGAACGCCTGCGCCCAGATCGCACTCGTCTCAGAAATCAGTTCCTGCTGCTCGGCGTCGGACAGGCCGCCGTAGTGCTCCAGGTAGCGATTGCCGTCGTGGCGCGACATGGCGTACTTCCACGGATGCACATGCAGGCCGAGAAAGGCACCGCCGCCGGCCAGGTCCCTGAATACCTCCGGCTGCGCCTCCGCCGTCTCCGGATGCACGAAGAATGTCACCGGCCAGCCGTAGGAGCGGGCAAGATCCGCATATCCCCTTACCGCCGATTCGCCGAGGCTCCAGGTTCCCGGTCCGGTGGCCGAACCATGCGTCAGGGTCGTGATCGGCTCGCAATCCATGGTTGCGACCACCATCAGGTGTCTCAATTCAAGTTCCTCCAGGTCGTGATGTCAGAGCAGCGCCCGCTCGAGCGCCTGCATCGTGGTTGGTTCGGCGCGGTCGCTTGCGCCGAAGATATCCTCTCCCAGCGTGGCGACCCCCAGTGCGCGCCGCGCCAACCGCCGCGGGTTGTCGACGATCAGCACCAGGCGGGACCCCTGCTCGTCGCCGGGGCGGCGAGGCAGGGGAGAGCAGGGGTGGAAGAGCTGGCGGACCGCCTGGACGATGACCGGCTCCGGCTCCCCCTCGACCTCGACAACCCCCTTCAGCCTGAGCAGCCGCGCCTGGTTGTGCGCCAGGAGACGTTGCAGCCAGGCGGTGAACTCGGGCCATTGGACCGGCACCTCCAGCCGCAGGACGAAGGACTCGACCGGTGATCGATGGTGCTCGATCCGGCGAGCGCTGAAGGGCTCGTTGCCCTTCGACTGTTCGCCGCGGCCGGCGCGCCCCAGCGCCGCAAGCAGCCAGCCGGTCGCAGAGGCGGTGGCTCGCGAGCAATCCACTCGCTCCTCGGCGATCCGACGCGCGATCTCGTCGAGCGAAGCCGGCTCGTTGCCGAGCACGCCGGCGATCGGATTGAAGCGTTGCAGCGACGGAGCCATCTCGCCGGCGGCGGTGGCCGGCGCCAGGTCCGCCTTGGTGAGCACGAAGAGATCCGCCGCGGCGACCTGCCGGGCGCCTTCCACCCGGGCGAGCAGCTCGTCGGCAGGCTGGAGGAGGTCGATCGTCACCACGGTTCCGCGATAGATGAATCGTTCCTGGAGTAGCGGGTCGGCAAGCATCGTGTGAACGACTGGAATCGGGTCCGCCATTCCGCTCGTCTCGATGATGACGCGATCGCACACCTCGACCCCTTCCTTCAGCTGGTCGGCATAGAGCGAGCGCAGCGTCTCCAGCAGATCATCGCGGGCCAGGCAGCAGACACAGCCATGGGCCAGCAGGCGAACCTGCTCGTCGACCTGGCGGATCGTGAGCTGGTCGAGGCCGACGTCACCGAACTCGTTCACGATGACAGCGGTCCGTGCCATGAGCGGGTGCTCCAGCAGGCGCGTCAAGAGGCTCGTCTTGCCACTGCCGAGAAAGCCCGTCAGGGTATAGACGGGGATCCGCTTGCCGGTAAGAAGTTCGTCAGACCGCACGGGCGCTCACGAAAGGACGTCCTTGTGGATCGCGCCTTCCTTCATGATCAGCGGCATGTGCTTGCCCTGCTCGGTAAGAAGATTGATGTCGTCGAGCGGATTGCCGTCGATTGCCAGCAGATCGGCGAAGGCGCCGGGCACGATCTCGCCGACGCGGCCGGGCATCCGCACCACCTCCGCGCCTACCACCGTTGCGCTGCGGATCATCTGCGCCGGGGTCGACATGTCCGCGCGAGCCAGGAACTCCTCCGACATCCGCTCGGGCGCCCGTGACAGGTCGGTTGCGAATGCCACCTTCACCCCTTCGCGCAGGGCAATCTCGTAAGCCCGGACGCCGCGTTTGAGCACGTCCTGAGCCTTCGCGATGCTCGCGTCGGTGTAGCCGAGCGACTTGCCGTTGGCGATGACCTGCACCGTCAGCAGATTGATCGACAGGTAGGTTCCCGACTCCTTCATCAACCTGGCGGTGGGTTCGTCCAGGAAGTAGCCATGCTCGATGGTCCTGACGCCGGCCTGGATGCACCGCCTGATCCCCTCCGCCGAGAAAACGTGTGCCATGACATAGGTCCTCGACCGTGTCGCCTCGTCGACGACCGCATCGAGCTCCTCCTGGGAGTACTGCAGCTGATCCGGGAAATCCGCCTGCGAGGCCAGGCCGCCACCCGCCATCAGCTTGATCTGATCGGCGCCAAGTCGGATCTCGTCGCGCACCGCCTTGCGCACCTCCGGCACGCCGTCGGCGATACGCCCCAGGCCCGCCTCGAGATGCACGCAATCACACGGCGCGACCAGATCCGCCGGCGAGCGTGGATCGCCGTGACCACCGGTCTGGCTGATCGCACGTCCCGACACGAACACCCGCGGACCGGTGAACAGTCCCTGTTCGACGGCCTGCCGATGACCCGCGTCCGCGCCGCCGGCATCGCGGATGGTGGTGAAGCCACGCATCAGCATGCCCTTCAGCGTCGCACCCGCATGGGCAGTGAGGAGCGACGGCAGCATGAGCGGGGCCGTGGGCAGGATGGTGCGGTTCAGGTGGACATGGCAATCGATCAGTCCCGGCATCAGCGTCCGGCCCTTGAGGTCCCGTACCTCGGCACCGCGGGCGTCGATCCGCCCGCGTTCGACTGCAGCGATGGTCTTGCCTTCAACCAGCACCTCGTAGCCGCCAGTGACGGTTCCCGCTGCCGGGTCCAGCAGCGCGAGATTGCGCAGAAGCAGCTTCGACATTCTCTCTCCTCCTTATCGTGTCCCGATCTTCATTCCGAGCTTCTCCGGCGCCGAAGCAAGGGTCCTGGCCATCCAGGAGCCCTGCCTGCCATCGTCGGCCGCCTCCTCGCATCTCAGTATCCCCCAGCGGATTGCGCGACCGCCGACCGTGCGCCAAGGCTCGGGCGGAAAGCGCGGCAGCGACCTGGTGCAGAACGGGGAGGCGGTCCAGTCGTCGCGCTGCCGGAGCACGAGCGATGCGAGGCATTGGCCGCCGATCCAGGTCGCATTGACGCCGTGACCCGAATAGCCGCAGCCGTAGTGCACCCGCGTGCCCGGGAAGGTACCGAAGAAGGGCAGCCGGTCCGATGACACGTCGAGCGCGCCACCCCAGGTGGCCGAGACTTCCACCCCGGCAAGGGCGGGAAGCAGGCGCCGCAGGCCGGCGATGGTCCGGTCGAGGCTCTCGCCGTCGGATCTCAGCCGGGGATCGTCGCTGTTGCCGGTCATGGCGATCGGACCCGATCCGGATCCCATCAAGACCCGCCCATCCGGCGTCTTGCGGAAGTAGTGCAGGAACATGCGGAAGTCGCTGAACCCCTCGTCGCCGTGCCAACCCTGGCGTGCGAGTGCCTGGGAAGCCGGCTCCGTCATCAAGGCGTAGCTCGAGAACACGCACAGGTGCGGTTGCACCGCGGAGTCCGCGGCGAGCGAGACGTTGCTGGCCATGACCACGTCCTGCGCAACCACCCGAGCCTCGCGCGTCGACAACTCGCTCGGGACGCCTTTCTGCAGGGACAGCACTGCCGAATCCTCGTGGATGGCGACGCCCAGCTCGCGGGCGGCCTTTCGGAGCGACTCGACCAGCAGGGCCGGATGGACAGTCGCGCCTTCCGGGAGGAACACCCCGCCACGCATGGCCGGCGAGGCGCATCGTGCCTGGACCTGCCGGGCCGTGAGCGGCTCGACGGTATCGGGCACGCCCAGTCGCCGCGCCGCGTCGACCATCGCCTGCATGCGCTGGTCCTGGGTGGGGGACGTCGAGACGCGCAGGTTGCCGGCCTCGCGCCACCAGACGTCGCGACCGGGCATGGTGCACCAGCGCCGGATCGCGTCCTGCGCTCGCGTGCCGGCGCGGGCGACCCGCAAAGCATCATCTTCACCGAGGGTCGAGGCCAGCGAGCGCAGCGCCGGCCAATAGCCGGAAACCTTGCCGCCGTTCATGCCGCTGGCCCCGGATCCGCACCTCGATGCCTCGAGAATCATCACCGATCGCCGCGGATCTCGTTCCTTGAGCGTGATGGCGGTCCAAAGACCGGTGAAGCCGCCGCCTACCACCGCCACATCGCAGCGGTGCTCGCCCCTCAGCGGCGGGCACGGCTCGCGGGACTGCAGCGCATCGCGGTACCACCACGACCGGTTGCCCGGGTCCGGTTTCGGGGGCGCAAGCGTGGTTGGCTTCAACGAGCGGTCCCGGTCATTCGATCTTGAGGTTGGCCGCCTTGATGACCGTCGCGTACTTCTCGATCTCGGATTCGAGCAGCTTGCGGAACTCTGCCGGCGACGAATGCGATGGCTCCATCCCCATGGCGGCGAACTTCTCCTTGATCGCCGGCACCTTCAGGACGGTGGCCAGATCGGCGTTGATCTTCTCCACCACGTCGGCCGGCGTACCAGCGGGGGCAAGCAGGCCGAGCCACACGATCACCTCGTAGCCGGGTACGCCCGCTTCGTCGACTGTCGGCACGTCGGGCAGGGCGCTCGACCGCTTGGCCGTACTGACGGCCAGCGGCTTGAGGTTGCCCCGCTGGATGTGCGGCAGGAGCGCCGGCATGTTGGCGAATGCCAGCTTCACCTGGCCCGAGAGCAGGTCGGGGATCACCTGGCCGGTGCCCTTGTATGGCACGTGGGTCAACTTGACCCCGGTCTTGTACTGGAAGAGCTCCGCTGCCATGTGCTCCGACGTGCCGACGCCGCCGGATGCGTAGGCCACCGCGTCCGGCTTCTTCGACATCTCGAGAAGCTCCTTGATCGACTTCGCCGGGAACGACGGATGGGCAACCACCATGTTCGTCATGACGGTGACCTGCCCGATGGGCGTGAAATCCTTCAGGGGCTCGTATCCGGGATGGGGATACAGGGTTGCATTCACCGTGTGCGCCGGCGCCACCATGATCAGGTTGTAGCCGTCCGGCTTGGCGCGCGCGATCTGCGATGCACCGATGTTGCCGCCCGCGCCGGGGCGATTCTCGACGACGACGGATTGACCCCAGAGCTTGGTGAGCTCCTGGGCGATGGCGCGAGTCGTGATGTCGGTGGCGCCTCCGGCAGCGTAGGCGACGGTGATGGTGACCGTCTGGCGGGGAAAGTCCTTGGCCGGGCCATCGCCGAGCGCCGGCGCCGCGGCGACCAGCAGGCTGGCGATGAGCAATGGCCGAGCACGCGCAACAAGGGAGGTCGGGATCATGGATGCTCCTTTACGAGGGGGGCTGAGCGACTGAGGGGATGGGTATCGGATGGAGGCTCGAAGCTCATCGAACCAGCAGGCCGTACTGATCGGGGCGGCGATGGCGCGCCAGGTCGAACATGTCGCGCTTGTAGGCGGCCGCCGCTTCGAGGTCGCACTCCGCGACGATGACCTCGTCCTCGAGGGTGCGAGCCTGCGCGACGATCTCGCCGGAGGGAGCGATGATCACGCTGCCGCCAATGAGGTTGCTCCCCTCCTCATGTCCAGCCTTCGCAACGCCGATGATCCATGACGCGTTCTGGTAGGCGCCGGCCTGCATCACCAGGTGGTTGTGGAAGTCGGACAGCATCTGTTGCTTCGGGTCGGGCGAATATTCGACCGGCGTGTTATAGCCGAGTGCGATCAACTCCGCTCCCTGGAGCGCGAGCATGCGGTACGTCTCTGGCCAGCGCCGGTCGTTGCAGATGCACATCCCGATCCGGCCGCCGAATGCCTCGAAGACCGGAAAGCCGAGATCCCCGGGAGTGAAGTAGCGCTTCTCCAGGTGCTGCAGGGAGCGATCCGATTGCGGCTCATGGAAGCCCGGCAGGTGGACCTTGCGATACCTGCCGATCAGACGTCCATCCGGACCGACGAGGACGGAGGTGTTGTAGCGGCGGGTTCCGGAATCGCCGGCAATCCGCTCCGCATAGCCAAGGTAGAAACCGACGCCCAATCGTCGCGCGTCGTCGAACAGCGGCTGGACCGAGGCGTTCGGCATCGCGTCCTCGAAGAAGCTGTCGAGTTCCGCCGGGTCCTGGATCAGCCAGCGGGGAAAGAAGGTGGTCAATGCCAGTTCCGGGAAGACCACGAACTGGGCGCCATAGGCCGCTGCGCGGGCGAGCAGGGCGCGCAGGCGAGCGACGGTTTCGTGGCGCGAAGCGGCACGAGGCACGGGTCCCATCTGCGCAGCAGCCGCAACGACGATTCTCTTCAACGCGATGCTCCATTCGGGGCCACGGCGGGGCCGGAATCAGCGGGAAGATCGCCCCTCACGCTGCCGGCAGACGCAGGCGACGCCCAGCCAGGCAATGGCCGGTGTCACGGTGCCGCTATTTTCATTTTAGCGCTAAACTCGCGGATGTCACTACCCTTGGCCGCGTTGCAGTTCGATGCAAGGGGCGATCGCCCGACACTACGATCAGGAGATACCGGTGAGCGCTTTACCGTCAACCTTCGATGTCGACTACGGCCTTGCGGCACCCCTGCGCCGCGAGCCGCTGCGCGCGCTGAGTCACTTTCCCCGTGCCTGGTCTGCAGAGGGCCTGGCGCGGCGCGAGGATGAACTCTTCCACGATCTGGGCGACGAGGCGAGGATCGAGATCCGCCACGCGCTCGAGCACATCCGGGCGAACCAGTTCAGCCTCGCGACCGTCGAACAGGAGGACATGCGCTTGCCGGCCTTTGCCCGGGTCATCCCGGCATTGAGGGCAAGGCTCGACCATGGGATCGGCTTCTTCGTCCTGCGTGGTCTTCCGTTCGACGAGATGTCGTTCGACGAAGCGCAGATCCTCGCCTGGGTGGTCAGCAACTATCTCGGCAAGGTGATCCGGCAGAACTACACGGGGCTGCGGGTGGAGTTGCTCAAGGACCAGAAGCGCAGCGATGGAGATCCTTACCGGATCAGCCAGACCAACCGCTTCTTCGCCTTTCATTCGGACAACGGCGTGCTCGAGCCCCGGCCGCCGAACTATATCGGCCTGACCTGCCTGCGAGCGGCCAAGCAGGGCGGCGAGAGCGTGCTCGTCTCGGCCTACACCTTGCACAACGAGCTGCTGGCGAGGCATCCCGACCTGCTCGACGTACTGTATGGCGAGTTCCATGCCGACAAGCCACAGTTGCAGACGCGCGCCGGTGCCAAGGATCGCCCGGTGCGTTATCCGATCTTCCAGCGGCAGGGCGCCGAGCTCTTCATGCGCTACAACCGGGAGTTCCTGGAGCAGGGCGCGGCCAAGGCCGGAGTCGTTCTTCCGGCGGAGGCGGCAACGGCATTCGATGTCCTGGACGAGCTGATGCAGCGCGAGGAGCTCCTGTTCCGCTACAAGCTGCAGCGGGGCGAAGTGCTCATCGCCAACAACCTGGCGACCCTGCATTCCCGCACCGCCTACATCGACGATGAGAGACCGGGCATGGAGCGGCAGCTCCTGCGCTCATGGATGTGGCGGCGCCACGCCTACCCGGGTGTAGATCCGGTCGAGCTCGATCTCGACGAGCTCGGATGACCCGACCGTGAGCCACGCGATCGGCGGCGTCCTGCCGTCGTTGCTGACGCCGTTCGACGAAGCGGCGAAGGTCGATCTTCAAGCCTTCGAACGCCATGTCCGCCTCATGCTCGCCAGCGGCGTCCACGGCGTGATCGTCGGCTCGACGCTCGGCGAAGCCGGATCCTTGTCCGACGACGAGAAGCTGGAGCTCGTGCGCTGTGCCCGTTCCGCCGTGGGCGACCTGCCGGCGCCGGTGATTGCGGCCAGCGTCGGCACGGGGCTGGCCCAGGATTGGGTCCGGCTGCGTTCCTTGCGGGAGTGTGGCGCGACTGCCTTGCTGCTGTTCCCTCCCGTGCTCTATCGACCCACGGGGGCGGAGCTGGTCGAGCACGTCATTGCAGCGATGGCCGAGTCGGGCCTGCCGACGATGGTTTTCAACAAGCCCGCCACGTTCGGCTGTGATTTCGCACCGCAGCTGGCCGAGCGGGTCGCCGGCGATCCATGCTGGGTGGGTGTCAAGGAAGCAGCCGAGCTGACCGCACGCATACCGCAATGGAAGAGCGCCTTCGGTTCACGCTGCAGCATCCTCTCTGGCGATGAGTTTGCATTGGAGGCCCTGGCACTCGGCGCCGATGGCCTCGTGGCCGGGCTCGGCAACGCCGTGCCGGCGGAATGCGTGGCGTTCCATCGCGCCTGGACGGATCAGCGATACGACGAGGCGGTTCAGTGGTATCGATGGCTGTCTCCGCTTTTCCAGCTCGATGTTTCGCCGCTCCTGGTTCAGAACATCAAGCTTGCCGCGTCCCTGCTGACGGGGTTCCCGGAGGCGCCCCGGTCGCCGCGATCCGCGCTCACCGGCGTCGATCGCGAGCGAGTCTCGGCGATTGTCAGCCAGGCCGTCGCGGGCAGGCGCCGGTTGCCGTGAGGTCGACCAAGCCCGGCTGGATCACCATGAGCGACGTCGCTCGGCTGGCGGGCGTGTCCGAGATGACCGTCTCGAACGTCTACCGGCGCCCGGAGCGCGTGGCCGCAGCCACGCGCAAGCGGGTCCTGGCGGCGGCCACTCGCCTCGGGTATGTCCTGAACGACGTGGCGGGCAACCTGGCATCCGGCAAGTCGAAGGTGATCGTCGCTGTCGTGCCGTCGCTGTCGAGCTCGTATTTCCATGCCACCCTGCAAGGCACGATGGACGAACTGCGGGAGCAGGAGTATCAGCTGATGCTGGCGGACTCGGGTTATGGCTCGCAGGACGAGCAGCGGGTGGTTGAGACATTCCTTCGACGCCGGCCGGATGGCGTCATCCTGACCGGGGCGCGCCACACCCGCAAGACGGTCTCGATGCTGCGCGCTGCCGGCGTGCCTGTCGTGGAAACATGGGAGAAGCAGGGACCGTTCATTGACATGGCGGTGGGCTACGCCAACTTCGACGCCGCCCGCGAGCTCGCCGAGCTGGTGGTCGCGAAAGGGCACCGCGAGATCGGCTATATCGCGCATCCCCCGTCGCCGGTGCAGCGGCATCAGCAGCGGCTCGACGGCATCCGCCAGACCCTGGAGCGGGCCGGACTGCCTTCGGACCGCGTGGCTTATCTGCCCGAGGTGATGGGTTTCGCTGGCGGTCGGATCGGACTGACGGAATTGCTGGCCAAGTGGCCGGGGCTGACGGCCGTGATTGCCGCCACCGACGTGTACGCAGCGGGCGCCATGTTCGAATGCCATCGTCGCGGCTTGGATGTTCCGGGCGACGTGGCGATCTGCGGCTTCGGAAATGCCGAAGTCGGCCGTGAGCTCAAGCCTGCCCTCACCACCATCGACATCCGCAGCTATGAAATGGGCAGGATGGCCGCCCGGCTCCTGCTGGCGAGGCTCGCCGGCGAGGTGCCCGTGAAGCGGGCGGTGGACGTGGGCTACGAAGTGATCGAGCGCGACAGCCTCTGATCTCCATCCGGCGGATTCGATCCCGGTCATGCGGGTTGGCGTGGCGCGGTGGCTGGTGATCGACGTTAACATCCTCCTCTGCCGAATTCTTGCAACCAAGTGAGGAGAACCTATAGATGGCAACCCATGCAACCGGCGATGGCGGCATCCCCCCACGCGATGCGGCGCAACGGGGTCTCAAGCGGGTGATGACGCTGGGCGGCGCCTATGGCACGCGCAACTACACCGTCAAGGACCTGCGCGACCTCAAGGGCAAGCGCGTGCTGACGGAGACGCTGCCGTTCTCGGCGGAGGAGGCTGCCGCAGCCGAGGAGGCGGGCGTTGACCTGATGAAGGTGCGCTTCGATCCGAAGCGCCCGGAGCTCGCGGCGGCGATCCGCAAGGCGGCGCCGAACACCTTCATGTCGTTCTCGGTGCCGCTGGTCGCCGCGGCGACCGAGGCCGAGGCGGTGCGCATCGGCTACCAGGCGATGGAGATCGGCGCCGACGGCATCATGTGCCAATGGTCGCCCCGCTTCGTGGCCGCGGCCGCGGAAGCCGGCATTCCCATCGAAGGTCATGCCGGCCTGGTGCCGCGCAAGAGTACCTGGACGGGCGGGCTGCGGGCGGTCGGCAAGACGATCGACGAGGCGCTGTGGGTCTACGACGAAATCAGGAAGCTCGAGAAGGCGGGCGCCTGGGCGGTCGAAGTCGAAGTGATCCCGGCGGAGCTCCTGGCGCAGATCAGCAAGCGCACCAGTCTGCTGACGTCGTCGATCGGCGCCGGCAGCGGCGGCGACATCCAGTTCCTGTTCGCCGACGATATCCTCGGCAACAATGCCCCTCCCTATCCACGCCACACCAAGCAGTACCGCAACCTGTTCCGGATGAAGCAGGAGATGCAGGCCGAACGGGTGGCCGGCTTCAAGGAGTTCGTGCAGGACGTGCGCTCCGGCGGCTTCCCGGGTCCGGAGCACGTGATCAAGGCGCCGGCGGGGCTGATCGACGCTTTCCTGCAAGCCGTGGAACGCCAGGATTGAAGCGGCCGGTGGTGATGGACCCGGCCGCGCCCGCCAGGACGGCAGCATGACGCTGCGCGAGGTGGCGGGGCGGTTCAAGGATGCGCTGTTGCGCGTGCCCGGGTTGCGCGTATTCCTGCTCGCGATGAAGGGCTACATCGTGCACCAGAGCGCCAACCAGGCCGGCAGCGTCGCTTTCTCGGTGATCCTGGCGATGTTCCCGCTGCTGATCCTGGTGTCGGCGGCTGCCGGATTCCTCGGCAAACCGGGCGAGGCGGCCGCCCTCGCCGGACGGGTGATCAGCTACACCCCGCCCATCGTGCAGGATGCGCTGCAGCCGGTGGTCGACCAGGTGCTGAAGCAGCGCAACCAGGCGCTGCTCGCGATCGGCTTCTTCGTCACCATCTGGACCGCCTCCTCGGGCGTGCAGGCGATCCGCACGGCGCTCAACAAGGCGTACGGGATCGAAGCCGGGCTGACCTTCTGGAAGGCGCGCATCAAGGTGACGCTGTTCACGATCGTCGTCGGCGGCGCCAGCATCGCGGCCTTCAGTTCGGTGGTGATCATGCCTTACGTCTGGCACTTCCTGGAGAACACGATCGGCGTCGGCTCGGAAGCCTGGTGGCTGCGCGGCGGCGTGCGCTACGGCCTGGCGTTCATCGTGCTGGCCGCCATGTATGCGCTGCTGTACGGGCTGCTGCCGGACATACCGCAGACCTTCCGCGGCGTCCTTCCCGGCGCCATTTTCGGCGCGGCGTTGTGGATCAGCCTGGCGGCCCTCTTGTCCTACACCTGGCGCAGCGCCGCCGAGTTGCTGCTGGTCTACGGCGGCTTCGCCGGCCTGGTCGCGACCCTGGTCTTCCTGTACCTGAGCACGGTGACGCTGATCCTCGGCGCGGAGGTGAATGCGGTGCTGCGCAGCGAATCGGCGCCGGATCGGGGCTGAGGAGCCTGGGCGGCCGACGACCTCGCGCCGTATCATCCGAAGGCTGGCCACCTGCGGGGGATCGTCATGAGCGACGGCAACAGCGTCATCGTCGAAGCGTGGAACACGATCCTCTTCGACAAGTTCGTCCGCTACAAGCACCTGCTCATCGACGGTTTGTCGCCGCACAGCGAAGAGGCGCTGCGTCGCCATCCGCCGCGGCCAGGCAGCCGGGTCCTCGACGTCGGCTGCGGCTTCGGCGACAGCACCCTGCGGATCGCGCACCAGGTCGGCGCGCAAGGGCAGGCCGTGGGCGTCGACTGCGCGCCGCGGTTCGTCACCGTCGCCAACGAGGCGGCAGCTGCCGGGCGGGTCGGCAATGCCGCGTTCTTCGTCGGCGACGTCGAACAAGATGAGCTGCAAGGTCCCTACGACCGGGTATTCTCGCGGTTCGGCACCATGTTCTTCACGATGCCTGGGGCGGCGATGCGCAATATCCGACGCGCGCTTGCGCCGGGCGGCGGGTTGCTCATGATCGTCTGGCGCCGCCGCGAGGACAACCCCTGGGTGCACGCGGCCGAGTTGTGCGTGCGGCAGATCCTGACGGTGGCTCCGCGCGAGGAGACCGACCAGGTGCACTGCGGTCCCGGCCCGTTCTCGATGGCCGGCGCCGACCTGGTCAGCGACTTGCTGAAGTCGGCAGGCTTCGACCGGATCGGCTTCGAGCGCTTCGACGCGCCGATCTGCATCGGCCATGACCTGGACGAAGCCATTCGCCTGGCGATGGACCTGGGCCCGGCCGGAGAGATCATCCGCCTGGCCGGCGAGGAGGGTGCCCGGCACAAGGAGGAGGTGGTCGATGGCCTGCGCAGCGTCCTGGCGAGCTACCGCCGCGACGACGGCACCATCTGGGCGCCGTCGAGCACCTGGTTCGTGAGCGCGCGAAACCCGGCAGCCGGCGACGGGTAGCGCCAGCGTCGGGAGGGGGTGGGGTTCGCGCGGCGCCCCGTCGGCGGGTGCCGCAGGCGGGAGCGCCCGGCCGGATCCTCAATGAAGATCGGTTGCCGCAGCCGTATAAGCGGGCGCCGGCTGCGTGAAGTACGCGTGCAGGATGTGGTACACCATCTGGTAGTTCTTCTGCTGGAAGCTGGCGTGCGAGATTCCGTTCATGACCGTGAACTGCTTGTCCGGCGACGGCAGCCGCTTGAAGAATTCGATCAGGTCGTCCATGGCGGCGATCCCGTCGAACTGGCCACGCAGCACGAGGGTCGGCATTACGATCTTCTGCGGGTCGACGACCGGCAGGCGTGAGCACATGTCGATATAGGTGCCGTTGGGCATCGAATCGTCGAGCGCGAGGATGGCATCGGCGAACGCTTCCACCGTCGTCGCATCGGCGCAGTCGGGATGGTCGCGCTCGAAGATGGAGCGCACGAACTTGCGGTCGATCGGGCGCCGCTTGCTGGCCATGAATTCCGGCAGCTTCTTGCGCCGCTGCGCGAGCGTGGGTGCGCCTTCCCCGGTCCAGACGAAAGCGTCCAATGCGAGCCGCGAGACGCGCTCCGGATGATGCTGCGCAAACATGGCGGCGCGCAGCGCGCCCGACGATATGCCGTAGGTGAGGAAGCTGCGTACGCCCCGCTTGGCATGGATATAGCTGGTGGCGGCCTCGAGGTCGGCGGCGCCGTTGGCGATGTCGCAGAAGATGTCGCGCTTCTTGTCGCTGCGCCCGTACCCTTCCATGTCGACGCACCAGCACACGAATCCGCGCTCGGCGAACCAGTCCATGACCGACGAGTCGGGCCGCCCCGGAACCGTCAGGTCGAAGGTAGGCTGCGAGGCCATCGACGAGCCGTGCACGAACAGCACCGCGGGCTTGCCGTCGGGCGTGCCGACGAATTTCTCCCACAGGAACAGGCGGACATCGCCGTCGGTGGTCTTCTTGGTGGTCCAGTGTTCCTGGCCGGTCACTTGGGGCATCTCGGTCGTTCTCCTGGTACTCAATCGATCTTGGCGCCGACTTCCTTGATGACGCGCGACCAGCGATCGCGCTCCTCGCGGAAGTAGGCGGCGAATTCCGCCGGCGACGATCCCACGAGCTCGATGCCGGCGTTGTCGAAGTAGCTGCGCACCTCGGGCGTCGCGAGCGCGACCTTCACTTCCTTCACGAGGCGCTCGATGATATCCGGGGGCGTCGCCTTGGGCGCGAACAGTCCCATCCAGACGTACGCGGAATAGTCGGGCAGCCCCGATTCCGCCAATGTCGGCACCTCGGGCAGCTGCGGCGAGCGCGTGACGCCGCTGACCGCCAGCGCGCGCAGGCTGCCCGCCTTGATGTGCCGGACCATGCCGGCAGTGCCCGGCATCGACATCGGGACGATGCCCGCCAGCAGGTCGGTGGTTGCCGGCGCGCTGCCCCGGTACGGCAGATGAGTGAGCTGGATGTCGGACATGGACGCGAACATCGCCATGAACAGGTGCTGGCCACTGCCGTTGCCCGAGGACGCATAGTTGAGCTGCCCCGGCCGCTGCTTGGCGTAGGCGACCAGCTCCGCGACCGTTTTCACGGGCAGGGAAGGATGGACCACCAGCACGCCGGGCTCGCGTCCGAGCAGCGAGATGGCCGCGAAGTCGTCGGTCGGCTCGTAGGGAAGCTTCTTGTAGAGCGAGGCACTGATCGCATTCGTCTGCGACGCCAGCAGCAAGGTATAGCCGTCCGCCGGTGACTTGGCGACCAGGTCGGTGCCGATGGTCGCGCCGGCGCCAGGCTTGTTCTCGATCACGACCTGCTGCTTCAGCTGCTTCGACAGCTCCTGCGCGATCGCGCGGGTGGGACCGTCGACCGCACCACCCGGCGAGAAGGGAACGATCACCTTGATCGGCCGGTTCGGATACTCCTGCGCCTGCGCGCTCGGGGCGGCCAGCCCGCCCGCCAGCGACACGGCGGAAAGCATCGTGACGACGAACGCGGTCCAGAGACCGGCGCGGGGGTTGGCAGGCATCGGTGTCTCCTTGTCTTTCGAGGGCGCGCGGTTCACCGAACGGCGAAGCGAGCCAGGCTTCGCCGGTCTTCGACCGGCCGACGTGCCAGCAAGCTACAAGAATCCGGCGCGGCGGGCAAGCAGGGCCGACTCGGATGGTCGGCAAGGCCCTGCGTTGGTCAGGACGCCGTCAGGACACCGGCGGCGCGTGCGCCATCGAATCCGCTCGCGGCCTCGCCAGCAGCCGATGCAACCGGACCTCCACGCCCGCATGGAATGCGGCAGCCGCTGCGACACTCATCGACAACGCGACGAAGAGCCCGATCGCCTGCCAGCCTGCGTTCGGCGGCATGAAACGGGTAAAGGCGGCGTTCACCACCAGGCACACCGGAAAGTGGATCAGGAACAGCGCATAGGAAATGGCGCACGCTCCCTGGATGCTGCGCTCCAGGCTGTTTCGAACGAAGACCATGGGATGGCGGGATGCGGCAGCATCGTCTTGCTCCGGGCCGGCTCCGCCGAGCCTGGCAGGCAGTGGCGTCCCCCGGCGCCGCGCGATGCTCGCCTCGAGGCCCAGCGCAAGCGCGACCAGGAGTGCCAGCAGCAGGCGCTCGCGAAACTCGAGCAGCAGGATGCCGATGGTGAGTGCGGCCATGGCCGCAAGGCAGCAGAGCGGGCGTGGCCAGGTCGATGCCCACCAGGCGAGGGCGCCCAGCGCATAGGCGCCGAAGAAATAGACGCCCCATGCGTCCCACCCGAAGTCGCGGTTGAAATGCAGCAGCGATGCCAGGCCCAGCGCCGAGACCAGCAGCAGCGCAGTGGTCATGAGGGGCGTGTACGGGACTTGGCCTGGACGCGACGGGCGCCGGCGGCCGCGGTCGACCTGCTCGCCGAGCCACAGCAGCACCGCCATCAGCAGGAACAGCTGCATGTCGATGGCGACATACCAGAGGCCGGCAGAAAGCGCCTCGTAGCCGAGGAGGTCGTGCAGCAGCAGCGCGTGGGCCAGCAGCTGGAGCAGGGTGGGCGGCGCCGAGATGGAAGGATGGGTCATCCAGCCGCGGGCCAGCTCGTTGCAGGCGATGGCAACCAGCAGCACCAGGTAGTACGGCAGCGCCAGCCGCAGGAAACGCAACCGCAGCGTCGCACCGAGACCGGCATCGACCATCAGGCGGCCGGCCGGGGCGAGGCTGCGGGCCGCCAGGAAGCCGCCGACGACCAGGAAGACCTGCACCGCCATCCGGGCGTCATCGACCAGCCACTGCCACAGCTGTGGCACGACCGGACGGAGATGGTCCGCCATCGGCCCGTAGAACGCCAGGTGGTGCAGCACGATGAGCATCGCCGCGACCGCTTTCAGGCCATCCACCAGCAGGGAACGGTGAGCCCGTTGCCGCATCGCATCCTCGACGGCTCGTGGTTGCAGCCGGATGACGTCGCTGCCCGGCCGATGATATCGTGGGGCCGGTGTCGGGCGTCGTGACAAACAGCGGCTGCAGGTGGCGGCCGGAGAGGAGGGGATCGCATGAAGCAGGCGTTGCTGGTGGCATCTCTCGTCCATGCCGTATCGAGCGCCGCGCTGGCGGCCGAACCGGCCGAGTTGCTGGAGCTGGCCAAGGCCGCGCCGCAGCCGCCCTGGCCGTCCGGGGACGAGCGCGGCATGGCCAACATCCTGGGCAGCGCGACCACCCAGCGGTGCGCCTGGCACATGGCGCAGCCGCAGGCGAAATGGTTCGAGGCATCGCAGGTGCGCAGCAACTCGATGCCCAAGACGCCCTTCGGCGGACCGGGCGGGGTCAAGCCCAAGCCCACCGCCGGCATACCGTTCTCCCGCCATGCGTTCTCAACAGCGAGGTCTTCGAAGCGGATGCGGAGCCGGGCCAACAGGGCACGCAGATCGACGCGCTGGGACATTTCGGCTACCTGAAAGACCCCTGGGATCCGAAAGGTCCGTTGGCGACCGGCGAAGTGACCTACTACAGCGGCTTCACCCAGGCGGAGGTGAAGCCCTCGCCGGACTCCGGCCTGCTGCGGCTCGGGCTCGAAAAGATCCCACCGCTGGTGACCACCGTCGTGATCCTCGATGCGCGCCGGCACGTCGGCAAGGGCAAGGCGATGGGCGACGGGCAGGTGGTGACACGGGCGGACATCGAGGCGATGGTTACTGCGCAGGGGCTGGGCGCGCGCGGAATCCTGCCGGGCGACATGGTCTGGATCCATACCGGCTGGAGCGAGAACTGGCGCGACCCGGTCGGCGACAGCCCCTACTATGCGATGGCGCCGGGGCTCGGCGTCGATGCCGCCGAGTACCTCGGCTCGCGCCGGGTCGTGGCGGTCGGGCTGGATACGCCGTTCATCGATCCGGTGCCCAACGGCATGCTCCAGGGCAAGGCGCAGCCACCCGCAGGCACCGCGCCGGGCCTGCCTTTCAGCGTGCACCATCAACTGCTCACCCAGTTCGGCATCCACCACCTGGAAAACCTGAAGCTGGACAAGCTTGCCGAGGAGGGCGTCTGGACCGCCTGCGCCATGGTGCTGCCGACGCTCGACAAGGGCGGGGCCGGTGCGGCGGTGCGACCGGTGGCGATCGGAGTGCCCGGCCAGAAGTGACCGTTCCGGCCGCCCGGGATCCCGGCCCCGCGCGACGCGGGGCGGCAGTATACTGGCTATTCATACAGTATCTGCCAGCCCATGGACGTCCTAGCCAAGCTCGAGATCCTCGCCGATGCGGCCAAGTACGACGCCTCCTGCGCGTCAAGCGCTGCCGGGCCGCGGCCGGCACCGGCCGGGTCGAAAGGCATCGGTTCCACCGAGGGGATGGGCATCTGCCACTCCTACGCGCCGGATGGCCGCTGCATCTCGCTGCTGAAGATCCTGCTCACCAACTTCTGCACCTACGAATGCAGCTACTGCGTCAACCGCAACTCGTCCGACGTGCGCCGCGCGCGCTTCACGGTGGACGAGGTGGTGGAGCTGACGCTGAGCTTCTACCGCCGGAACTACATCGAAGGTCTTTTCCTCAGCTCCGGCGTCATCCGCAGCCCTGACTACACCATGGGGCAACTCGTGGAAGTCGCGCGGCGGCTGCGCGAGGACCATGGCTTTCGCGGCTACATCCACCTGAAGACCATACCGGACGCGGACGGCGAACTGCTGGCCGCCGCCGGCCGCCACGCCGACCGGCTCAGCATCAACGTCGAGCTGCCCACCCGCGAGGGCCTGCAGCAGCTTGCCCCGGAGAAGGACCATCACACCATCAGGCTGTCGATGGCGCGGATCCGGGCCAGGCTGGACGAGGTCGAGGACGGGAAGCGGTCCGATGCCAGGGCGGCGGACAACCTGCGGCCGTCGCGGACGCCGCCGCCATCGTTCGCCCCGGCGGGACAGTCGACGCAGATGATCGTCGGCGCCGACCCGGCGAGCGATGCGCAGATCCTGGCCACCTCCGCCAACCTCTACGCCTCCTACCGGCTCAAGCGCGTCTATTACTCGGCGTTCAGTCCCATCCCCGATCCTTCCGCGAGGCTGCCGGCGCGGCCGCCGCCGCTGCTGCGCGAGCATCGCCTCTACCAGTCGGACTGGCTGATGCGCTTCTACGGCTTTCGCCACGAGGAGCTGACCGCCGGTGACGGCGCCGGCGGCATGCTGGCGCTCGACGTCGACCCAAAGCTCGGCTGGGCGTTGCGGCATCGCGAGGCGTTCCCCATCCACCTCGACCGGGCGCCCAAGGAGCAACTGCTGCGCGTACCGGGCTTGGGTGCGAAGACGGTGAAGAAGCTGCTGCAGATGCGGCGCTGGCGCAAGATCCGCCTGGAAGACTTGGTGGCCCTGAAGGTCAACGTCAAGAAGGCGATGCCCTTCATCGTCTGTGCCAACCATCATCCGGCAATCGGCGAGCTTGCGTCGGACCGGCTGCTTGCCCGCTTCGCGCAACCGATGCGGCAGCTGGCGCTGGATATCGCATGAACCAGGCCTGGCTCTTCGACGACGCGGCTGAACAGTCCCGTGGGTCGAGGCCGGAGTCCGTGGCGGCTGGCGGCCCGGGATCCCAGGTCGTGCGTTTCCATCCGGACTTCGCCAGCTGGCAGCGGCTGGCACGCGGGTTCCTGCGCCGCCGCAT